>CAITPI010000049.1 GCA_903894295.1 uncultured Acidimicrobiaceae bacterium
GCGCGAGAGAGAGACGGAGGGAGGGCAAGAGATCATCGGCGTATGGCACTGCAACTCCGCATATGCACGTCTGGGGGTCCCTAGGGCACTAGGGGAAGTTGAGGTTGGCCTTGTACTCCGCGCTGTCGCGAGAGAGAGAGAGAGGGAGGGAGGGAGATCATCGGCGTATGGCACTGCATCTCCGCACATGCACGTCTGGAGGTCCCTTGTTGGCCTCAGATTCCGAGGGTCTCGTCCCGTCCTTCGGACGCAGTGGCGGTGGCGGTGCGGGCCGATGTTCCCTTGTTCGTCGCCGACGACCTGATGGAGGACGAAGGCATCATCCTGGCCGTGGATGAAGACGAAGAGGATGACGAGGACGAAGACGACGACGATGGGGTCGTCAATCCCGAGGAGATCGTTGGGGAGTTCCGCAGTTTCCTCGACTCGATCCGGCCCGAGGACTTCTCGCCCTAGGGATCTGTCCCCGGGCCGGTCGCCTTCTTGGGTCTCCTGGTTGCCGGTGGCTCAGGGCTGGAGCCGGACCATGGTCCGGCCCCGGATCTGTCCGGCCAGAATGGCCTGTAGCGTTCCCGGGAGTGCATCGAGTTCGACCTCGTCGGCGGTCAACAGGCCCAGGGTGGCGGTCGGAAATGACGCTCCGAGTTCGTTCCACACGTCGGCCCGCAGGGCGGCCGGGGTTTCCACGGCGTCGATGCCGATCAGTCGGACGGCCCGCACGATGAACGGGTACACCGTGGTCTCGAACGTGCTTCCTCCCGTCAGACCGCTGGCGGCCACGGCCGCTCCGTAGTTCAACGTCCGCAGGATGGCAGCCAGGGTGGACCCTCCGACGCAGTCGATGGCGCCGGCCCAACGTTCCGGGCCGAGGGTGCGGGGCCCGGTGTCGATGACCTCGTCCCGGTGGATGACCCGCCGGGCGCCAAGGGCCCGCAGGTAGGACTCCTCCTCCATGCGTCCGGTGCTGGCCGTTACCTCATAGCCCCGGTGGGCCAGCAGGGCGACCGCCATGCCTCCCAGTCCTCCGGAGGCGCCGGTCACGAGAACCTCGCCGGCATCGGGCGTGAGTCCGGATTGCTCGAGTTCCCGCAAGGACAGGGCGGCCGTGAAGCCGGCGGTGCCAAGCGCCGCTGCGTCCCGGGCGCTCAGGCCGGCCGGAAGCGGGACCACCCAATCGGCCGGCACGCGGGCGTAGTGGGCAAAACCTCCGTGGTGGGCCACGCCGAGATCGTGGGCGTGGACGATGACCTCGGCGCCACAGGCAACGTCGGGGGAGGTCGTGGCCACCACGGTGCCGACGAGGTCGACCCCGGGCACCAACGGGGAGATGCGGGCCACCCGGTTGCCCGCCGTGGTCACCATGCCGTCCTTGTAGTTGACCGAGGACCATGCCACCTTGACCACGACCTCACCGGCCGGAAGGTCGTCCATGGTCAGCGTGGCGAGCTCCACCCGACCGGGGTCTTCCGGGTTGTCGGCCCGGGTGACGAGGAGGGCCGGGAAAGCCCCGATGGTCGCCGAGGTGGCCGATGCGGGCGGGGTTCTCGTTGATGGCTCGTCCATGCCGCTACCGTACAGAGTCGGCAAGCGGCACCGGAGCATGGAAGGGAGGGGGCGTGGGTCAGACGACGCGGCTGGGAGCACGGGAGGTGGCGGCCGGCAAGGTCTCCCGCTCCGATCTCCAGTTCGACGGGGACACCCTCTACTGGGTGGAAAGCCGTCCCGAACTCGGTGGCCGAACCGTGGCGGTGCGGACGTTCCCCGGTGTGGTGGCACCCGCCGCCGGCGGGGTGGCGGAACTTCGTACGCTCCCGGCCGACCCGGAGGTGTGCTCACCGGACGGGGTCGGAGTGCGCTCTGGGGTGCACGAGTATGGCGGCGCCTCGTTGCTGGTGCGCAATCGCCAGCTGTACTACGTCGACCAGGCGGATCAGCAGATCCACACCAGCTCGGCCGACGAACCCGGGTCCGAACCCCGGCAACTGACCTTCGCCAACGGACGGTCCACCCGCCACGCCGACAGTTTTCTCGTGCCATCGGGTCGATGGGTGCTTTCGGTGGAGGAGGAACACCACGATGGTGCAGTTCTCCACCGGGTGGTCGCCACCAGGACCGACGGAAGCGGAGAGTCGGTCCGCCTGGTGGACCAGGGTGGCTTTGTGGCCGCACCCCGGGTGGACCCGTCGGGTAGCTGGTTGGTCGTCAAGCAGTGGCACCATCCGTCGATGCCATGGGAACGCTCCCGGCTCTGGGTGGCGACCTGGGACGAGTCGGGCGCCTGTCCGGTGATCGGCGAACTCAGGGCGGTCACCCCCGACGGGGACGTCTCGGTGGGCCAGCCGACCTTCATGGCCGATGGTGGACTGGTCTACCTGTCCGACGAATCGGGTTGGTGGGAACCCCGGAGGGTGCGGATCTCCTCGGGCGGAGTCGAGGGCGTCCCTTCGGTCGGAAGCCCGGTGGGACTGGTCGACGGCACGGCCGACTACCAGGAGCCGGACTGGGTACTTGGCCAGTGCACGGTCGTCGAGCGCCCGGATGGCTCCCTGGTGGCGCGCCGGAGGGTGGAGGGACGGGACCAGCTGGTCCGGCTCGATCCCGGCCCGCTCGGTCCCGAAGGTTCCGGCTGGAGCGTCACGGTGCTGGCCCAACCGTGTCTTTCGATTTACGCCGTGGCCAGTTCCGCCGAGACGGGGCAGGTGGCCCTGTGTGGCCACACGGCCGACGAGGCCCAGGCGGTGGTGCTGTGGGCGGACGATCGGCCGAGCGCCGTGATCACCCCACCAGGACCGTTGACCCGGGCCGGAGTCGTCGCCCGGACGTTCGAGCCGATCACGATGACCACGCCCCACGGCGACATTCCCGGGCTGCTCGGCCGGCCGGAGGAGACAGCCGACGGACCGCCTCCGCTGGTCGTGTTCTGCCACGGTGGTCCGACGGCCTCGGTCGAGCCCGGTCTCGACCTCACCCCGCAGTTCTTTGTCCAGGCCGGGCTGGCGGTGGCCCTGGTGGACTACCGGGGGAGTGCCGGGCACGGTCGGGCCTACCGCCAACTTCTGAACGGCCAGTGGGGGGTGGCCGACGTGGAGGACTGCATCGCCTACGCCGAGGCGTTGGCCGAAGCCGGCCTCGTCGATGGTCGGCGGATGGCGATCCGCGGGACGAGTTCGGGTGGCATGACGGCCCTCGCCGCCCTCCAGAGCGGAACGACGTTTCTCGGTGGCGTCGCCTGGTATGGCGTGACCGACCTCGAGGCGCTGGTCGCCGACACCCATGACTTCGAAGCCCACTACTGCGACACCCTGATCGGCCCGTGGCCCGAGGCGAAGGACCGCTACCGGGAGCGTTCGCCGGCCCGTCATGCCGACCGGTTCCAGGGTGACCTGTTGCTCATCCAGGGCGACCAGGATGCCGTCGTCCCCCTCAGCCAGGCCGAAGCCATGGCCGCCGCCGCCCGGGCGGCCGGTGTGGATTGCGAGCTGCTCGTCCTCCCCGGCGAAGGCCACGGGTTTCGTCAGCCCGACCACCTCGTCCAGGCGCTCGAGGCCGAACTTTCGTTCTATCGGACGCTGTTCGGGTGAAAACGACCGGAGGTGGATCCAGGAGCGAAGGAAGACCGGAGGGCCCTCCGGTCCCCGGTGTCGCCACCCACGCCATCAACTCCTGTCCCGAATCGGGTTCCCTGGGGTGCTCGTGCCTTCCCTGAACGCCCCTGCCTCCGGTCCGTCGGTATCTCCGGCGAGGCCGTCCGCAATGTCCAGGGTTTCGGCCTGGCGTGGTGTGCGCTGGCTCCGGTCCCTTCCGCCGGTCGGCCGGGATGCCGTCCTCTATGGCTGCTCCACCGGCTTCGCCCTGGTGACTGCCCTGGTGGTCAGTATCCCGCTTTATCGCCAGTGGGGGCAGTTGGCCGTGGTGCCCTACGCCGTCGGCACGCTCACTGTGACCTTCCTGTGGTGGGGACGGTCCGGGCGGGCCGGATCGCCACAGGTGCTCCGGGCAGGCCGGATCGCCGCCTTGTTGATTGTGTTGTTCGGTGCGACGGTCATGCCGCTCACCCTGGAGGTCGTCTGGCGGAGCGAGGGACAGCCGGCCCTCCACACCCAACCCGAGGTGGTGGTGGTGGAGCGGGCCGGATCCCTGGCGGCCACCGGGCACGATCCCTACCGGTTGATCGACCGCCACGGCCACATCCTCATCCACCAGGATGCGCTTCCCGTCTACGAGCTCTACTACCCCTACCTGCCGGGCATGGCCGTCTTCGGTCTGGTCAGTGGCACCGGAGTGCCCGAGGCGCTGGCTGACGCCCGCATCGAGTTCCTGCTGTTCACGGCCGGGGTGAGTCTGGCTGCCCTGTGGTGGCTCGGGACCTCGGGTGACGCCAGAACCCGGGTGGTGCAGGCCCTGCTGGTCCTGCCGAGTGGAGCGTTGCCATTGGCCACCGGAGGCGACGACCTCCCGGTGGCCGCCATGATGCTTCTCGGGCTGGTGGCCCTGCAACGACGCCGGCCGTTCTGGGCCGGACTGGCTCTCGGTGTGGCGTCATCGTTCAAGTTCACGGCCTGGCCTCTGGCCCTGTTTGCCCTCGTGGAGGCCGGAGCGGTGGCCGACCGGGCCGTTCGGGCCCGCCTCACGTATCTGGCCGGCGTGTTGGTCGTCGTGGTGCCCACCGTGGTTCCGTTCGCGCTGCACAATCCGGCTGCCTTTGTCGACAACGTGGTGCGCTTCCCGCTGGGCCTGGCCGGGGTGGCGTCACCGGCGGCGAGTGCCCTGCCCGGTCATGAGTTCGTTGCCTTCTTCCCGCAGCTGCACCAGGCCTACGTTGTGGCCCTGGTGCTTATGGGAGGGGCCGCCCTCCTCTGGCGACTGGTGAAGCGACCGCCCCGCACGCCGGCCCAGTTGGCCTGGCTCACCGGTTGGGTCATGCTGATCGCCATCCTGCTCGCTCCGGCCACCCGGGTGGGCTATCTCCTCTATCCCATCAACCTCTTCCTCTGGACGTGGCTGCTCGGGCGTTCATCCTCGCCGGCCACCTCCGGTGGGGGGCCGGGGAGTTCGACCGGACCGGCTCAGTTCTGGTCGGGGAGTTGGAAGAGTTCGAGCGAGAACGGAGTCAGTCCGGACGACAGGGTGGGACTGGTCACGAGGCCGACTTCCCAGTAGTAGGAGTCGCTGCTGCCCCGTTTGGCCAGCAGTTCGGTCCCCCCGGCGTTCTGGGGGGCGCTTCCCCGGTAGAGGACCGACCATCCCAGTTGGGGGAGAAGCCTCCGGTAGGTGGCCAGCAGTTGACTGCCGTTGATCGGCGAGGTGAGAAACGCTGTCTCGTCGTACTGGGAGACCTGACCCATCGAGGCGGCGATGCGCACCACGTGTGAGTCGGCCGGAACGGCCAGATTGCCCAGGATGTCCGAGGGTGGGTTGCCGTTCCCGACCAGACCGGCGAGGGCCTTGGTGGCCGGCGTCAGGGCCACCGTGCTGCCATCGGGCAGCCGGATGCTGGCCGGGATGGTCGGCGGACCGGACGAGGACGTCACGATCGAGCCGAGGACGCCGAGCACCACGATGGCCAGGGCGATGCCGAGTACGACGAGCGCCAGTTTCCTGGTCGGGACGCTTTGGAAGACCGGACCGTCGTCCTCACCGGGCCACGGGCCCGATTCCGGTTCGCCGGTGGCCAGGGAACTCCCCTCCGCCTGGTCTCTCCGCGCCGGGTTCGCCTCCAGGGTGGGTTCTGACGACTTGTCCATGACCGGTGGCTATCCGATGGTCGAAGACGGGTCGGTGGACGGGTGTTTCGTGTCCCCGAGGCCGGACGCCGCCACCAGGGAGCAGGCGGCCGCGCCGAAGGTGGAGGCGAGGATGCCCCAACGGGTCCAACGAGGCAGCCGGGAGAAGTAGGCCAGGGTGGCCACCATGTCGACCAGGTCGGCACCGCCGCTGGCGAGAACCCAGGCCCTGGCGTCCGAGGTTTCGTTCACGAGGGCCACCAACGAACCGATGCCGAGTGCCAGATCCCGGCCTCCGGTGACCCGGGCGAGCAGTTGGACGTCGGATCGGTTGGCCACCGGGCCGATCCAGGGTCGGGTAGCCGGACCCGGGGCCAGGACGGCGAAGGTGCCGATTCCGATGCGACCCAACGCCACGGCCTGGGCGAGTTTCCTTGACGGAGCGCGCTTCATGGTTTCACGCTAGTCATCAAGGACCGAAGACCCGTCCGGTCCGTTCCCCCACCCGAACGGATCCAGTGGGCCGTGCCCGACGCCCAGCGACCAGTCCCGGGCGCCCAGAAGGGCCCGGTGGACGAACTGCTTGGCCCGGCGCACGGCGACCGGCACGTCATGGCCGAGGGCGAGATGGGCGGCCGTCGAGGCCGCCAGCGAACATCCCGTGCCGTGGTTGTTGCGGGTGTCGATCCACGAGGCGTCGAGCAGCTCGGTCACCCCGGGCCCGACGAGCACATCACGCACGTCATCGGGGGCCACGCCCGGCCGGTGCCGGTCGACTCCGGGGAGGTGTCCACCCTTCACGAGTACCCAGGTCGATCCGAATCCACGGATGGCCCGGGCCACCTCCACCATGGCATCCGGACTGTCGAGTTCCTCGACCGGTGTGCCGCTCAGGATCGAGGCTTCCCACAGGTTCGGAGTGACCAGCAAGGCCTGGGGCAGCAGCTTCTCCCGGTAGGCATCGAGACCGCGCTCGTCGAGAAACAGGGCGCCAGATGAGGCCACGGCGACGGGGTCAACGACGAGGTTGGTGAAGTCACCCCGCTCGGCCCGTCGGGCGACCAGTTCGATGACCTCGACCCGGCCCAGCAGGCCGGTCTTGGTGGCACCCACGGCGAAATCGTCGAAGATGGCGTCGAGCTGCGCGTCGATCACCTCCAGGGGAACCGGATGCACGGCGGTGACGGCCTTCGTGTTCTGGGCCGTCACGGCGGTCACCACGGTGGTGCCGAAAACTCCGGCGGCGGCCATCGCTTTCAGGTCGGCCTGAAGGCCGGCCCCGGCTCCCGAGTCCGAGCCGGCGATGGTGAGGGCGACGGCAGGCGTATCGGCTGGGCTCACGTGGTCACCAGTCCGTCGAAGGCGCTCGATGCCTCGGCCTGGTCCCGTCGGGGAATGCGGCCGGCCCGGTAAGCCAGGCGGCCGGCTTCGACGGCGTGCCGCATGGCCATGGCCATGCGCCCGGGGTGGCGGGCCCGGGTTACGGCCGAAGCCACGAGCACGGCCGAGCAGCCGAGTTCGAGCGCCCGGGCGGCGTCCGACGCCGTGCCGATGCCGGCGTCGAGGATGACGGGCACCGGACTCTCGGCGGCGATCAGGGCGATGTTGTGGGGATTCAGGATGCCCTGGCCACTGCCGATGGGAGAACCGAGAGGCATCACCGCGGCGCACCCGGCCTGGGCCAGCCGGCGGGCCACGGTGGGGTCGTCGCTGCAGTAGGGGAGCACGGTGAATCCGTCCGCCACCAGCGCTTCGGCGGCGCTCAGCAGTTCGAGTGAGTCCGGCAGGAGGGTCTGGTCGTCGGCAATCACCTCGAGCTTGACCCAGTTGGTCTCAAACGCCTCCCGGGCCAGACGGGCGGTGAGCAGCGCCTCGGCGGCCGTGTAGCAACCAGCCGTGTTGGGCAGAACGGAGATCGAGAGTTCGTCCAGGATGTCGATCAGCGAGTGGCGCATGGTCGGGTCGATCCGCCGGACGGCCACGGTGGCGAGTGAGGTGCCCGAGGCCTCGAGCGCCTGACGCAGGGACTCGGGGCTGGCCATGCCGCCGGTTCCCATGATGAGCCGGGAGGACAGCGTGGTCCCGGCGATCACGAGGGCATCGGTGTCTTCCGGGTCGGAGACACGATCCAAGACGTCGTGTTCGGAACTTCCTCGGGCGTCGTCCACGACTAGAGGGTACCGCCGGGATCAGCCGCCAGCGGCGGCCGACACCACTTCGATCACCTGGCCGGGATGAAACACGGTGGTCGCCCACAGGGAGCGGGGTATGACTTCCCGGTCACACGCCACGGCGATACCCCGGGGAGACGGACAGACACTTGCCACCAGATCGGCCGCCGTGATGGGGACGGGCCCGTTCCACGGCTGACCGTTGACCGTCAACACCGACTGTCCTGTTCCTTCAGCACCGGCCATCACGACCTCCGGGCAACAAACCGGTCGGGCCGGAAGTCGGCGAAAGGTGATCGGTCCGGGTCGCCCCCTGCTTGATCGCCCGGGTGGTGGTCAAGCAGCGAGACGACCTCGTCGGCCGTCACCGGGGCGAGCAGGATGCCGTTCCGGTAGTGGCCGGTGGCCCACAGCAGGCCCGGGACCGGCGACCAACCGACGATCGGTCCGTTGTCCGGGGTGCCCGGGCGGAGTCCCACCGCAATGTCGTCGAGGGTGTACTCACCCAGGGTGGGCAGCAGCCGCCGGGCGTCTTCCATCAGGTCGTGGACCGGCCCGAACTGGACGGCGAGGTCGAAACCCTTCTCCTCGACGGTGGCGCCGAGCACCACCGATCCATCCTGACGCGGCACCAGGTAGCAACTCCGGCCATGGACGAGGCCCCGGACGATGCGTTGCATCCGGGGGGCACCGCTCGGCGCCGTCAAACGGATGGTGAGGCCTTTCACCGGACGAACCGGGGGAGCGGCGGCATCGGCCGCCATCCGGCCCGAGGCGGCCCCGGCGGCCATCACCACGACGTTGGCCGGGAGGATCCGGCCCGAGGCGAGATGAACCCCGGTCACCACGCCCTGGTCGTTGACCAGCGGTCCCGCTTCGCCGTGGACGACGTTCACCCCGGCCCGGGCAACCGCCGTCCAGAGGGCCTCCAGCAGGAGCCGGTTGTCGACCTGGTGGTCGCCGGGCAGGTCGAGACCGCCGTTCATGCCCGGGGTCAAAAGCGGCTCTTTCGCCCGACAGGCCGATGGGCCGAGTTCGAAGGATTCGAGTCCGAGTTCACGTTGAAAGGCGTGGACCACGTCGAGTTGGCGGCGGTCCGAAGGGTCGAGGGCGACCATGAGGGATCCGCTCCGGAGGTAGCCGACGTCCCGGCCCGATGCTGCCTCGATCTCGGCGGCAAACGCCGGCCAACGAAGGGCGGCCAACGAGTTCAGGCGGGCCAGACGCTCCTCGCCGAAATGGGCTTCGGCCACCGGCGCCAACATCCCGGCGGCTGCCGACGTGGCCGGAGGAAACTGGTCCGAGGCGAGAAGGACCACACTCCGTGCGGTCTCCGCCAGGCGCCAGGCGCACGACAGGCCGATGACACCACCGCCGATGACGGCAACGTCGAATGGGCCGGGTTCAACCATGTCAGCATCGTAGAAGCCCTGCCCGGGCGGGGGAACCGGGCGTGGATTTTCCTGCTGGCGCGCATGTATGATTCTGCTCTCGCATGGGCCACTGTCGTCCCGGGCGGTATTTCTCAACCATCCGACGTCGGAGCGACTGCATGAGCAACAACTGTTTTCACGACCACGCGGCCCAGCCCACCCCGGTGACTCCGGGTCGGACGGCACGAAGGGTCCCGGCGCCTCCGGTGGCCGGCCTCTACGACCCCCGCTTTGAGCACGATGCCTGTGGCGTGGCCTTCGTGGCCGACCTTCAGGGCCGGCCGAGCCACCGCCTGGTCGAACAGGCCGTCGAAGCCCTCGAACACCTGGCCCACCGGGGGGCGACCGGCAGTCAGGAAGACAGTGGCGACGGCGCCGGGATCCTGACCCAGATTCCGCACGAGTTTCTGACGGCCCAGTGCAGCTTTGTCCTGCCCGATCCGGGCCACTACGCGGTGGGCATCGCCTTTCTTTCTCCCGATCCCGATGTGGCCGCCTCGGCCCGGTCGGCCATCGAAGACCTGGCGACCGAAGAAGACCTCGAGGTTCTCGGTTGGCGGGAGGTCCCGGTCGACGACTCGGCCCTTGGATCCATCGCCCGGGAAGCCCAGCCCTCGATGCACCAGCTCTTCGTGGCGCCCCGCGACCCCAATGTGATGGCCGGACTGGGTCAGGCCGACGTGTCACTCATGATCGACCGGCAGGCCTTTGTCCTGCGCAAGCGGGCCGAACACACCGTGGATGACTGCTATTTCGCCTCGCTCTCGTCCCGGACGCTGCTCTACAAGGGCATGCTCACCACCGAACAGTTGGCGCAGTACTTCCCGGACCTCTCCGACGAGCGGTTCACGAGTGGACTGGCGCTGGTGCACTCGCGCTTTTCCACCAACACCTTCCCGTCATGGCCGCTGGCCCATCCGTACCGGTATCTCGCCCACAACGGCGAGATCAACACGGTGGCGGGCAACCGGAACTGGATGGAGGCCAGGGAAGCCCTGTGTGCCACCGACCTCATTCCACACCTGGAGCGGGCCTTCCCGGTGGTGACCCCCGGGGCCAGCGACTCCGCCTCCTTCGACGAGGTGCTCGAACTGCTCCATCTCGGTGGCCGGTCCCTCCCGCACGCCGTCCTGATGATGATCCCCGAGGCCTGGGAGAACCACACCGGCATGGATCCGGCCCGCCGGGCGTTCTACGAGTACCACTCGGCCATGATGGAGCCGTGGGACGGGCCGGCGGCGGTCTGTTTCACCGACGGAACCGTGATCGGGGCCGTGCTCGACCGCAACGGTCTGCGCCCGGCCCGCTACTGGGTCATGGAGGACGGACTCGTGGTGTTGGCCAGCGAGGTGGGGGTCCTCGACGTGCCCACGTCCTCGGTGGTGCGCAAAGGGAGGCTCCAGCCGGGGAAGATGTTCCTGGTCGACACGGCGGCGGGCCGGATTATCGACGATGACGAGATCAAGGCCGAACTGGCCGCGGCCGAGCCATATGAAGCGTGGCTGGAGGAGTACCAGATCCGCCTGGAGGACCTGCCCCGGCGCACGATGCTCACCCCCCAGCACGCTTCGGTCATCGGCAGCCAGCGCACCTTCGGCTACACCAACGAAGAGCTGCGGCTGATTCTGGCCCCCATGGCCAAGACCGGGGCCGAGCCGATCGGATCGATGGGCACCGACACCGCCATTGCCGCCATCTCGGAGCGGCCCCGCCTCCTCTTTGACTACTTCGCCCAACTGTTCGCCCAGGTGACCAACCCGCCACTCGATGCCATCCGCGAGGAGATGGTGACCTCGCTTCTGTGCACGGTGGGGCCCGAAGCCAACCTGTTGGAGCCGACCCCGGAGTCGTGTCGACAGGTCGTCCTGCCGATGCCGGTCATCGACAACGACGATCTCGCCAAGCTGCTCTACATCAACGAGGACGGCGCCACGCCCGGGTTCCGGGCCTTTGCCATCGACGGCCTGTTCGAGGCGGCGGGCGGGGGAGAAGCCCTCCGGTCGGCCATCGAGGACGTTCGGGCCCAGGTGCTCGCCGCGGTGGAGTCCGGAGCTGACGTCATCGTCCTGTCCGACCGCAACTCCACGGCCACCCTCGCCCCGATCCCGTCCTTGCTGCTCGTGAGCGCCGTGCACCATCACCTCGTGCGAACCAAGGCCCGAACCCGGGTCGGACTGGTGGTGGAGACCGGAGATGCCCGGGAAGTGCACCATATGGCCCTCCTCAAGGGCTACGGCGCAGCGGCCATCAACCCCTATCTGGCTTTCGAGACCATCGAGGACATGATCGCTTCGGGCATGCTGACCGGGGTGACGCCCCGTCAGGCCATCCGCAACTACGTGAAGGCCGCTTCGAAGGGCATCATCAAGGTGATGTCCAAGATGGGCATCTCGACGGTGGCCTCGTACACCGGCGCCCAGGTCTTCGAGGCGGTGGGCATCGCCCCCGAGGTGATCGACGAGTACTTCACCGGCACCGTGTCGCGTATCGGCGGGGTGAATCTCGACGTGCTGGCGGCCGAGGTGGTCATGCGCCACCAGCGGGCCTACGAGGCCCGACCCAGCGAGCGGGCCCACCGGGAGCGTGAGGTGGGCGGTGAGTACCAGTGGCGCCGGGAAGGGGAGATCCACCTGTTCAACCCGAAGACCGTGTTCAAGCTGCAACACGCCACCCGGTCCAAGCGTTACGGCATCTTCAAGGAGTACTCCCAGGCGGTGGACGACCAGTCGGAGGAACTGGCCACCCTCCGGGGACTGATGCAGCTGCGAACCGGCGTCCTGCCTCCGGTTCCGCTGGAGGAAGTCGAACCGGTGTCGGCCATCCTGGCCCGGTTCTCCACGGGTGCGATGTCCTACGGTTCGATCTCGGCCGAGGCCCATGAGACCCTGGCCATCGCCATGAACCGTCTCGGCGGCAAGTCCAACACCGGTGAGGGCGGCGAGGACGTGGAACGCTTCGTGCCCGATGCCAACGGCGACCTGCGCCGCAGCGCCATCAAGCAGGTGGCGTCCGGCCGGTTCGGCGTCACCTCGGAGTACCTCGTCAACGCCGACGACATCCAGATCAAGATCGCCCAGGGGGCCAAGCCCGGCGAGGGCGGCCAGCTTCCCGGTCACAAGGTCTATCCGTGGATCGCCAAGACCCGCTACTCCACGCCGGGGGTGGGACTGATCTCTCCGCCGCCCCACCACGACATCTACTCGATCGAGGACATTGCGCAGCTGATCCATGACCTGAAGTCGGCCAATCCGGAGGCCCGGATCCATGTGAAACTCGTCGCCGAAGTGGGGGTGGGCACCGTGGCGGCCGGCGTGGCCAAGGCCCACTCGGACGTGGTGCTCATCTCCGGGCACGACGGAGGTACCGGCGCCACGCCGCTCACCTCGCAGAAGCACGCCGGAATCCCGTGGGAGCTCGGTCTGGCCGAGACCCAGCAGACGCTGATGGCGAACGATCTCCGGGACCGCATTGTCGTCCAGGTGGACGGCCAGATGAAGACCGGTCGGGACGTCATCGTCGGCGCCCTGCTCGGTGGTGAGGAGTTTGGCTTCGCCACCGCACCCCTCGTCGTGTCCGGCTGCATCATGATGCGGGTCTGTCACCTCGACACCTGCCCGGTCGGCATCGCCACCCAGAACCCGGCTTTGCGGGAGCGCTACACCGGCACGCCCGAGTTCGTGGAGACCTTCTTCGAGTACATCGCCGAGGAGGTCCGGGAGTATCTGGCCGCCCTCGGTCTTCGGTCGTTGGAGGAGGCGATCGGCCGGGTCGAGTTGCTCGACACCAGTTCGGCCGTCGACCACTGGAAGGCGTCCGGTCTCGATCTGTCACCGATCCTGGCTGCTCCCGAGGGTCGCGAAGGGGCGCCGAGGTCCCATCGGACGACACAGGACCACGGACTCGACAAGGCCCTCGACCATGCCTTTCTGGAGGCATGCCGTCCGGCCATCGACGAGGGCCGCGAGGTCTCGCTCGAACTCGGCATCACCAACGTGGACCGCACCGTGGGAACCCTGCTCGGCTACGAAATCACCCGTCGCCACGGGGGGGCGGGCCTGCCCGATGGCACCATCGACCTGACCTTCCGGGGCTCGGCCGGTCAGAGTTTCGGGGCCTTCCTGCCCCGGGGCGTGACGCTCCGGCTCATTGGTGACACCAACGACTATCTCGGCAAGGGCCTCTCGGGTGGCCAGATCATCGTGCATCCGGCCGAGAACGCCCCCTTTGCCGCCGAGGAGAACATCATCGCCGGCAACGTCATCCTCTACGGGGCGACGTCGGGCAACGTGTTCCTGCGGGGCCAGGTGGGCGAGCGGTTCTGTGTCCGCAACTCGGGCGCGGTGGCCGTGGTCGAAGGCGTGGGTGACCATGGATGCGAGTACATGACCGGCGGACGGGTGGTGGTACTCGGGCCGACCGGACGGAACTTCGGCGCCGGGATGTCCGGTGGCATTGCGTTCGTCCATGACCCCCGGGGTGAGCTCTCGGGCCACTACAACCCGGAGATGGTCGACCTGATTCCGGTCCGGGCAGCCGACCGCGACTGGCTTCGCCACCGGGTGGCCCTCCACCAGCTGGAGACCCAGTCGACGGTGGCCGAACGCCTGTTGGCCCGGTGGTCCGAAGCCATCGAGGAGTTCGTCACCGTGATGCCGCGGGACTACCGGCGGGTCCTCGAGGCGACCGAGCGGGCGGAGGCCGAAGGCCGCAATGTTGACGAAGCTGTGATGGAGGTTTCCCGTGGGTGAAGTGAACGGCTTTTTGAAGTATCCGCGTTCCCTGCCGCCCCGGCGGCCGGTGCCGGTGCGGCTGCGGGACTGGAAGGAAGTGTACGAACCCTTCCCGGTCGAAGCGGCCCGGGAGCAGGGGGCGCGGTGCATGGACTGCGGCATCCCCTTCTGCCATGACGGCTGTCCGCTGGGCAACCTCATCCCCGAGTGGAACGACCTCGTATTCCGGGACGACTGGGCCGAGGCGTCCGAGCGTCTGCACGCCACCAACAACTTCCCCGAGATCACCGGACGGCTCTGCCCCGCCCCGTGCGAGGGGGCGTGTGTGCTCGGTATCAACTCCGATCCGGTGGCCATCGAGCGGGTCGAGTACGAGATCGCCGAGCGGGCATTTGCCGAAGGCTGGGTCCGTCCCGTCGAGCCGTCGGTCGGCACCGGCAAGCGGGTGGCGATTGTCGGATCGGGCCCGTCGGGACTGGCGGCGGCCCAGCAGCTGGTGCGGGCCGGCCACATCGTGGTCGTCTACGAGCGGGCCGAGCAGCCCGGTGGCCTCCTGCGCTACGGCATCCCCGAGTTCAAAATGGAGAAGGCGGTGCTCGACCGGCGGCTCGAACAGCTCGAAGCCGAAGGCGTGGAGTTCCGCTGCGGCGTCGAAGTCGGGGGCCACGACGACGAGGCCGCCTATGCGGTGGCCGAGGGGGCCAGGGTCATCCCGGCCCGCCAACTGGTCGACGAGTACGACGCCGTGCTGCTGGCCGGTGGTGCCACCCGGCCCCGTGACCTCCCAGCCACCGGCCGGGAGCTTTCGGGGATCCACCGGGCGATGGAGTACCTACGCCCGTCAAACCGGGTGCAGGAAGGGTCCCTGGCCACTCCTCCGATCACCGCCGAGGGCAAGCACGTGATCATCATCGGTGGTGGGGACACCGGAGCCGACTGCCTCGGAACCGCCCACCGTCAGGGGGCCCGTTCGGTCCACCAGCTCGAGATCATGCCTGAGCCACCGTCCACGAGGAACATGGACAACCCGTGGCCCACCTGGCCCACCATCCTCCGCGTCTCCTCGGCGCTGGAAGAGGGTGGCGAGCGGCTGTTTTCGGTCACCACGGCCGAGTTCGTGGGCGACGACCACGGAGCGGTGAAGGCGTTGCGGGGTCAACAGGTCGAACTGGTCACCGACGAACAGGGCCGCCCTTCCTTCAATCCGGTGGACGGAACCGATTTCGAACTTCCCTGTGAACTGGTTCTTCTGGCCATGGGCTTCCTCGGTACCGAGGTGAACGGCGTGGTGGCCGAACTCTCTCTGGAGGTCAATGCCCGGGGCAGCGTGCAGGCATCGTCGAACTGGGCCACCAACGTGGAGGGGGTCTTCGTCTGTGGCGACATGACCCGGGGCCAGAGTCTGATTGTCTGGGCCATTGCCGAAGGTCGCTCGGCCGCCGCGGCCGTCGATACCTACCTCATGGGCCAGACGTCCCTGCCGGCCCCGATCGTGCCCGGCCAGGTGGCCCTGCGCTGACCCCCGGGGCTACCGACATGCCCTCGGGAAAGCCCGGGGTGCATTGTTGTCCGGCCCGCCCTTCTCAGGCCGGGCGGGTGACGCCAACCACGCCGGAACCGCCCGCCGGATCAAAGCGAATCACGGCACCGGTGTGGGGAGCGTCGATCATCAGTCCCGATCCGGCGTAGATGCCGACGTGCTCCACCGCATCGGCTCCCGAGCCGAAGAAGACCAGGTCGCCGGGTTCGACGGCAGCGGACCCGGGTACGGCGGGGCCGGTGCCGTACTGGTCCTGGGCGACCCGGGGCAGGTTCACCCCGGCCGAGCGGAACGCGGCCTGGACCAGGCCCGAACAGTCGTAGGCGCCGGGACCGGTGCCACCCCACCGGTAGGGAAGACCCAGTCGTGCCGCCGCGAAGAGGAGCACGGTGGCAACGGTGGTGGTCAGAGCGGCGTTGTTGTCCAAGGCAAGGGCCAGGGTCGAAACTTCTTCGACATAGGCCAGGGCGTGGTTGTAGGACCAGATGGCGCGGGCCAGGGTGCCGGCCCCTCCTGCGCCGTCGGCACACAACATGGCGGCCGCCGAGTAGACGGCATCCACCGGGTCGTAGGGGTTGGGTGGCGCAACGCCGCCCGGACCGGTGCGGGCGAAGGCGGCGAAGGTCGACGGTTCGAACTGCATCGGACCTTCGGCACCATAGGGATTGTGACCACGGGCCACGCCCGGTGCGCCCGACTGGCCACTGTTGGACTCGATCGTGCCGATGGCGGCCAGTACCGACCAGTCGAGACCCGGACAGGTGGCCGCCGCCTCCCGGTAGAGGGTCAGCCACGACGGGGGGATGACCGGAGTGGCACCGTGGGATCCCGGCGTTGCCGTCGTGCCCCCGGCCGGCGAGCCGGCAGCCACGAGAGCGAACAGGGGTAGCAGGAGAAGCAGCAGGAACAGGGGGACAAGGAGAAGGAGCAACCGTCGCACGGGGTACCTCCGGTGGGAAGGATCGTGGTGAGCGGTGGCTCAGAGGCATCCGACGTTGTCGGGTCAGCGAGATTCCACCACGACGGGAACCCGGAGACAAGGGCAAACCGCGTGAAGGGCATGACCGGGGCCGGGGGACCCCGACCGGCCGGGGAACCAGAAACGCAGTTCGGCCCGGTCGCGGGCTCCGGTTCACCCGCTCGCTTCACCTTGCCGGTTCACCTTGCCGGATCATGCTGTTGTTTCCCGTCAACGTCTCCCATTGTGGCGGGCCGGTAAAGTGAGGCGTCCGCCGTGGGCGGCGGGGGAGGAGTCACGATGCTCAGCACAATGCAGGACGTACCACTTCTGGTGAGCGGGATTCTCCGCCATGGCCAGCAGGTCTACGGCGAGAGTGAAGTACTCACGGTCGTGAACGCCGAAGGCGACGTCACCACGGCGTCGTTTGCCACCGTGGCCGAACGTTCCGAGCGCCTGGCGGCCGCCCTGCGGCGCCTCGGGATCGGTGAGGGTGACCGGGTTGCCACCTTCCTCTGGAACAACCAGACCCACCTCGAGGCCTATCTCGCCATTCCGGCCATGGGTGCCGTACTCCACACGTTGAACGTCCGTCTCTTTCCGGAGCAGCTGACCTACATCGTCAACCACGCCGAGGACAAGGTCATCATCGTGGATGCCTCGTTGCTCCCTCTCCTGGCACCCTTGCTGGAGGGCATGCCGACGGTTGAACACCTCGTCGTCAACGGCACCGGGGAGACGGTCGAGGTGGCCGGAGCACTGCGCTACGAAGAACTGCTGGCCGCCGAGGAACCCGGCTTTGTCTGGCCGGAGCTCGATGAGCGCGTGGCGGCCGCGATGTGTTACACCTCGGGCACGACGGGCAATCCCAAGGGCGTCGTCTACAGCCACCGTTCGACCTATCTGCACTCGATGGCCGTCACGGCCGGAGGATCACTCGGGATCGGCGAGATGGACCGGGTGCTTTCGATCGTTCCGATGTTCCACGCCAATGCGTGGGGGACCCCGTATGCCGGTTTCATGACCGGGGCCGACCTCCTGATGCCCCAGCAGTTCCTCCAGGCCGCCCCCCTGGCGGCAGTGATCCGCCGGTGGCGCCCGACCGTGTCGGCCGGGGTGCCGACCATCTGGAGCGACCTCCTGCGCTACCTGCGGGCCAATGAAACCGACCTCTCCTCCCTGCGGATGATCACCGCCGGCGGTGCTGCGGTGCCACGGCAGTTGATGGAGCAGTTCCAGGACGAGCTCGGCGTCCGGATGGTCCAGGGATGGGGTATGACCGAGACCAGCCCCCTCTGTGCCCTCGCCGTGGCGCCCCGCCAGGCGAGCGTGGAGGAGGAGATGGACTGGCGGTCCCGGACCGGACGGGTCGTCCCGGGCGTGGAAGTGAGGATCTGCGGCGATGACGGCACGATCCTGCCCAACGACGGGGTGAGTGTCGGCGAGTTCGAGGTCCGGGGGCCCTGGATCACCGGCTCCTACTATCTCGATCCCGCCCCCGACCGGTTCCACGACGGTTGGCTGCGGACCGGCGACATCGGCACCCTGGACGCTCGGGGCTTCATGCAGATCAGCGACCGCACCAAGGACGTCATCAAGTCAGGCGGAGAGTGGATCTCCTCGGTGGAGTTGGAGATCGAGGTCATGGCCCATCCCGACGTCGTGGAAGCAGCCGTGATCGCCGTTCCCGACGAGCGGTGGAGCGAGCGGCCACTCGTGGCACTCGTCCTGGAAGAGGGCACCGAAACCACGGTGGAGGACGTCATGGCCTTCCTGGTCGGCCGGGTCTCCCGGTGGTGGCTGCCCGAGCGGTGGGCGATCATCGATGAAGTGCCGAAGACCAGTGTCGGAAAGTTCGACAAGAAGGTGCTGCGGGCCCGGTATGCCGACGGTGAACTCGAGGTGCTCCGGGTCGATCCGTCCCAGGGCGCCTGAGCCATGGCCGACTGTTCGGACGTGGCCTCCCGGCTGGCCGATCTGGCCGAAGAACTCGGCCAGTTGGCGCTCGACCGGCTCTATGAGGCGGCGGCGGAGACCCGACGCACCGGCTCCCCTGATCCTCGTGTGCTGGCCGAGGAGAAGCTGCTGACCCGGGCCCGACGGTCGGTGGAAAAGGCTGTCCACCTGCTCGAGTCCGTCCCGTCTTCGGACGAATACGGGGCCTGAACAACGCCAAAGGGCCAGTCCGGAACGACGACGGTGTCCTCGTTGGCGCTCGGGCGGTGCGAAATGCACCACGAGTGGCCGGGACTCCCTACAATACGCATGACGTTGTCATCCACGTAGGTTTACCAACAAAGGAAGTGTTTCATTATGTCCAGTGAATGGGGTCCCCTTGAAGGCCTGATCGGTGAGTGGGAAGGGTCCGGCGGCATGGACACCTCGTACCACCACGCCGACGGCGAGATCGGCGACACGCCGTATCTGGAAAAGGTGACGATGAAGCCGTTCGGCCCGGTCGACAGCGGTCGCCAGCACCTGTACGGGCTCGACTACAAGACCGCCATGTGGCGCGATGGCGAAGAGAACCCGTTCCACACCGAGGTCGGCTACTGGCTGTGGGACGGCGAGACCGGTGAAGTGCTGCGGGCCTTTGTGATCCCCCGCGGCATCGCCGTGCTGGCCGGTGGCACCGCTTCGGCCGATGCCAAGGAGTTCACCATGAAGGCGGCCGTGGGCGACGAGCGTTACCCGATCGCCGAAGGCAAGTACCTCGGCGCCAACGCCAGTTCGGTCTCGTTCGAGGTCACCATCAAGATCGGGGAGAACACCTGGTCGTATGACGAGCTGACCATGCTCCGCATGAAGGAGTTCGACGACCTGGTTGCCCACCCGGACCGCAACACGCTGACCCGGGTCGGCTGATGCCGGGTCCCTTCGGGGACTCTGTGCATCGAAAAGGCGAAGCCGGAAGGCCCGTCCAGCCTGTGCTGGGCGGGCCTTTTGTCATGGTCGGACCAGACGGGGAAGATCGTTCAGGGCATTGATCAGTTGACGGAGCCGCCCGTAGTCCCGGTGGTTGAACCGCAGGGCAACTCGGGGCAGATTGAGATCGAGTCCGCTTTGGCGCTCGGGGGCAAGCGGTTTGGTGCGCCGGATCGAACCATGGTCCAACAGGTCGGCGAACCCGGCGTTGAGCTCGGCCAACTGGGCATCGTCGGGCTCGTGGCGGAGGCGCATCACCAGCAGGTCGCCGACCCACCGGCATCCCTGGTAGTTGCGGTAGAAGTGCTCGATCTCCTGGGCGGCCACTTCAATGTCATCGGTCACGCGGTAGAAACTGGCATCTTCGGGCGAGACCAGATTGCGCGGCTCGACCTTGTCGGCGAGGAAGCGGGACCAGCCCGTCCAGTAGGAGCCACCGGGGGTGTCGAGCATGACGACCGGAGCCGGTTCGGCCTTGCCGGTCTGCAGCAAGGTCAGCAGTTCGAACGCTTCATCCAGCGTGCCGAAACCGCCCGGCAGGGCGACAAAGGCGTCCGACTCCTTGATGAGCATGAGTTTGCGGGTGAAGAAGTAGCGCATCTCGACCAACTTCGGGTCCTGGGCGATGAACGGATTGGCGCCTGACTCGAAGGGCAGTCGGATGTTCACGCCGATCGACTGCTCCCGACCGGCGCCTTCCATTCCGGCAGCCATGATGCCCTGTCCGGCACCGGTGACCACCATCCAGCCGGCATCGGCCATGACGGCGGCGAAGTCCCGGGCCTGGTTGTAGTCCGGGTGGTGCGGTTGGGTCCGGGCCGATCCGAAGATGGTGACCTTCTTGCAGGTTCGATAGGGCTGGAACATGCGGAAGGCGTCGGCCATCTCCGAGAGCGCCGTGTCGGCGACCTTCAGGTCGATGATTTCGGTGCCGTCGGTGAGCATCTGCTCCACGGTCTCGAGCATGGACCGGAACAGACGACGTTGGACGGCGGACAGGCCGGGATCGGCCAAAAGGGCGTCCACCGACGCACCGACATCGGTGCGGGGAGCTTCGGACATGCTCAGGAACCCGTGGTCGCCGACACCGGATCGTGTTCGGGGCGCCCGTAGAGCGTGGTGCGCTGGACGAGCGTGCGCCCGAGAGGCTCGACGATCCGGGCGAAGCCGTCACGGTCCATCATCTGGCCGTGGCTGGCGCCGGCCGCCCGGGAGATGTTCTCGTCCATCAGCGTGCCTCCGAGGTCGTTGACACCCGAGTTGAGCAACTGCCGCACGCCGTCGGCGCCGAGTTTCACCCACGAGACCTGGATGTTGTTGATGGTGTTCCGGTAGACGATGCGGCCGATGGCGTGCATCAGGACCGTTTCCCGGAAGGTGGGCCCCCGGCGGGACCGTTTCTGCAGGTAGATCGGTGTTGCCATGTGCACGAACGGCAGCGGCACGAACTCGGTGAACCCGCCGGTCTCCTTCTGGAGCTCGCGGGTCCGCAGCAGGTGACGGGCCCAGGAGACGGGCTGCTCCACCGAGCCGAACATGATGGTGACGTTGGAGCGGAGTCCGACCTTGTGGACGGTCCGGTGGGCATCGAGCCACTCGTCGGTCGTGATCTTGTCGGGGCAGATGATGGCCCGGACCGGATCGTCGAGAATCTCGGCGGCGGTGCCGGGAATGGTCTTCAGCCCGGCGTCGCGCAGCATGACCAGATAGTCGGCGAGATCGATGCCGAGGCGTTTGGCTCCTTCGGTCACCTCGAGTGCGGTGAAACCGTGGATGTGGATCTTGTCCGATGCCGCCCGGACGGCCCGGATGACGTCGAGGTAGTAGTCGCCGTCGAACTTCGGATGGATTCCGCCTTGCAGGCACACTTCGGTGGCCCCGAGAGCCTCCGCTTCGGCCACCCGGTGGGTGATCTCGTCGAGCTCGAGCAGATAGGGGGTGCCACGGAGGTTGAGCGACAGGGGGCCCTTGGAGAAGGCGCAGAACTTGCACTTGAAGGTGCAGACGTTGGTGTAGTTGATGTTCCGGTTGATCACGAAGGTGACCTCGTCACCAACGAGGTCCCGCCGGAGCTCGTCGGCCACTTCGGCCACGGCCCGCACTTCGGGGCCCCGGGCACCGAAGAGTGTGACGATCTCGTCTTCGCCGACTTCCTGGCCGGAACGAACGCCGTCGAGCACCTCACTGACGGCACTACCCCCCGCCGGCCGGGACGTGGCGACCGGCCAGGGGTTGTCGGGAATGTCGACGAGTACCGGTGGAGGCACGTCGCCGCCGGAGCACCATGGGTGATCACGGCCGAGTCCCTCGGCATCGGACGCGTCGAGCACCGGGAACCGCAGGGCCGGATCCAGCCATCGCCCGGGATCGAGGGCGAACTCGGGGTAGATGGTGAGGCGGGGGGCGAGGGTGTGACCCGTCCGCTCGGTGGCCTCCCGGAGAACGGCCAGTGCGGGCCAGGCCCGCTCGGGGTTGACGTGGTCGGCCGTCACCGGGGAGACCCCGCCCCAGTCGTCGATACCCGAGGCCACCAGCGGAGCGAGGTCATCGGACAGGTTGGGCGGAGCCTGCAGGTGGACAGCGGGAGGAAGGATCAGCCGGGCCACGGCAATGGTCCAGAGAAACTCGTCCTCCGGGCAGGCTTCGGCCCGGTGCATGGCCGTCCCCGACTTGGGGAGGAAGTTCTGGATGATCACTTCCTGGACATGACCGTGCCGCTGGTGGCTGGCGGCGATGGCCCGAAGGGCTTCGATGCGGTCGGCCCGGTTGTCGCCGATGCCGACGAGAAGGCCGGTGGTGAAGGGGATCCCCGCTTCCCCGGCGGCTTCGAGGGTGGCCAGCCGACGCGCCGGAATCTTGTCCGGCGCCCCCCGGTGGGCATCGAGGTCGTCGCGGATCGATTCGATCATCATGCCCTGGCTGGCCGTCACCGACCGGAGCCGGGTCAACTCGTCCCGGGACAGGGCGCCGGCGTTGGCGTGGGGAAGGAGGCCGGACTCGTCGAGGACCCGTTGGGCCGCGGCGACCAGATAGTCGACGGTGGAGGAGTAGCCGTGGTCGTCCAGCCACCCTCGGGCTACGGGATACCGGTCTTCGGGTGCCTCGCCGAGGGTGAGCAGCGCCTCGTGGCATCCGGCGTCCCGGCCAGCCCGGGCGATGGCGGCCACCTCGTCGAGGTCCAGGTAGGGGGATTCCAGTCGGGCCGGGGCCTTGGCGAAGGTGCAGTAGCCACAGCGGTCGCGACACAGCATGGTGAGCGGGATGAAGACCTTGGGCGAGAAGGTCATGCGGGTGCCGTGGTGGGCATCCCGGATGGCCCGGGCTGCCTCCTGCAACTGTTCCAGCGGCGCGTTGATCAACCGGGCGTCTTCGGCGTCGACGGACGTGGTGTCCCCGTTCTTCACCATCCGCCCAACATTAGTGGAGGAGCCTTTGGGCGCAACCGCCGGGTCATCGCGGTGGGCGGGAGAGGTCAAGGCCGGCCGCGGCCTCGTGGTCCACGAGCCAGATGATCTCGTCGGCCTCCACCCGGGCCGCCGGCAGCGGTTCGCCGGAGAAGATCCGGGTCATCGCCTCGTTTTTTCCGGCACCCGACACGGTGAAGACCGCCAGGCGTGACCGGGTGAGGGCCGGGTAGGTCAGGGTGAGCCGGGCATGGGGGTTGTGGCCACTCGGGTCCGTGTTGGCGACGACCAGGGTGGCCGGGTCCCTCACCTCGAGGGCCGTCGATTCGGGGAAGAGCGAGCAGGTGTGTCCATCGTCTCCGACGCCGAGGTGTACCAGGTCGAAGGTCTCGATTGGCGTCAGGAGTTCCTGGTAGGTGGCGGCGGCCTCCTCTGGGCTCCCGGAGAGGTACATCGGAAAGTCCCCGTGCACCGACGGCACCCGGTCAAGCAGGGCGCGGACCACCATGGAATGGTTGCTGTCGGGGTCGGACGGCGGGACGCATCGCTCGTCGCCCATGTAGACGTCGACAGCTCCCCAGGCCAGATCCGGACGGAGGGCGAGGGCCTCATAGCACTGTTCGGCGAGTGAGCCGCCCGACAGGAACAGGGAAAAGGTGCCGGTGGGTTGGCCGAGTCGGGTGGCCACCAGTTCGGTGAATGCTTCCGGAACCGAGTCAACGAGGCGGAACGTGCTGGACATGGTGCTCCTTGTGCGCGCTTTGGGTCAGTGTAGGGGCGGGTCGAGGGTAGAGCGGGGAAACACCCGACGGGTCGGAGCCGTGGCTCAGGTGGCCGGATCGTGGTTGCGCCATTCACCACCGGAGCGTTCGATCAGCAGGTCGGCCATGTGTGGACCCCAGCTTCCGGCGGGGTAGAAACTGAGTGCCCCACCCGGTTCGGACCATGCCGTGAGGTAGGGGTCGACGATGCGCCACGCCTGCTCCACCTCGTCGGAACGGATGAACAGCGTGGCATCGCCCACCATGGCATCGTGGATCAACCGTTCGTAGCCGCCGGCGGCCCGGGAACCGGCGAACTCCTTGGCGTAGGAGAAATCCATCTCCACCGAGCGCAGATGGAACTTCTCACCGGGCACCTTGGCCCCGAACTCGAGCGAGATGCCTTCCTCGGGCTGGATGCGCAGGACGAGGACGTTTTGCCGCAGGTCCCGACTGGTGCGCTCGTTGAAGAGGAGAAACGGCACCGGTTTGAAGGTAAGCGCAACTTCGGTCATGCGGACCGGTAGCCGTTTCCCGGTGCGGACGAAGATCGGGACACCGGCCCACCGCCAGTTCTCCACCTTGAGGCGCAGGGCGAGAAACGTCTCGGTCTGGCTGTCCGGGGCCACGTCTTCTTCCTCGCGGTAGCCGACGACCGGTTGACTGTCGATGACTCCGGGTCCGTACTGGCCGCGCACGGAGCGGTCCACCGCTTCGTCCGGGGTGGGGATGGCGATCGCCTGGAGCAGCTTGACCTTTTCATCTCTGACCCGGTCGGCGTCGGTGGATGTCGGTGACTCCATCAAGGTCAGGGCCAATACCTGCATGACATGGTTCTGGATCATGTCCCGAAGGGCACCGGCGTGTTCGTAGAAGCCACCGCGGTGCTCCACTCCGATGTTCTCGGCCACCGTGACCTGAACCTCCTCGATGTACTGCCGGTTCCAGACCGGTTCGAAGATTGCGTTGGCAAACCGCAGGGCCAACACGTTCTGGACCGTCTCTTTGCCCATGTAGTGGTCGATCCGGTAGATCTGATCCTCGTTGAAGGCCCGGTGGATCTCCCGGTCGAGTTCCTGGGCGCTCGCCAGGTCCCGGCCGAACGGCTTCTCAATCACGATGCGGGAGAAACTTCCCTCCACGTCCGAACGGGCGCACCCATGGTCGGAGAGGGCGCCGGCGATCCGGCCGAAGAGGCCGGGGATGGTGGCCAGGTAGAACAGGCGGTTGCCGGCCGTACTCCGGCTCTCGTCCGATTCCTCGAGCAGTTCGGCCAGTCGCCGATACGTCCGGTCCTCTCCGTAGTCCCCGGAGACGTAGCGGGCCTCGGCCACAATGGCCCGCCATCTGTCACCTCCGTCGGGTGTGGCCCGGGCGACCTGTTGGCGGAACTCGGAATCGCTCCATGGTGTCCGGGCCACCCCAATCAGGGAAAAGCCCTGGTCGAGCACGCCCCGTTCGGCCAGGTGGGCCAGGGCCGGGAGGATCTTCCGGGCCGTGAGGTCGCCTGATGCACCGAAGATCACCATCGCCACCGGTGGTGATGGTGACAACTGCTCTTCGGCGTGTTGTGACGAAACGTTCACGTGTCTTTCCTCTGGAGATGGTCGCCCGGCCGAATCCTCTCCCCGGCGGTCAACGGGCTTGGCCCGAGGCGGGTTCGGGGCAGGACGGTCAGGTCCCCTGAAGTTTCCTGGCCTTTTCGGCCAGGATCTCCATGAGTTCGTCGAACGACGCAGCAAACGAAGCCACGCCTTCCCGCTCGAGCGTTTCGGCCACGTCCTCCATGTCGATGCCGGCGGCGGCGAGTTGCGACATGAGCGCCTTGGCTCCGTCGATTCCGGTGTCGATGGTGCGGCTGACCGTGCCGTGGTCAAGGAAGTTCGCCACCGTGCCGTCGGGCATGGTGTTGACCGTGTTCGGTCCGATCAACGAGTCGACGTAGGCCAGGTCGGGATAGGCCGGGTTCTTGGTCGAGGTCGACGCCCACAGCGGACGCTGGACCCGGGCTCCCTTGGCGGCCAGGGCCTCCCACCGGGGTCCGGAGAACTTCTCGAGGAACAGCTGGTAGGCGAGTCGGGCCTGGGCCACGGCGGCCTGGCCACGGGCGGCCAGCAGGGCATCGGGATCAGCCGTATTGGCAGCTGCGGCCTCGATCCGCTTGTCGACCTCGGTGTCCACCCGACTGATGAAGAACGACGCCACGCTGTCGACGTTCGAGAGATCGTTGGCGCCGGACGCCGCGTACGCCTCGAGGCCCGACAGGTAGGCCTCGATGACATCGGCGTAACGCTCGACACTGAAGATCAGCGTGACGTTCACGCTCCGGCCCTCGCTGATCATCTCCCTGATCGAGGGGATGCACTCCTGGGTGGCAGGGATCTTGATCAGAACGTTGGGCCGGTCGACCCGGATGTGGAGCGCCCGGGCCGCGGCCGTGGTCCCCTCGGTGTCGTGGGCGAGGGAGGGGGCAACTTCCACCGAGACGAAACCATCGGCTCCGTTGGACTCGTCGAAGACGGGTCGCAGGATCTCCAAGGCGGCCTGGATGTCGTCGACGACAAGCGTCCAGTACGCATCTTCGACGGTGCCGGACGTGATCAACGAGGCGAACTGCTCGTCGTAGGTGTCCTGGCCCTCGATGGCCTTGGCGAAGATGGTGGGATTGGACGTGACGCCCCGGATGCCCTTGGTGACCCAGTCGGCCATGGTGCCGTCCTGGATCCAGTCGCGGCGGAGGTTGTCGAGCCAGGGACTCTGTCCCTGTTGGGCGAAGAGGTCTTGCAGGATGGTCATGGTGCTCCTTGAGGTGAGGTGAGGTGGGGTGTCGGTAAGGGGGTTGAACGTGGAAGGTCGGGTCAGCCGGCGATGAGGAGCGCCTTGGCCTGCTCCACGACGTTGTCGACGGTGAAGCCGAACATCTCCATGCAGACCTCGCCCGAGGCGGAGGCTCCGAAATGGTCGATGCCCACCGAGGCCGAGGCGTAGCGCTCCCAGCCAAAGGTGCTGGCGGCCTCCACCGACAGACGGGGCAGGTCCATCGGGATCACGCTGGACCGGTAGTCGGCACTTTGTTCGGCGAACAGCTCCCAGCACGGCAGGGAGACGACCTGGGCGGAGATGCCGGACTCGGCGAGTACGTCGGCAGCTCCAAGGCACAGCTGCACCTCGGAGCCGGTGCCGATCAGGACCAGGTCCGGGGAGGAGGTCGGGGCGGGCCGCAGGACGTAGCCACCGCGGGGCGTTCCCTCGGCTCCCCGTTCGGCGGTCTCGGTGTAGATGGGCAACGCCTGACGACTCAGGATCATGGCGGTCGGTCCGTCGCTGTTGACGGCGATCTTCCAGGCCTGGATGGTCTCGTTGGCATCGGCCGGCCGGATCACCCGGAGTCCGGGCATGGCCCGGATGGCGGCCAGTTGTTCGATGGGCTGGTGGGTTGGTCCGTCCTGTCCCAGGCCGATGGAGTCGTGGGTCCACGAGTAGATGACGTGCGCCCGGGAGAGGGCCGCCACCCGGACCGAACCTCGCATGTAGTCGCTGAAGACGAAGAACGTTCCGCCGACCGGCAAGGCGCCACCGTGGTCGGCCATCCCGGTCATCACGCCACCCATGCCGTGCTCGCGGATGCCGTAGTGGATCTGGTGTCCCCCCGGAGTCTCCGGTTCCTGGTTGGTGGAACCGGCCATGGCCATGCCGGTGTTGCCGGTGAGGTCGGCACTTCCCGGCGTCAGGCCGGGGATCATGGCCGACGAGGCGTCAATGGCCACCTTGATGGCGGCCCGGGTCGCCATCGGACCGTCGTCGGGGCCGAGGACCGGGAGGCCGTCGGCCCAACCGGGAAGTCCGTGCCCTTCCAATGCCGCCTCGAAGTGGGCCTTGTCGCCATCCCAGGACGCCAGACGCTGCTCCCAGGCCCCGCGGGTGGCCCGGCCCCGGGAGATCACTTCCCGGCAGTACTCGAGCACCTCGTCGGGAACCCAGAACGGCTCGTTCGGGATACCCATGATGGCCTTGGTCTCGGCGATCTCGTCCAGCGAGAACGGATCGCCATGCGCCTTGGCCGTATCGGTCAGATGGGGCGACGGGTAGCCGATGTGGCTGCGCAGCACGATGAGCGACGGCTTGTCCTCGACCGCCTTGGCCCGCAGCAGGGCGGCCTCGAGGGCGTCGAGATCGTTGGCTACCTCGCCAATGTTCTCCACGCTCCAGCCGTAGGCCGAGAACCGCTCTTCTGCATTGTCGGAGAGGGCCAGTTCGGTCGGCCCGTCGATCGAGATGTGGTTGTCGTCGTAGACGGCGATCAGGCGACCGAGTCCGAGGTGGCCGGCCAGGGAGGCCGCTTCGTGGGAGATGCCCTCCTCCAGACAGCCGTCCCCGGCGAGGACGTAGGTGTAGTGGTCGCATACGTCGGGGGAGTAGTTGTTGCGCAACATGCGCTCGGCAATGGCCATGCCGACCGAGTTGGTGATCCCCTGACCGAGCGGTCCGGTGGTCGCCTCGACGCCCACCGTGTGGAGCCGTTCGGGGTGGCCCGGAGTCAGGCTGCCCCAGGTCCGGAAGGCCTTGATGTCATCGAGGGTGAGGCCGTAGCCGTTCAGGTAGAGCATGGAGTAGATCAGGATGGAGGCATGGCCGTTCGACAGGATGAACCGGTCCCGGTCCGGCCAGTCCGGCGTTGACGGGTCGTGGTTCATCACCCGGTTGAAGAGGACATGAGCCAGCGGAGCAAGCGCCATGGCGGTTCCCGGATGTCCGGAGTTGGCGGCCCGGGGGGCATCCATGGCCAGACCACGGATGACGGACACGGCAAGGTCGTCCAGTCGACGTTGTTCGCTGTTGGAGAGAGTGGTACCCATGGGGCCAACCCTATCGGTACGGGTGCATCGGCAATGGAACCCCTCACGTGGTGTACATGAAATCCCTGTGAACCGGACCCGGTCGACCGCGCGGGTCGAAGTCGTCAATCGGGAGTGCGGTAGATTCGCCCCATGAGCACCCCGTCAATCCAGGTTCCGGCGAACTGTGAGTTGACGCTGGGTATGACCTGTACGGACAAGTCCGAACCCGGTCGGACCACCTGGGTGATGCCTGCAGACGAACGGATGGCCAACCCGGCCGGGATCATCCAGGGTGGCTTCCTCGGTGCCATGGCGGATTCGGCGATGGGATCGGCCGTCATCACCAAGGCCAACGACGACGGACGCCGGGTGGTGGCTTCCAACGCCGAGATGAAGACCTCGTTTCTGCGTCCGGTCCCGGTGGGTGGGACGCTGACCTGTCGGGCCGAGGTGATCCAGGCCGGACGACGGGCCGCCTTCGCCGAGGCCACGGTGACTGACGAACGGGGTCGGGTGGTGGTGCGGGCGAGTTCGACGTACCTGCTCACCGAACGGGACTGACCCACCAAGGACCCGACCGGCATCGGGCCGCCTGCGGGCCGGGCCTGTCTATAGTTGATCAATGGTCTGACCCAGAAGTGGGTCGGTCACGAGGTTGTTTGAGGAGGATTGTGGCCCCAGGGCGAAGCGGTAACGGCAAGGGATTGAGGGGCGTCAAGGACCAGGGCACCGAACTGACGCGGATGGTCGTCGACTACATCAAGCAGGAGACGCTCGACCCACTCAAGGGACTCGGCCGGTTCGTGGCCGCCGGTGTCGCCGGATCGGTGGCGTTGTCCGTGGGACTGGTCATCCTTTCGGTCGGCCTGCTCCGGGTTCTCCAGGGCGAGACAGGCTCGACCTTCACCGGGAACCTGTCATGGATTCCGTACCTGATCTGTGCCGTCGTCGTGGTGGCAGTGGCCGCGGTCGCCTTGCTGTCAATCAGAAAGGGTGAAGCGCGTTCAGCGTCTTCCAAGGAGAGTCGATGAGTCCCGAAAACCAGAAGATCACCCGAGAGCAACTGCAGGAGAAGTTCCGCGAAGTCACCGGTGGCGTCCAGGATGAGGTCAGCGGCGTCCGGTCACAGGCGATGACCGTCGGTTTGGCCGTCGCCGTGGCTGTCGTGGCGGTCACGTTCCTCATCGGTCGGCGCAGCGGTCGTCGCCGTTCGGCCGTGGTGGAAGTCCGCCGGATCTGATCGATGGACGTTGTCCTTCGCTTCATCGAGCGGAAATCCTGGGGTCGGGGCCTGCGGGGTGCCAGTACGGCATGGTTCGTGGTGGGGGCTGCCGCCTGGATGGTTGGCCGGGCCCGTCGGCGCAACGACGTCGTCTACCGGACCGTACTCAAACCGGGAGAGCAGTTGACGGTGGTCTCCCGGCCACCCAAGAAAAAACGCTGACCCAGGTGGAATCTTCCAACGAGAAGAGCCTGCTCAGGGATGGTGAGCGGGTCTTGATGGTGGACGCCAAGAAGCGCCGCTACCTGATCACCCTCAAGGCCGGCACGAGCTTCCACACCCATGTCGGCATCGTGGAGCACGACCGGATCATCGGCATTCCGGAGGGATCCACCGCCCTGAGTGCGGCCGGCCGGCCGTTCCTCGTGGTGCGACCGACCCTGTCCGACGTGGTCGTGAAGATGCCCCGGGGCGCCCAGGTGATCTATCCGAAGGATCTGGGCGCCATCCTGATGGAACTCGACGTTGCTCCCGGCCAGCGGATCCTCGAGGCCGGAGTCGGTTCGGGTGCGCTCTCGATGGCCTTGTTGCGGGCGGGGGCCGAGGTGGTCGGCTACGAACTCCGGGAGGATTTTGCCAACCGGGCCCGCAGCAACGTCGAGGCCATGATTGGTGAAGACGCCGCCTATCGGGTGGAGTTGCGCGACATCTACGAAGGTATCGACGAGCGCGGACTCGACCGGATGGCGCTTGATCTCCCGGAGCCGTGGCGGGTGTTGCCCCATGCCGAAGTGGCCTTGCGTCCTGGTGGACTGTTGACGGCCTATCTGCCGACGATCAACCAGACGGCCCAGCTTCGCCAGGCCCTCGAGCACAGTTCGTTCGGCCTGGCGTCGACCACCGAGGTGCTGTACCGGACCTGGCACATTGAAGCCCGTTCCGTACGTCCGGATCACCGGATGGTGGGGCACACCGGATTCCTGACCACGGCCCGGCTTCTGGTTGATCCTCCGGTTCGTCGACGTGACGATGACCGGACGGCCGAGTTCAGCGTCACCGCCGACCCGCAGAACACCGGTGACGCGCCCGACGGCGAAGCACCGGCAAACGAGCGCGCCTCCGTTCTTTCCGATCCGGTCGTGGACAACACTTCTTCCACGACCTAGGTCGCCCTCGTGGTCCCGGCGGAAGCCGGCAGGCCGCTGGGCCCGAAACTCAGGTGACGCGGTCCATCCGCAGCGTCACCGAGGGAAACCGGCCAGACGAGCTGAGTGTCACGGTTGGTTCGTCGGTGGACCGGGTCCGGACCGACTGCGGGGGAGTCAGCCCTGTTCGGGTTCGGCAGC
>CAITPI010000050.1 GCA_903894295.1 uncultured Acidimicrobiaceae bacterium
CCCAACGGGCTGGTTGACGTTGATGGAGACGAACAGGAAGAGCTCCGCCAACGGTTTCCGGCCACCCCGGTTTCCACCCACGACACCCTGAACGGCTTCCGCCCCGCCACCCGGCAGGACTCCACCCGGACGTTTGTCGCCCGGGCTGTCCCCGTGCCCGGGTCGTGCAGCATCCCCTCGCTAGGGTTTGGGTGATGTCCCTTCCCCCGTCGGAGTTCGGTGACTCCCCGTTCCTTGCCATCCCCCGGGACGAGTGGATCGCAGACAACGGGTTCGGCTTCGCCATCTTCGACCGGTATCCCGTGGTTCCGGGCCACACCCTGGTCATCCCCCACCGACCGTTCGTCACCTGGTGGGACGCCGACGAGGCCACCCAGGTCGGTTTGATGCAACTGGTGGGCGTCGTCAAGGACATTCTGGATGCCCGCTACCAACCCGACGGCTACAACGTCGGCTTCAACGCCGGTCCGGCGGCCGGCCAGACCGTCGGGCATCTCCACCTCCATCTGATCCCCCGGAGGAACAACGACGTCGCCGATCCCCGCGGCGGAGTCCGGCACGTCATTCCCGGGAAGGGGAACTACCTGTCCCACGAGGTGCACCCGTTGCCACTGGAACGCAACCCCAACAGCGGACTTTTGCTGGACGCCCAGACCACGCAAGGTCAGCTCCGCAGCCACCTCGTCCGCTGCCTGCAGTCACCCGAGTACGACCGCATCGACATCGTGGTCAGTTTCATCATGCGCTCCGGCCTCGATCTCATCCTGAGCCATCTGGCCGACACCCTGAGCCGGAACGCCCGGGTCAGGATCCTGACCACCGACTATCTCGAGGTCACGGATCCCGATGCGTTGACGAGCCTGCTGGACCTGCAGTCCTCCAGCGTTCCCCGAAGCCACCCGTCGACCAGTGGCAACGACCGGCCCTCCGGGACCGGAACCTTGGAGGTCAAGGTCTGGAGCCAGCCGGGACGGAGCTTCCACCCCAAGGCCTACCTGTTCCATTCGTCGAGTGGTCCCCGGGCCGAGGCGTTCGTCGGGAGTTCCAACCTGTCCCGATCGGGCATTGCCGGTGGCATCGAGTGGAACCTGTCCATCGGCCAGACCGGCGAACTGATGCCGAGCTTCGAGACCATGTGGGCCGACCGGCAAGCCGTTCCGCTCACCAACGAGTTTGTCCGACAGTACCGGCAGATCCGCACCGAGCGGTTGGCCATGGCACCCAGCCGCATCCAACCACCCGAAATCGAGCTCGACCCCCCGCTCCCGGTGGCCCGACCCACTGGGATCCAGAGCGAGGCGCTCGAGGCACTGGCTGCCACCCGTCGGGCCGGCTACCCATCGGGCCTGGTCGTCATGGCCACCGGACTCGGCAAGACCTGGCTGGCGGCGTTTGACTCCGCCCGGGAGGAGTTCGAGAGGATCCTGTTCATCGCCCACCGGGAGGAGATCCTCACCCAGAGCCGCGATGTCTTCCGACGGGTTCATCCCGAGGCGACCATGGGCCTCTTCTACGGCGACGAGAAGCAGCGGGACGCCCGGGTGGTCTTCGCCTCCATCCAGACCCTCGGCCAACGGCTCGACGAGTTCACACCCGACGAGTTC
>CAITPI010000051.1 GCA_903894295.1 uncultured Acidimicrobiaceae bacterium
AAGAAGACCGTCGCCAAGAAGACCGTCGCCAAGAAGGCTCCGGCCAAGAAGGCTCCGGCCAAGAAGGCTCCGGCCAAGAAGGCTCCGGCCCGGCGCTGATCTGCCCAACGGGGTAGTAGCGGTTCGATTCGATGGGGGCCTCCGGGCCCCCATCGTCGCGACCACGCCCGGGTGACCGGTTTGTCAGCCGGAAGGTTCCCCGGCCGGGGCGACCGGAACGACGTCTTCTGGTTCGTCGACGTCCCAGGCCAGATCAGGGCGATCGAGGACGACGACTGGCTCACCCACCCGTTGGGCTTCGGCCTGGTGTCGCTGGAACGACCCGGGTCCATACGAAAAGCGGAAGCCACAAGCCGTGGGCAAGGTGATGACGTTGGTGCCGTTCCGGAAACGGTCGGGCACCAAGGTGATGCCGGTGAGGTCTCCGACCATGGCCAGATCCCGGGCCCGGGGAAGATCGGCATGGGACACCGTGACCCACGCAACCCCCATGCCGCGGAGGTGGTCGACGCCGGCTTCCACGGCCGGATTCAGTCCTCTTCCTGGCTCCTCGATCACGAGGGCACCACGACTGTCTGCCCACGCGGCCACTTCGGGGTCGTCGCAGACGACGGCGACCCGGGCCGGGAAAGCGGCGTCGACAACCCGGTTGGCCATGGCCCGGGCCAGGTTGGCCCGTTCGGCCGGATCGAGAGCCAGGTGGAGCCGACGCTTGGCTTCCGCGAAGGCCTTGACCGGAATGAGGATGCATCGATCGTCATGGGCGGTGCCGCCCGAACTCCTGTCCTTCGCCACGACGTGCACTGTAGGGGATGCCACCGGCGATCAGATGTCGTCGAGCCTGCACGTGGTGATGCCGTGCGCCCGGAGGGGGAACTCCTCCTCAAAGGGGTCGACAGGTTGACCCCTCAGGTCCATCAACCAGCCGTGCCGGCCGGTGATCCGTACCACCGTCGGCTCGTCGTCTGGATTGAAGACCCGCACTTCCAGTACTCCGGCAACGCGACGCAGCGAAGACACCTGTGCTCCCGAAAGCTCCAGTTCTGTGCCGGAATGGCTGCGGTCGCCACCACCGAAGGACGACGTGGTGGCGAGCGGGACCAGCACCATCTGAGCGGTGGCGTAGGGATCGTCCCCTGAGGTCGAAAGGGCGTAGTCAACTGCCACCGGACCGATCATCTGAGGTCCGCGAAGGGCGTCCATCGGGCCGGCGGGCAGGGGTCGGGTCGACATGCCAAGCCGGGACAACATGCCGGTGGCCCGAAGCAGGGTGAGAGCCAACGTGTGGGCGCCGTCATCATCGATGTCGACGAGTTCATACTCCAACAGCCCGTCATGGACCACGGTGAGGCCTCCTGCCGTGACGAACCGCCGGGACGGGAACGTGGGCGTGGGGAATTCCTCGGGTCGCCCTTCGGCGGCGAGGCCCCGCTCCACGATGTCGAAGGCGCACTCGGCCCGCGACGTACGGGTGGCTTCTCTCAACGGGAGGTGGACCCGCAGGCGATGATCGCGGACGGCGTTGTCGAACTCGGTGTGGATCCTCACCACCGGCTCGTCAGCCCGAACCTCCAGAGTCGTTGTCACCAGCACGTCTCGTTCGCCACTCCGTGTCTTGGTGGCCGGATCGACCCGGTCGGGCCAGGTGTAGGTCGACCGGATCTCCATTCGACCCCGCACCGGGCCCGATTCGAGCGTCGAGACGACAACCGACACGGGTGAGCTGACCACAAGGTCTCCGGGCGGCGGTGAGTAGTTGTAGGTGTCTCCGAGGTCGCCGTCATCGACCAGACGGCCATAGCCGGGAATACCGTTGAGGGTGAATGTGCCATCGACCGGATCGACTTCGATCTCGACCAAGGTGTTGCCGAGCCGAAGACCGTCGGTGCTCACGCGGTTGCCTAGTGGGGCCGGAGAGAAACGGTTCCAGCCGAATCCCGGCACTTCCGGGGAGCGGGCCAGGATGCGGCGGGCCGGCGGCTGGTCGATCTTCAGGCGAACTTCGGTCCTGGGCTGGACGGAGAACCGGGTGTAGAGCTCGCGTTTGAGTTCCTCGATGGGCACCGAGTCGCCGGGCTCGCTTCCGATGGCCACCGTGAGATCGATCCCATCCCCATCGTCATTCAGATCCAGGCCGGTGATGTACAGGTCCGGGCCCAGTTGGGTACCCTGGACAAGACCGAGCACGGAGAGGACCGTTTCCCCGTCGAGGGTCATCGTTCCCGGCAGTCCTGCCTGCTCGGACAGGACCTGGACATCGTCGGACGGAGGGCCGTCGGCCGGAACGACGAGTTCCACGACGCCACTGCGCCCGTTCGCCGACGGATTGACCACGAAGTGGCCGGCCCCGGCCATGGAGCGGGAAAGGGAGCGCAGGGCCCGGGCCGTGAGGCCCGTGGCGATGTGGTGCGCCTCGGCATAGCGGTGGAGGACAGCGTCGACCACGGCGTCGTGGGAGCAGGCGCAGATCGAATCGTGGGCGGAATTCCGGATGACCTCCAGCCATGCCAAGTGGAGGAACCTCTCGGGCCACTCATCGGGTGACAGGAACAGTGCGCTGAGTGGTTCGGCCCACTGCTCGAGTTCCCGTTCGGCCCGGGCCGCGGCCTGTTTGACGTCAACCCGGTTGGACCCCACACCCATCAGCAGGTTGGAGCGGGCTCCCGACCGGAGTTCGCCGGACCAGGTAGGAAGGTCCGTCCGGTGGGCGGTGGCGAGGAACGTCGCCAGTGACTCGATGCGGAGGGAGACCTCGTCTTGCAGGAGGTTCGCCTCGGCCACGCTGCGGCCGAGGCCGTCCTGGGCCCTGAAGTGGTCCGAGCCGTTCATCAGCAACAGGGGCTCGTCGCTTCCCGTGAATGGTTCGAACTCCTCGATCAGTGAGTCAAGGCGCCGGAGCAGGGCCTTGGCGTCACCGGGCAGAGCAGCCCCGTTTCCGTAGCCGGCGACCAGATACTCGGCGGTCACCGTTGACCCGTCCGGAGCCGCCCAGTTGAACGCCGACCGGTCGATGGCAGAAGGAACGCCCCGCCACACGACGGCGTGCTCGAATCCCACCTGGCGGAGGATCTGGGGCATCTGGCCGATATGGCCGAACATGTCGGGGAGGTAGCCCACCTCGAGCGCTCCACCGAACTCGTTGCCCTTCTTCATGCCGTACTGGAGGTTGCGGATGATGGTCTCGCCGGATACGAGGAACTCGTCCATGAGGATGTACCACGGGCCGACATTGATCCGTCCCGATGTCGTAAGGGCGGCCAGACGATCCCGGTTCTCGGGCCGGATTTCCAGATAGTCGTCGATGACCGCCATCTGGCCGTCCAGCAGGAAGTGGCGGAACGACGGATCCTGCTCCATCAGGTCGAGCAGGGCGTCGACTGTCTCCACCAGGCGCATCCGGAAGGTCTGGAACGGCGAGTACCACTCCCGGTCCCAGTGGGTATGGGGAACCACCGCCACCCGACGAGGCTTCTTGGTCACGACGTGCTCCTCTCCCGGCAGGAGACGGCCCTCGGTGAGCCGTTCCGCTAAGAATAGGAGGCGATGGACACCGCCCCGGCTCAATCCCTTCGGTCGTGGTCAGGCCATCTGGCCGGACCACTGCCCGAGCGGGCGACCCTGCCCCGGATCTGGTCCAAGCGGTTCACCGAGGCGCCTCGGGCCCCCCTGTGGTGGTCGCCGCAGTCTGGGCAGTGGTGGTCGGGTGAACGGTTTGACGAGGCAACCCGGCGCGCCGCCGGCTCACTGGCGGATCTCGGAGTCGGACCGGGCGACCGGTTGTTGTGGTCGTGTTCGTCGTCGGTCGAAGCCATCGCGGTCCACGTGGCCGCCCTGAGATCCGGCGTGGTGGTGGTGCCGGTCAATCCGGGGTATTCAGGCCGGGAGGTCCGCCACATCGTTGACGACGCACGCCCGGTTGCGGTGGTGGCCGACGACCCGGAACGCTTTGTCGGTTTGCCTGGGGCCCGACCAGGAAACCTGCCGCCATCGGACCGGGTTCCGGCCCGCTGGGACGAGGCCACCGGGGAGGATCCGGCGCTGATCGGTTATACCTCGGGCACCACCGGTGCACCCAAGGGTGCCGTGCTGACCCATGACAACCTGGCTGCGGCGACACAAGGTCTGGTGGCCGCCTGGCGGTGGACGGCGGAGGACCGACTCGTCCATGCCCTGCCGATCTTCCATGCCCACGGACTCTGCGTCGGCCTGTATGGAACCCTCACGTCGGGCGCGTCGGCGGTGCTGCTGCCGGGCTTCGATCCCACCGCGGTCGGCGAAGCCGCCCGGGTCCACGGTGCCACCATGTTCTTCGGCGTGCCCACGATGTATCACCGGTTGGTGGCAGATCGGCCATCGTCCGTCCACTCCTGGCGCCTGTGTGCTTCCGGTTCGGCCCCGATGTCGGCCGAACTCCATCGCCGGGCGTCAGAGGTGCTGGGCACGCAGATTCTCGAGCGGTATGGCATGACCGAGACCCTGATGAACACCTCGAACCCGTACGTGGGTGAGCGACGGGCCGGTTCGGTCGGCTTTCCCTTACCTGAAGTCGAAGCCATGGTCGATCCTTCGGGGGAGATCCTCGTCCGTGGTCCCCATGTGATGGCCGGCTACTGGCAGCGCCCGGCCGCCAACGAAGAGTCGTTCCGGCCTGACGACACCGGTGGCCCGGCATGGTTCCGGACCGGGGACCTTGGCCATGTGGATGACGGCTACCTCGTGATCCAGGGCCGGGCGAAGGAGTTGATCATCTCGGGTGGCTACAACGTCTATCCGGCCGAGGTGGAAGACGTGCTGATGACCTACCCGGGAGTCGTGGAAGTCGCGGTGACGGGTACCCCGTCGGACGAGTGGGGCGAAGTCGTCACCGCCTGGATGGTCATGGACGGCGATCTGCCCACAGCCGACCAGATCGCCGGGTTCTGTGCGTCCCGTCTGGCCGGGTACAAGCGACCCCGACTGGTCCGGGCGGTGGATGCCTTGCCGCGCAACGCTCTCGGCAAGATTGTCCGATCGGAGTTGGGTGGCCGCTGAACGGCCGAGCCGTCGCCGGGAGCGCGCCCTGCTCCGGGAGAGTGGAGCTGGACGACTGGCCGGCATGGACGAAGTGGGCCGGGGGAGCATCGCCGGCCCGGTGATGGTGGGTGTGGTGGTCGTGACGCTCGAGACACCGGCCATGCCGACCGGATTGCGGGATTCGAAGTTGTTGACGCCGGCCAGGCGGGACGCGCTGGTGCCCAGGATCGAAGCCTGGGCCCACGACCATGCCCTGGGTGTGGCATCGGCGGCGGAGATCGATGAGTGGGGACTGAGCGAAGCGCTGCGGCTCGCCGGTCAGCGCGCCCTGGCTGGCCTCATGGAGCGGCCGGACCTGGTGCTGCTGGACGGGAGTTTCAACTGGCTGGGTGGCACGTCGTCACCGGATCCCGTTCCACCTGTCGTGACCCAGGTCAAGGCAGATCTCCGGTGTGCGGCCGTGGCGGCGGCGAGTGTGCTGGCCAAGGTATCCCGGGACGCCTTGATGCGAACGCTGGCCGGAGAGTTTCCCGCCTACGGATGGGACCGCAACAAGGGGTATGGGTCACCGGACCATTTGGCGGCGCTCAAGAATCTCGGTCCCACCGTCGAACACCGGAGAACGTGGCGGCTTGGTGGGTCATGATTGGGCGATGACCCAAACGACGTTGGTGAACGGCGCAGTGCGGACGATGGCCGGGACGAAGGCCGAGGCTGTCGCCATCGAAGACGGGGCCATCGTGCTGGTGGGTACGAACGCCGAGGTTCTCGAGTGGGGCCAGGGGTCGGCCGAGGTGATCGACGCCGGTGGGGCGAGTGTGCTTCCGGGCTTCATCGATGCCCACAACCACGTGAGACTCGGAGGTGACTCGGCGGCCATCCAACTGTTTGGCGCCACCTCGCTGGAGGAGATCCACGCCATCATCTCCGCCTACCTCGACGAACACCCGGACGTCGAGTGGATCGAGGCCGAAGGTTGGAACTACGCGGCGGTTCCAGGGGGACGGCCAACGGCCTCGATGCTGGATCCGGCAACCCGGGGCAAGCCGGCCTGGATCTTCTCCTATGACGTGCACACCGTCTGGCTGAACACCGAAGGGATGCGCCGGTGGGGCCTCGGGCGGGGAATGACCGAACTTCCCTTTGGCCGGCCCGAGTTCGACGAGACCGGCGAACCGACCGGATGGGTCCACGATTTCGCGACCATGGGAATCCATCCCCGGGGCCAGGCGGCGCTCGAGGCCGTCCTGCCCGGCTACGCCCTTGATGCCCAGTACGAGCAGTTGGTGTCCAACCTTTCCATGGCGGCCCGTTTTGGCCTCACCACGGTGGTCGAGCCCCAGAACGGCATGGCCGACATCGCCCTGTTCGAACGGGCCCACCGCGAAGGTGAACTGCGGTCCCGGCTGGTGGCGGCCTTGATCCATACACCCGAGTCGGAACCCGGTTCGCTGGACGAGATCGACGCCTTCATCCGCGACTACCGGCACGACCGGATTTCCGTCGGGCCCATCAAGCTCTACATCGACGACGTGATCGAACCCCACACCGCCGCCATGCTCGAGCCTTATGCGAACCATCCGGGCCGTGGCTCCCTCTTCTGGTCGCCCCCGGACTTCGCCGACGTCCTCTCGGACCTTGACCGGCGGGGTCTCCAGGCCTTCATCCATGCCACCGGAGACCGGGGCATCCGGGTGGCGCTTGACGCCATCGAAACCTCGGCCGCCCGGGTTGGGCCCGGTGACCGTCGACACCAGATCGTCCACGTCGAGTGCCTCCACGCCGACGACATCGGCCGGTTTGCCTCGCTCGGCGTCGTGCCCTGCATCCAGCCCCGGCACTGTGCGCCCGACATCGTCACCGAGTGGCGCGAGAACGTGGGCCCGGCCCGGGAACGTTACGCCTGGGCCATGCGCTCCCTGATGGACTCCGGCGCCCGGGTGGCCTTCTCGAGTGACTACAACGTGGCGGAGATGGACCCCATGGTCGGACTGTTCACGGCGCTCACCCGGTCCGACCTGTCCGGCCGGGACGCCTGGAACACCAAGGAAACGATCACGCTCGACGAAGCCCTGGCCGCCTATACGGAGGGAAGCGCGTGGGCCAACTTTCTGGACAACCGGCGGGGACGGCTGCAGCCCGGTTTTCAGGCCGACCTCGTGGTGTTGGACCGGAACCTCGACGATCTCGGGGATCCGGGCGAACTGCTCGCCACCTCGGTGGCCCGGACGATCGTGGCGGGTGAAGTGGTGTACGAGGCCTGACTCAGGAGGCCGGCGCCGGATCCTTGGGCAGGCCGAGAACCCGCTCGCCGACGATGTTGCGCAGGACCTCGTCGGATCCGCCGGCGATCCGCATGCCGGGGACCCCCATCAGGTACTGGGTCCAGGCATAGGTACCCCACTGGCCGGTATCGGCCACAAGGGCCGGACCGAAGATGGAGTCGAGGGCTTCGTTGGTGCGCAACATGTTGGCCGTCAGGGACATCTTGGCCAGCGACATTTCGGGACCGGGTAGCTGGCCGGCCAGGATCTTGGCCATGGCCCGTTGGTTCGTGTATCGGGCGACCCGTTCGTTGATGATGATGTTGGCGAGTTGCTGGCGCACCAGGGGGTCCCCGCTCTTGCCCATCACCTTGGCCGCCTCAATCAGTCGCGTGGTGGCCGGCAGTCCCACCCCGCCACCACCGCCGCCGATGGCAGCCCGTTCGTTCATCAGGGTGGTGAGGGCCACGGTCCAACCACCGTTCACGTCACCGAGGAGGTGGTTCGCCGGCACCCGCACGTCGGTGAAGAAGACCTCGTTGAACGACGCCCCTCCGGTCATCTGGCGCAGCGGCCGCACCTCAACGCCGGGAGCGTGCATGTCAACCACGAAACCCGTGAGGCCCCGGTGCTTGGGCAGGTCGGGGTCGGTCCGGCAGATGATCTCCCCGATGTCGGATACCTGGGCGCCTGAGGTCCACACTTTCTGGCCGTTGATGACCCACTCGTCGCCATCGAGTTCGGCCCGGGTGGTCAGGGAGGCGAGATCCGACCCCGAACCCGGCTCGCTGAACAACTGGCAGGCGACGATGTCGCCGCGCCACATCTTCTTGAGGTAGGCCTGCTTCACCTCCTCGGTGGCGTGGTCAAGGATGGTCGGCGCCACCATGCCGAGACCGATGCCGTAGATCGACTGGGACGGCGTCAGATAATCGCCCGCGATGGCGTTGTAGGCCCGCTGGTGGTCGTTGGTGAGGCCCCGACCGCCGTAGGTGGTGGGGCCGGTAATCCAGCCGAAACCGGCGTCGTAGACGGTCTGGGCCCACGTCCTTGCTTTCGCCAGATCCTCGAGGGTCTGCTCCGGGGTCTTTTCCGGAAAAAGGCTGACGTCATCGGAGCCTTCACCCCAGACAAAGGTCTCTTCGGGTCGCTTCTCGGCATGGCTGTCCAGAAACGCCCGGGCGTCGGCGCTGAACCCTTCAACAGACACGTTCGACATGGACTCCCCTTGGGTTGTGAACTGTCTGCCCAGCGTATCCGAGTCCCGTCGCCTACCTGGAGTTGACGACCCACTCGAGGGCGGAGTCGAGATCCGGGTGGATGAAGTCGTATCCGGAGGCCTGGAGGGCGGCCGGCAGGACCCGTTGGCCGGACAGGATCATCTCCTGGGCCATTTCGCTTCCGAGGGCAACCTTGAGGGCCGTGGCCGGCACCGGGAGGACGGCGGGGCGGTGCAGGGCCGCTCCGAGGTGACGGGCCAGTTCGGCGTCGGTGGCCGGAGCCGGGGCGGTGGCGTTGACCGGTCCGTTCAGGCTTTGATCATCCAGGATCCGTCGGATGACGGCCACCTCGTCCTTCAGGGAGATCCAGCTCCGGTACTGACGCCCGGTCCCCATCTTTCCGCCGAGGCCCAGACGGAAGAGCGGCAACTGCTTGCCGAGGGCCCCACCGGTCGGGGCGAGCACGATTCCGGTACGCAGGAAGACCGTGCGGATGCCGGCCTCGAGTGCCGGTCGACCGGAGCGCTCCCAGGCGACGCAGACGTCGGCCAGGAAGCCCGAACCGGCCGGGCTCTGTTCGTCCACGGCGCGATCCCCGGTGTCGCCGTAGTAGCCGACGGCCGACGCGCTGACGAACACGGCCGGAGGGCGGGGGAGAAGGGCCTCGACCAACAGCGAGGTCGAGGCGGTTCGGCTGGCCAGAATGGCCTCCTTGCGCGACGGACTCCAGCGGTGGTCACCGATCCCGGCGCCGGCGAGGTGGACCACGCCGTCAAAGGGGCCAGCGTCCGAAAGGGCATCGACATCGAGCCAGTGGCGCTCGGGATCCCAGGGGACGTCGATGACGCCGGGAGTCTTGGTGGCAAGGGTCCCGGTCCGGGTCAGCCGGGCCACCTCGTGGCCGTCGGCCCGGAGGTCTTCCATCAGCGCCGAACCGATCAGGCCCGATGTGCCGGAGATCAGGATGTTCATGGCAAGGTCCTTTCTGCAGCCAGCGCCAGCGTGTCACGAACCAACGCAGCGAACGAATCGGGATGGGAGAGGTGGGCGCCGTGGGAGGCGCCGGGGATCTCGACCAGCTTGGCTCCCAAGGTCTCCTCGGCCAGCCAGCGGACGCATTCCCGGTGGTGGCCGAGCGATGCCTCACCCCGACCGAAGACGGCCGGGGTGGCCAGCGTTGTCACGTCGAACGGGGGTTCAGACGAACGGATGGCGGCGAGCTCCTTGGCCAGGGCGGCACCGTCGGCCTGGCGCGCTTCCTGGCTGGCTGGACTGAGTCGGTCCCAGGCCGCGTCTCCCACCATGCGGCGGAAGAACGCCTCCGCCTGTTCGGCCGGCGAAGGTTCCGCCGATGGCCGGTCCACAGGGTTGCGGGGCCGCCGGCGCCACATGGGCAACCAGGGCAGGGGCGGCTCGTAGGCCCCGATGGCCCTGATCGGCCCGTCGGGATGGCGCAGCGCCGCCCCGATGGCGATGGCTCCGCCGTAGCTGTGGCCCACCACCACGCAGGTGCGGTTGTCGATCACGGAGAACAGGTCATCGATGTGCCCGTCCATCGTTTCGTTGAGGGGAAGGGCATCCCGCGAGTTCTGGTACCCCCGCCGGTCGTAGGTGACGATGGGGAGGTCGGGAAGCCGTCGGACCACGCGCGAAAAACTGGTGGCGCGGTCAAGCGAACCGTGAACCAGGACCACGAGGGGAGCATTTTCCACCGGCCCGTGGTGGTGAAACACCGCGAGCGGAGAAGGTGACGTCATGGGGTCCAGACTGTCACCAGTTGGGGGTCCGGCGGGCCTATGCACACATTTCGCCGCGGAATCGTGCATTCTGTTGTCCTAACCGATCAACAAGGAGAGACAGTGCCCCTTACCAAAACTGACCTCATCACCACCGTCGCAGCCCACACCGGAGTTGCCGCCAAGGATGTCGCCGCCGTTCTGGGTGGCATCGAAGACGTCGTGGTCGCCAACGTGGCCAAGGGCGAGAAGGTTGTCATCACCGGCTTCCTGACCTTTGACCGCACCGCCCGGGCCGCCCGCGACGGTCGCAACCCGCAGACCGGTGAGACCATCAAGATCAAGGCGTCGAAGAACCCCAAGGTGACCGCCGGCGCTTCGTTCAAGAAGGTCGTCAACGGCCAGGCGCCGGCCCCGAAGATCAAGGGCTAGTTCCAGAAGCTCCAGTCGTACCAGGAGTACCTCTTCGGCGGTGGCGCCCGGGAAATCCCGGCTCCACCGCCGAAGCGCGTCCGGGTCCGGAGCGATATGGGCGCAGGCGGAGGAAAAGTGCACGCCCCGCCGCCGATCCCCCGATGCCCGACGTGGCCCTTGGGGCCCGGGTGGCTAGAGCTGGCCGATCGCCTTGTGGGTCTGGGGGATGACCCGGGTCCGGGGATGAAGGCGCAGTGCCTCCGCTTGAAGTTCAAGCATCAGGTCCGGACCGGGTGCCTCGGACGCCAGGGCAAATGGGGTCAACGGCTGGAGGAAGAGCTCCGGTACCGGCCCGGGGAAGCATCCGGCCACCTCGGCCACCATGGTCACGGCCCGGGCAAACTCCATGCGGTCGATTGCGGGGCCGACGACCAGCTTGACCCAGGTGGTGAGGCCAAGGTCGAGGCAGGTCCGGAGAAACTCCTCCTGGGTGGCCTCCGACACCGATTCGCCGTCAACGCTCGGCAGCTTCAGGTCCATGCTGACGAACGACAGCCCCTCCGCCACCTCGGCCAGCGCACCGGGCAAGGTCCCGTTGGTCTCCAGCATGACCCTGGTCCCGAGGCGGGCCAGTCCGGTGACGAGATCGGGAACCACCCGGCGTTGGAAGAGCGGCTCGCCTCCCGTCAGGCTCACCGAGTGATGGGGCACCTGGTCGGCGAGGCGACGAACTGCCTCCAGGACGACTTCGGTATCCATCGGGCTGGCGATCCCGACCCAGTCCCGCCGTCCGGCGGTCTGTTCCATCCGACAGGTGCCCGCGGTCTTCTCGAGCGCCTCGGGTTGGTCGCAGTAGTGGCAGCGGATGTTGCACCCCATGAGCCGGACAAAGATCTGGCGCTCGCCCACAAGAGCAGCCTCACCCTGGATGGCGGAGAACACTTCGGAAACAAAGAGGGTCATCGGTCGAGGGCGGGATCGGGCTGTCCGGCCTCGGCAAAACCGCGGGACCGCAGCACGCAGGCGTCGCAGGTGCCGCACGGATGGGCCCCACCCCGGTAACAGGACCAGGTGAGGTCAAGGGGCGCTCCGACGGACAGTCCCAGACGGACGATGTCACCCTTGGTGAGGTCGATCAGCGGGGTGTTGATGGCGATCGGGTCGCCGTCCACACCGCGTTTCTGGCCGGTGGCTGCCACCTGACGGAAGGCGTCGATGAACGCCGGCCGGCAATCGGGGTAGCCGGAGTAGTCGATGGCGTTGACTCCGATCCAGACGCCTCCGAGGTTCCGGGCCTCGGCCACACCGAGTGCCACTGCGAGGAAGATGCTGTTGCGGGCGGGCACGTAGGTCACCGGGATGCCGTCGGTGGAGTCGGCGGCGTCGGGGACCTCCAGGGAATCATCGGTCAGGGCGGAGCCACCCCAGGCCGATGTGTCGAGATGGACCACGAGGTGTTCGGACCGGTAGAAACCGGCGACTCCGGCCGCCCGCTCCAACTCGGTGCGGTGACGTTGTCCGTAGTCGAAGGTCAGGGCCAGCGGTGCCACGTCGCTCTCGGCGTGGGCCAGCGCCATGCAGACGGTCGAATCCAGGCCGCCCGAAAGCACGACCAACTGGCGCCCGTCGGCCGTCACGAACCGGCTCGCAAGGTCACGAAGGAGTCGGCGGTTTCCCACAATCGGATCTCCCCGAGATCGAGTCCAGCCGCAGCGAGGATGCGCCACGCTTCATGGGCCAGATGCTCGGCGGTGGGGTTGGCGAAGAGGTCGTTCAGGTCATGGTGGTCCCAGGCGTCGATGATCAGGGAGTTGACCACCTCGTGGAGCACGTCGAAATCGAGGACGACACCGTGTTCGTCGAGTGGACCGGACACGGTGACCTCCAACCGGTAGGAGTGGCCATGGGGATTACGGCACTTTCCGGAGTGCCAGGGCAGGTGGTGGGCCGCTTCAAACGGGAAGGTGCAGGTGACTGAAGTAGTGGGTCCGACCATGCCCCGACGCTAACGCAAGCCACGGTCCGACCCGACAGGGCCGGCAAGGCGTCCCGGTAGTCTGGACCGCATGACCCCCCCGGCTTCGCAGGACGAGACACCCATGGCCAACCATGTCGCTGGCGCATTTGGGCCCAACGCCTGGCTGGTGGAGGACATGTTCGAGAAGTACTCCCAGGACCCGACGTCGGTCTCGGAATCCTGGCGGGAGTTCTTCGCCGACTACCGCCGACCGAGCGGGTCGGCCGCGGCAAGGACCGCTTCGCCGGCCGGCCCGCCGGCCGAGCAGGCGGGACCTCCGCCCGCGGCCCCGTCTCCGCCGGAGATGCCTGACGGGGCCAAGGCCCTGCGTGGTGCGGCCGGTCGAATCGTGGCCAACATGGAGGAGTCGCTCGGCGTTCCCACGGCCACGAGTGTCCGGGTGGTTCCAGCCAAGTTGCTCGAGCTCAACCGGGCCACCATCAACACCCAGTTGAAGCGCACCAACGGCGGCAAGGTCAGCTTCACCCACCTGATCGGATTTGCCGTGGTCAAGGGACTCATGGCGATACCGTCGATGAATGCATCGTTCGTTCCCTCGGTGGATGAAAAGGGAACCCCCGGGGTGGTGCGTCACGCCCATGTCGGCCTGGGCCTGGCGGTGGACGTCGAGAAGTCGGACGGCTCCCGGTCGCTGCTGGTTCCCTGCATCACCGAGGCCGATACCCGCGACTTCAGCAGTTTTGTCGGGGCCTACGAGGATCTGGTCCGCAAGATCCATGCCAACAAGATCGGTGCTGACGACTTCGCCGGCACCACGGTGACCCTGACCAATCCGGGAACCATCGGCACCGTGCAGTCGGTGCCACGACTGATGCCGGGCCAGGGAGCCATCATCGGCGTTGGTGCGCTCGGGTTCCCTCCCGGTTTCGAGGCGGCCGACCCGAGGACCCTGGCCGAGTTGGGTATCGGCAAGACGGTGACCATTACTTCCACCTACGACCATCGCATCATCCAGGGCGCCGAATCCGGCATGTTTCTGGCCTACGTCGAGGGCTGCCTGAAGGGTGACCACAACTTCTACGAAGAGATCTTTGCCAGTCTGCAGATTCCCTATGAGCCGGTGCACTGGGAGCGCGACGTCAACGCCTCGGAGAGCGAAGACGAAGGCATCCACCTGCGCCTCGTCAAGCAGGTGCATGTGCAGACCCTCATCAACATGTACCGGGTCCGGGGTCACCTGATCGCCCACCTGGATCCCCTCGATGCCGAGTCACCCGAGCTGCACCCCGAACTCGATCCACTGCACTACGGACTGACCATCTGGGACCTGGACCGGCCATTTGTGGCTGACGGACTGGCCGGCCGGGACGTTTGTACGCTCGACGAGATCCTCCACATCCTCCGCGAGGCCTACTGCCGCACCCTTGGCGTCGAGTACATGCACATTCAGGACCCGGACCAGAAGCGATGGATCCAGGAACACGTTGAAGGGGTCAGCCAGCATCTTGGTCCTGATGAACAACGTCATGTGCTGGACCGGTTGAACGCCGCCGAGGTGTTCGAGCGGTTCCTCCATTCGCGCTACGTCGGCCAGAAGCGGTTTGGGCTAGAAGGCGCCGAGTCGGCCATCGTCATCCTCGACGCCATTCTCGAGGCGGCCGCCAACGACGGAGTGTCCGAAGTCGTGATGGGCATGTCGCACCGGGGTCGCCTGAACGTGCTCGCCAACATCGTCGGCAAGTCCTACCGGGAGATCTTCGAGGAGTTCGAGGGCAACCTTGATCCCGAGTCCGTGCAGGGCTCAGGTGACGTCAAGTACCACAAGGGCGCCCAGGGGATCTTTGCCGCCCGAACCGGCGCCACCCTGCCGGTCACCCTTGCCTCCAATCCTTCCCACCTCGAGGCCGTCGACCCGGTAGTCGTCGGCATGGCCCGGGCCAAGCAGGATATGTTCGCCTGGCGGCACGCCGGGGACGACGCAGCCGTCGAAGCCCCCCGGGAGTTTCCGGTCCTCCCTGTCCTTCTCCACGGCGATGCCGCTTTTGCCGGTCAGGGCGTAGTGGCGGAGACCCTCAACCTTTCCGGGCTCTCCGGCTACCGCACCGGTGGCACGGTCCACATCGTGATCAACAACCAGCTGGGGTTCACGACAGCGCCGGAAGCGGCCCGCACGTCCGTCTATCCGACCGACGTGGCCAAGATGGTCCAGGCGCCGATCTTCCACGTGAACGGCGATGACCCCGAAGCCTGCGCCCGGGCGGCCCGGCTGGCTTTCGGCTTCCGCCAGGCCTTCCACAAGGACGTGGTCATCGACATGGTCTGCTACCGCAAGCATGGCCACAACGAAGGCGACGATCCGAGCTACACCCAGCCCCTCATGTACGGCCTGATCGACGAGAAGCGTTCGGTGCGCAAGCTCTACACGGAGTCGTTGGTGCGCCGGGGCGACATCTCGTTGGACGAGGCCGAGCAGGCCCTCGACAGCTTCTCGGCCCGTCTGCAGGCTGCGCTCGACGAGACCCGGGCGGAAGCGCCGGAGGAGACCGTGGCCGTGCTGAACGAGTACGTGGTGCCCGATCTCCACATTCCGGCCGTGCCGACCGGAATCTCCGAATCGGTACTGCGTGACCTGGTTGAGGTGGTCAGGTCGGCCCCGGAGGGATTCACGATCCACCCGAAACTGGTTCGCCAGTTCGGACAACGGGATGAACTGGTGGCCGACGGCCAGGTGGACTGGGCCCTCGGCGAGGCCCTCGCCTTTGGCTCGTTGCTGCTGGAAGGCACCGACGTACGGGTCACCGGCCAGGACAGCCGTCGGGGCACGTTCTCCCATCGCCATGCGGTGCTGGTGGACTACGAGAACGGCCGCGAGTGGGTGCCGCTGGAACATCTGGCCAATGGCCACTTCACGGTGCGCGACTCCCTCTTGTCCGAGTACGCCTGTCTGGGATTTGAATACGGTTATTCGGTGGAGGCACCGGACGCACTGGTCGCCTGGGAAGCCCAGTTCGGTGACTTCTGGAACGGCGCCGAGATCATCGTGGACAACTTCCTGGTGGCTGCCGAGGACAAGTGGGGGCAGCATTCAGGTCTGGTCATGCTGCTGCCTCACGGCTACGAAGGCCAGGGGCCCGAACACTCGTCGGCCCGGATCGAGCGGTTCCTCACCCTGTGTGCCCGGGGCAACATCCGGGTCGCCCAGCCCACCTCGGCGGCGCAGTACTTCCACCTCCTGCGGGCCCAGGTCCGCGGGGACATCCGCAAGCCGTTGGTGGTGTTCACACCGAAGTCGTTGCTCCGGGCCCGTGAGGCCCGTTCGCCGCTCGGAGCGTTCCTCGACGGCAGTTTCGCCGAGGTTCTCGACGACGTAGACGTCACAAACGGGGAGTCCGTCGAGCGGATCGTCCTCTGTTCGGGCAAGATCGCCTACGACGCCATGGCCCGCCGGGACCAGACGGGTGCACCGGTCGCCGTCGTCCGGGTGGAACAGCTCTACCCCTGGCCGAAGGACAACCTCCAGACGGTTCTGGATTCGTATCCGGCGGCCCGGGAGGTCGTGTGGCTCCAGGACGAGCCCGAGAACATGGGCGCCTGGAACTTCGTCCACAGCCGCCTCCACCGACTGCTGCGCGACACCCGTCAACTCCGACACGTCACGCGGGCCGAATCGGCCTCTCCGGCTTCAGGCAGCGGGGCCCTTCACCGACTGGAGCAGGAAGACCTGCTGGTGCGGGCCATTGGCTGAGCCATGGCGCCCGTTGTCGGCCACAAGTGGTTGACTGGAGAGTGAGATGACTCCTGAACCACCGGCCCGACGCCAGATCGTCGTGGACGGGTCAAATCTGGCCACCGAGGGCCGGACCTTGCCCAGCCTGCAGCAGTTGCGTGATGCGATTCAGTCCTTCCTCGAGGAGTATCGGGGGTTTGCCTCCGCCGATGTGATTGTCGTCGTCGACGCCAGTTTCGGACATCGCATCGATCCTTCGGAACTGGCTGCCTTCGAAGAGGCATTGGAACGGGGCGAGATGATCACCCCGCCGGCCGGGGCCATCGGCCGGGGAGATGGATTCATCCTGCGGATTGCCGAGAAGTCCGGTGCGCTGGTCCTGTCGAACGACTCCTTCCAGGAATTCCATGTGGAGCGACCGTGGCTCTTTGACAACGGCCGGTTGATCGGCGGCAAACCGGTTCCCGGGGTCGGTTGGATCTTCACTCCCCGAAGCCCCGTCCGCGGACCCAAGAGCCGAGCGGTCACAGCACAGGCGCGACGGGCGGAGCGCAACGAAACTGCGGCCGAGTTGTCACCGGAACCCGAAAAAGCCACGAAAGCCACGAAAGCCACCAAGGCGACCAAGGTGACCGAGAAGGCGACCAAAGCCACGAAAGCCACCAAGGCGACCAAGTCGACCGAGAAAGCCACGAAAGCCACCAAGGTGACCAAGGTGACCGAGAAGGCGACCAAAGCCACGAAAGCCACCAAGGCGACCAAGTCGACCGAAAAAGCTACGAAGGCGACCAAGGCGACCAAGGCGACGAAGGCGACCGAGAAGGCGACCAAAGCCACGAAAGCCACCAAGGCGGCCAAGTCGACCGAAAAAGCCACGAAGGCCGCGAAAGCCACCAAGGCGACCAAATCGACGGCAAGGGCCACCAACGCCGGCAAGGCCGAGGTGGGTCGCACGGCCGCCGAGATGAAGGCGGCACCGCCCGGGGCGTTGTCACCGGGTTCTTCAGGCAACCGGGGACCGGCCATCCAACCGCTCAACGAAGCCCTGCCCTTTGTGACCTTTCTGGCCAACCATCCGGTTGGAAGCGAGTTTGACGGCGTGGTGACGGCGTTCACTTCCCATGGCGCTCATGTGGACGTGGACGGGATGCTCTGCCACGTGCCACTGAAGGGCCTTGGTCAACCGGCTCCGGTGAAGGCGCGGACGGTGCTGACCAAAGGGGAGACCCGCCGGTTTGTCCTTCGATCGGTCGACGCTCCCCATCGTCGGGCCGAAATTTTCCTGGCCGGCGTAGACGACTGAGCAGGTCGCTCCACTAGCCTCAAGGCGTGCGCGCCGAAGACCTGTTGCCCCATCGACCTCCCTTCCTGTTCATCACCGAAGTACTCGAAGTCGCTCCTGGGCAATCAGCGACCGGGACCTGGCATCTGACCGGCGACGAGGCGTTCTTTGCCGGTCACTTTCCGGGACGACCCACGTTGCCCGGTGTTCTCATGGTCGAATCCTTGGCCCAACTGGGTGGCGTAGCGGTTCTGGCGGATCCGGCCTACGCCGGCAAGTTGCCGCTGTTCGGTGGAATCGAGCGGGCCCGTTTCCGCCGTCAGGTGATACCGGGAGACATCCTGGAGCTTGAGGTGGCACTCACGCGTATGTCGGCCCGGGCCGGCAAGGGAACGGGCCGGGCCACCGTGAACGGCGAGTTGGCCTGTGAGGCCGACCTGCTGTTCGTCCTCGTGGACGCGGTCGCCTGACGTGCGCATCGCGACCTGGAATGTGAACTCGCTCACGGCCCGGCTGGGTCGGGTCGAAGAGTGGATCTCCCAAGCCGAACCTGATGTCTTGTGTCTGCAGGAGACCAAACAGGCTGATGCGGCGTTTCCCCACGAGGCATTTACCGCACTCGGCTACGAGTCGGCCCATTTCGGAGACGGCCGGTGGAACGGGGTGGCGTTGGTCAGTCGGGTGGGACTGAGCGGGGTGACCCGCGGACTTGGCCACGAGGACGACGACCAGGGACCCCGTCTGATCGGGGCCGACTGCGGCGGGGTCCGGGTTTATTCGGCCTATGTTCCCAACGGCCGGGCCCTCGATGACGAGCACTATCCGGCGAAGCTGTTGTGGTTGGAACGGCTACGCCACCATCTGACCAACGAGTGCGACCCGGAGCAGCCGGTGGCCGTCTGTGGTGACTACAACATTGCCCCCGATGACCGCGACGTTTGGGATCCCAAGGAACTCGTCGGGATGACCCATGTCAGTGAGCCGGAACGGGCCGCTCTGGCTGATCTCGAAGCCTGGGGTCTCGTCGATGCCTTCCGGGAGGTCTACCCGGACGCCGGGCTCTTTTCCTGGTGGGACTACCGGGGCGGATCCTTCCACCGGCACCGCGGCATGCGGATCGACCTCCTGCTCGTCACCCGGATGCTGGCGGAGCGGACCACTTATGCCCTGATCGACCGCAATGCCCGCAAGGGAGAGAAGCCCTCGGACCACACGGCCGTGTTCATCGACTGCGATCCGGCTGGGGGCTGAGCGAAGCCCGCAGACCGGCGAACCGCTCGGCGGTGCTTGTGCGCCCGGTTCGCCCGCGGCGCATTTTGGCGACACGGGCCACATTGGCGAGCCACGGTGACGGCTGCCTGTCCATCGACCGCCCGTTGGACATGGTCCGTTCCCTGGCCCATGAACAGTGCAGATTTGTTCCGGCCCGGGTGAGGGCGACGTAAAGGAGGCGGCGCTCCTCCGCCAGGGACAGGGCATCCTTGGCATGGGAGATCGGGACGAATCCGTCCTCGAGCCCGATGATCCAGACCGACTCCCACTCAAGTCCCTTCGCCCGGTGAAATGTGGCCAACTCCACGACGTCGCCCCCTTCGACTTCCTCGGGGGGAGACTCGGGTCCGGGTGCCATGCGGTGGGGCACCCCGGCCCGCTTGAGGGCCATGGAGAGCACCCGGAGCTGTTCGTTTGTCCGGGCCAACACGGCCATGGTCGACCAAGGCGCCCCCTCGTCCGATGCGTTCAGGATCTGGGTGGTGACGTCTTCCGACTCCGTGGTGCCGTCAGCGAACTCGGTGAGGGTGGCCCGGGGTCCGTCCTGGCCGGCCGACCGGGGGAGCGGTCCTTGCCGCTCGCCCAGCACGGCGTTGGCGGCGGCGACGACCTGGGGCGTGCAGCGGTGGTTGTCGTCGAGGCGAACGGTGGCCAACGCGGGGACGTGGTCGCCGAGTCGATCCAACAACGTCGGGTCTGCCCCGTTCCAGCCATAGATGGCCTGGTTGGGATCGCCTACCACGCAGAGGTCGGGTTCCCGGCCGAGTACGGCCTGGATGAACGAAAACTGGGCCGGATTGATGTCCTGGAACTCGTCCACGAAGAGGTACCGGTAGCGCCAGCGGACCTGTTCGGCGACGGAAGGGTCGCCATCGATCAGGGCCGTCGATCGCAGGAGGACGTCGTCGAGGTCGAGTACCCGACGCCGGCCCAGGGCTTCCTCGTAGGCAGCGAAGCCCTCCACGATGCCTGCGGCGCCGGAACCGGTGGACCTGCCGTGGAGTCGGGCTGCGGCCGGGTACCCGGCGGGGGACAGGCCCCGGGCTTTGGCCCATCCGATCTCCTGCTCAAGGGCCGAGGCCCGGGCGGCGTCATTCAGGAGCGAGCGAAGCAGCATGAAGCGGTTCTCCAGGATCTCCGGGGGTGCCTGGCCGATGTCCCGGGCGTGCCGGCGCAAGATGGCGAGGGCCAACTGGTGCAGGGTCCCGGTTCGCACTCCGGGGCCGGGTGGTTGGTCCGGTCGACCCGGTCGGGAGACTTCCACGCCGTAGGTCGAGAGTCGTTGGCGCAGCTCGATGGCTGCCTTTCGGGTGAAGGTGCAGACTGCGGTGTGGTCGGCATCGGCCGTGCCATGGTGGATGCGGTGGGCCACCCGCAGGGTGAGCACCCGCGTCTTGCCCGATCCCGCCCCGGCCAGGACCCGCAAGGTGGCGGCATCCGACTCCACGGCCTGACGTTGGGCCCCGGTGAGACCGGCCAGGGCCCGGTCGGCCTCGGTCGGGTCGGAAGGTCGGAAAGATGCCACGAAGGCCGAGGCTATCGGTAGGGTGGGTCGGTGCTGAAGTCCTTTGCCAACGGTTCCCTCTTCGGGGCGACCTGGGGACCCTCCGGACCGGCCGAAGTGCTGGCTCTCCATGGTTGGCGGCGGAGTCATGAGGATTTTGCCCCGGCCTTCGCGTCCGGTCCGGTGTCGGTTGTCGCACTCGACCTGCCGGGATTCGGCGCCACGCCACCGCCTGATTCCGGGTGGGGGAGTGAGGAGTACGCCCGGGCCCTGCTCGAACTGATCGGCGAGCCCGGAGTAATGGCCGAGCGCTTCACGGTGGTCGGGCACTCCTTTGGCGGACGGGTTGCCATCCGACTGGCCGGACTGGCTCCTGACCGCGTGGGGCGACTGGTACTGACCGGCGTCCCCCTGCTTGACCGCGAAGGTCGCCGGAAAAAGCCGGCCACCGGGTTCCGCCTGGCCCGCAAACTCCACTCCTTCGGACTTGTCGGTGACCGGAGGATGGAAGAGCTTCGCCAGCAGCATGGATCGCCGGACTACCGGGCGGCCACGGGAACCATGCGGGCCACCTTTGTGAAGATCCTCGCCGAGAGTTATGCGGCCGAACTGGCGAACATCGCGGCGCCGGTGGACCTTCTGTGGGGTGAGGGCGACACCGAAGTGCCCCTCGAGGTCGCCACGCGGTCCGAGGCCATGTTCCCCGATGCTGCCCTTGTCACCTTGCCCGGGGTTGGTCACCTCACTCCGACCGAGGCCCCCGAGGCCCTCAGGCAACTGGTGGTGGGCGGACGGCCATGACGGCATTTGTGAACTACGGAGTCCTGACCCTCGCCGTGGTCGCCATGGCGGTTGCCTCCCTCCGGTGGTTGCGGGTGGCCCAGCGGGAGCACTATCTCGGTGGGTCGGTGAGCAGATTCGCCTGGCGTTGGTGGCGTCTCGGTGTCGTCAATCCCGTCGGCCTCCTGGTGGCCGTGGTGGCGGGCGTCCTGGCATTCCGCTGGCCGCTGGCCGGAGTGCTGACCGTCGTGGTGGTCGTGTTGGCCCCCAGGGGCCTGTCGCTTCGCGGTCGCACGTCAAAGCTGGCATGGACCCGGCGACTACGCACCCTGGCCGCCGTGAGTGGGGTGGTGATGGTGGTCTGGATCATGTTCGGACTGGTTGTGGGACATGTGGCCGCCCTCGGCGTGTTGGGCGGCCTGCTGGTGCCGGCCTTTGTCGATCTGGCGTGCTGGCGGACCGCTCCGCTCGAGCATCGTCTGGGTCAGTACTACGTGACCGAGGCCCGGGACCGCCTGGACCGGGTTGCCCCGGTTGTGGTGGCGGTGACCGGAAGTTACGGAAAGACGTCGACGAAGGGGCATGTTGCCCAGTTGGTCGGGGGATCCCGCAACGTGGTGGTGACCCCGGCCAGTTTCAACAACCGGGCCGGTCTGGCCCGGGCCGTCAACGAGCACCTCGCCGACGGCACCGAGGTCTTTGTCGCCGAGATGGGAACCTACGGCCCGGGCGAGATCGCGGATCTCTGCTCGTGGTGTCCGCCGAAGATCAGCGTGATCACGGCGATCGGCCCGGTCCATCTCGAACGATTCGGCACCGAGGACAGGATCGTCGAGGCCAAGTCGGAGATCCTCAAGGGGGCCGAGACGATCATCCTCAACGTCGACAATCCCCATCTGGCCCGGCTCGCCGGACGACTGGCGACCGAAGGCAAGGCTCCGGTCGCCGTGTCGGCCACCGACTCCGGGGCATCGGTGTGCGTGCGGGCGGACGGTGATGCCCATGTGGTCCTGGTCGACGGGGTCGAAGTGGCCCGCGATGTCCACCTGCCGTCCGGGGTGCAGCCCACCAACGTCGCCTGTGCCCTGGCCGTCGGCCGAGCCCTCGGCGTCGACGTGGCTGCCTTGGTGGGCCGACTCGGCGATCTCGGCGCGGCGTCGCACCGACTGGAAGCCTCAACGTCTGCGACAGGTGCGACCATTCTCGATGACACCTACAACTCCAACCCGGCCGGAGCCGCCAGTGGAGTGTCGGTGTTGACTGCGTCGGCTCCGACCGGGCGCCGGGCGGTGGTGTCGCCGGGCATGGTTGAACTTGGCTCCCGACAGTTCGAGGAGAACCGCCGCTGGGCCGCCGATTCGGCCCGGGTCGTCTCGGATTTCGTGGTCGTAGGTCATACCAACCGCCGGGCCCTGGTCTCGGGACTGGAGGAGGCCGGCGCGGCCGGATCACCGGTCAATGTCGTGAAGGTCGACCGACGGGAGCAGGCGGTCGACTGGGTGCGAAAGAACCTGGGGCCGGGTGATGCCGTGTTGTACGAGAACGATCTGCCGGACCATTACCCTTGACCCATCCGGTGCGCGCGCTACGCTCGCCGCCGACCTGCCCATCGAGTTGAGGAGTTCCTGCCCGTGTCCGACGTCGCCGTCATCTTCGGTGGTCCATCTCCCGAGCACGACGTCAGCGTGTTGACCGGACTTCAGGCGGCCCGGGGCCTCGCCTCCGGCGGCCGCACGCCGAAGGCCCTCTACTGGTCCAAGACCGGTGAATGGTTCGAGGTTGATCCCGCCCTTGAGGCCGAGGCGTTTCTGGAAGGCGTCCCGCGGGGATCGTCCCGCCTGAACCTGGTGGCCGGCGCCGGTGGTGGCTTCGTGGAGGTCGGTGGCCGACTGGGTCGCAGCCGGGCCATCGAACTTGACGCCGCCCTGGTCTGTTGCCACGGCGGTCCGGGCGAAGACGGCACGTTGCAGGCGGTGCTCGATCTGGCCGGCATCGCCTACTCCGGCCCGACCGTGGCCGGCGCAGCGCTCGGCATGGACAAACTCGCCTTCGGAGCCGTCGTCGACCAGGCCGGGTTGGCGACCCTGCCCCGGGTGGCCCTCGCTGCGGGTTCACCCGCCCCGGAGTACGAGGGTCCCTACATTGTGAAGCCCCGGTTTGGCGGCTCGTCCATCGGAATCGATGTGGTGCAGGATTTCGCCACCGCCCAGGCCCGGTTGTCGGCCAATCCCCACCTGCGCTTCGGCGCCGTTCTCGAGCCCTACCGTCCCGATCTCTTCGACCTCCAGATCGCAGTGCGAACCTGGCCGGAACTGTCCCTGTCCGCCATCGAGCGTCCCATCCGCTCCACCTCGACGGCCGACATCCTCGACTACCGCGACAAGTACGTCGCCGGAGAAGGCATGGCCGGTGCCAACCGGGAACTGCCGGCGGTGATCCCCGACTCCCTGGCGTCCGGGTTGCGCCAGGCGGCAACGACCATTTCGGCGGTGGCCGGGGTGCGGGGGGTGGCCCGGATCGACTTCCTGTCCGATGGCGAGACCTTCGTGGTGAACGAGGTCAACACCATTCCCGGATCACTGGCCCGTTATCTCTGGGTGGAGCCGCCCCTTCCGTTCGCACGCCAGCTGGCCGACCTGTTGGAAGAAGCCCGGCAGCGGCCCACCCACGGGTACTCGGCGGCCGGAGCGGACGGCACGGTCCTGCGTTCGGCGGGATCGATCGCCGGCAAACTGGGCTGAGCTGGTGGCGGCCCGGAGGCTGGAACTCCTGCCGGGCGAAGTGGTCGTGGTGGACACCCGTCCCCACTGGGCGTATCTGTTCTGGCCCTTTGTCCTGGCCCTGTTCGCGGTGTCAACGGGCGTGGTCCTCGACGTGGCGTGGCCCCACTCGACCCCTCCGGTCCATTGGGCCGAGGGAATCATCTGTGGATTGCTGTGCCTGTGGTTCGTGGGTCGCTTCGCCAAGTGGATTGCCAACCACCTGGTGTTGACCTCGCTTCGGCTTGTCCAGACCTGGGGATTGCTGCGCGGCCACCACTTCGAGGTGGCATTGGCCCGGATCGAGTTCCTCCGCCGCCGCCAGGGCATCCTCCAGCGTCTGGTGGGTGCCGGTCGTCTGGAAGTCGGCGTCTGGGCCGAGCCCGAGGTGTTCGTCTTTGAAGATGTACGCCACGTGGCCGCCTTCCAGCGCCTCGTGCACCGCCGGATTCCCGTCACCGGCATCAGACCCGACGAAGACGGGAACTGGTGATTAGGGACTTTGGGCGGTGGCGGAAGAGACGTCGTGGTCGTTTACTGGAGTTGACGCCGGATGCATGGTGCGGTCGGAGAGCACAATGGTCAGTCGGCCGGAACGTCGCGTAGTGCGGCGGGTACGAATCGAAGTGGGTAGAAGGAGGGCGGGCATGGACGGTCATCCACCACAACCGGTTCCCTGTTGGGCGGTGGGTGGTCCCGACCCGGTCCTGTTGCTGGCCCTACCCGACTTCCGGTGGCCACGGCCCTGCAATCACCTGAAACCGGTGAGCCAATGTGGGCGGGCGACGTCGTCGGGAGAGAAACGGTTCGGGCCATGAACCAGGCCCCCTACGGCGGTGTGGCCGGACTGCTGGTGCCGGCGTTGCGCCCCCGGCGCCGGGTCGACGGGGCGGAGCATCAGCCGTCAGCGTGGCGGGCGCCCTCCGGCGGGCATGTGTTCGTGCACTCCTCGACCGAACGGTCCAAAGCGACGTAGTCCGACGAATGACGACCAGTCGGGTGATGCCCCCGAGGTGGTCAGGGCCAGCACGCACCCACCGAAGCCGGCACCCGTCAGTCGGGCTCCGAGCACGCCCTCGGTGGCCAGGAGTCGGTCCACCAGATCGTCAAGCACCGGGGTGGACACCTCGAAGTCGGCGGCGAGCGAGTGGTGGCTTTCCGTCATGAGTCGACCCGCCACGACGAGGTCTCCGGTCCCGAGGGCCGAGGCACACCGGCGTACCCTTGCGCACTCGGTGATGACGTGGCGGGCCCGGCGGACCAGAAGATCGTCGACCAACCGGTCAAGATCGGCCTCCATGGCCTGGGGGAGGGGCCCGAGTATCTCGGTGGCCTGGCGGACCTGTTTGACCCGTTCGGCGTAGGCGGAAGTGGCCACCTGTCGGGGTTCGCCCGAGTCGAAGATGACGAACCGGGCCATCTCGGGTAGGACCACCGGCTGCAGGGTCTCACCGCCGAAATCGACCAACAGGGCCTCCCCGGTCCCGCCGGCGGCCGATACCAACGGGTCCATCAGCCCGACCGGAGCGCCGATATCGTGCTCGCACGCCTGACACCAGGCGGCGATTTCCCAGGGGGATGCGGCCCGACCTGGATGGAACAGTTTCCACAGGGCGACCAGCAAGGCGGCACTGGAGGACAGGCCCGAGCCGATGGGCAAGGTCGAGGAAAACGTGAGTTCGCCTCCGCCGGCGACCCCGGCGCGACCCAGGGCGACGAGGATCAGGCGGAACCAGGCCCGTTCGTTGTCGGCCTCGGCGGCCAACGCCTTCCAACCGGCGGGACTCGACGGGACAGGCAGGGTGATCTCGCCCAGGGCATCCGAGCGGATGAGCAACCGGTCTCCGGGATCGGAGGCAAAACCGGCGGTCACCCCAAGATCGAGGGCCATCGGCAGGGCGAGGCCGGCCGCGTAGTCGGTGTGGTCGCCGATCAGGTTGACCCGGCCGGCGCCGAACGCCGACCTTGCTCCATGTCCTGTGGTCCGGCCATTTTCCATGGTGCCATCCTGACAGGGCCCGATTGGTTAGCCACGACCCGTTCCCTTTGCCATAGTGGGGGCCATGTTCGACGATCTGCTTCTCGCCAACGACGGCTACGCCACCGAGTTCCGCCTGTCGGGAATCGCAGCGCCGGCCGCCAAGGGATTTGCCCTGCTGACCTGCATGGACAGCAGGATCGAGCCATTGGCCATGCTGGGTCTGGCGCCCGGGGACGCCAAGATCATGCGCAACGCCGGAGGCCGGGTCACCGATGACATGCTGCGGTCCCTGATCCTGGCCACCCACTTTCTGAACGTCTCCGAGATTGCGGTGATGCAGCACACCCACTGTGCCATGACGTCCCGGACCGAAGAGCAGGTTTGGGCGGAGATCGCCGCCGAACTGCCGGATGCCGTCGACGAGGACCGGTGGGAGTTCGGAACGATGGCCGATCCCGACGCCACGTTGGCCGAGGATGTCGAACGACTGCGCTCGTGCCCGCTCTTGCCCCCCGAAGTTCGGGTGGAAGGCTGGCGCTACGACGTGGACTCGGGCCGCATCGCCCGACTGATTGCCTCGTGAGCACCGGTCACCTCATGGGCGTGGTCCACAACCGGCGAGGGCGGGTCCATTTGACCCAACGGTGCTCTTCGGGCCACGATCCCGCCATGACCAATGCTGTTGACTCCGTTTCGAATCCCGACCGGGGACGTCGATGAGCGGGCCTCTGGCCGGCGTTCGCATCGTCGAACTGGCTGGTCTTGGCCCGGCGCCCTTTGCCGGCATGATGCTGGCTGATGCCGGGGCCGACATCATCCGGATTGACCGTTCGGACCGGGCGACCTATCCGCCGAACTCCGCACCACACATCGACCTCATGAACCGTGGCCGCCGGTCGGTGGCCGTCGACTTGAAGAATCCCGAAGGTGTCGCCCTGGTGCTCCGACTCGTCGAGCAGGCCGATGGCTTGATGGAGGGCTTTCGACCCGGGGTCGCCGAGCGCCTGGGTCTGGGTCCTGACGCGTGCCTGGCCCGCAACCCGAAACTGGCCTACGGACGGATGACCGGCTGGGGGCAGGACGGCCCGATGGCACCCGCCGCCGGCCACGATGTGGACTACATCGCCCTCTCGGGGGCCCTCGAAGCCATCGGAAGGGCCGGCGAGCGCCCGGTGCCACCCCTCAACCTTGTGGGCGACTTCGGCGGTGGGGGCATGATGTTGGCCTTTGGCATGGTGGCCGCCATCCTGTCGGCCCGTTCCACCGGCCAGGGTCAGGTCATCGATGCCGCCATGGTGGACGGAGCAGCCTCCCTCATGGCGATGACGTTCACCTTGAAGGCGGCCGGCATGTGGCAGGAGCGGGGAACCAACCTGCTCGACACCGGTGCCCACTTCTACGAGGTCTACGAGACCGCCGACGGCGGCTACATGGCGGTCGGAGCCATCGAGCCCCAGTTCTACGCCGAGCTCCTCCGGGGACTGGATCTCGAGGGGGCCGAACTTCCACCCCAGATGGACCGGGGGGCCTGGCCGGCCATGAAGGAGCGCTTTGCAGCCATCTTCGCGGCGAAGACCCGCGACGAATGGACCGCCATCTTCCACGGGACCGATGCCTGCGTGGCCCCGGTGCTCTCGCTGGACGAAGCCCCCGACCATCCCCACAACCGTCATCGCGGCACCTTCACCGAGGTGGCCGGCGTGACCCAGAATGCTCCGGCGCCGAGGTTCCTCGGAACGCCCGGGTCCATCCGCCGTCCGCCGCCGTATCCGGGTCACGGAGCCGACGAGGCGTTGGGTGAGTGGGGTCTGGCGGCCGACGAGGTGGCGCAGTTGCGCCAGGGCGGCGCCATCGCCTGATCAGGTCGCCGAGGCTTCGGCCAGTGCGGCGATCCCGTCCAGGGTGGCTTCCATGCCGGCTTTCCACACGTCCATCCGGTAGGCCACGATCTCTTCTTCCCGGCCCGGGTCCCGACCGACGGCGGCCGTGAGGCCCGACGGTGCGGTCCCGAGTTGGGCGTGCATCACCAGTCGGGTGGTTGCCGGGCCGACGGACTCCAGGGTGAAGCCCCATGTGGCCACCCGGTCGTCCGGGTCCCCGACCGCCCAGACGAAGGCATGGTGGCGCTCGAAGGTGACGATGGTCGACACGGTGGTCCAGGTGCTGTCGCCCAACTGGTTGGTTCCGGCAAAGCGGGCACCAGGTCCGGGCTGTTCACCATCGAGCCAACCGGCCGACTGCAGTTCACCCGAGAAGCGGGCCGGCAAGGAGACGTCGACGACAAGATCCCACACGTCGGACACCCCTGCGGCCACAGTGCGCTCCGCCACCACGGCGGGGGAGTCGGAGAGCTTCACTGGCGCTAGAGGTGGACGACGGGGCAGGTGACGGTGCGGGTGATTCCTTTGATCAACTGGATGCGGCCGACCACCATCTGGCCCAGTTCGTCCACGGTTTCGGCTTCGGCCTTGACGATCACGTCATACGGGCCGGTCACCCCTTCGGCCGAAATCACGCCGGCCAATCCGGACACTTCGCGGGCCACGCTGGCGGCCCGGCCGACCTCGGTCTGAATCAGTACGTATCCACCCACCGGCATGAGTTCCTCCTCGGCAACCTCTGCAACCTTCCCATGCTATCCCCGCGCCCACCCCCGACCTACCATGCGGGGGTGGGCCTGAAAGAGCGCGGTGACCGGTTTCTGCGTCTGGCCCGCCAGGCCATCGCCGACCTCTTCGACCAGAAGCGCCCCTTTGGTCGACTGGCCCTGACCCACGTTCTGATGACCGCCGGAGACACGCTGTTTGCGGTCTCCCTGGCCGGATCGCTCTTCTTCTCGATCTCGCCGACCGCGGCCAAGGACAAGGTACTGCTCTACCTTCTCCTCACCATGGGCCCCTTCGCCGTGGTGGCGCCCGGACTCGGACCGCTGGTGGATCGAAGTCGTGGGGCCCGGCGGGCGATGGTGGTTGCCTCGGCGGTTGGACGGGCCGCCCTCTGTCCGTTCCTCGCCCGCGACATCCACTCCTTGCTCCTGTTTCCCGAGGCCTTCCTGATGCTGGTCCTCTCCAAGGTCTATCTGGTGACCAAGGGGGCACTGGTGCCCGAGATCGCCGCCCTGGAGGTGGCCGAAGGCCCTCGGGCCACCGAGGGGGTCACCTCGGTGGGGGAACCCGACCGTTTTGACCCCACCGGTCGCCTGCCCGACGACACTCCGCCCTACGGCACGCCGATGATCCATGTCGACGATCCGGTCACCGGCGAAGAACGGATCGAACCCGACCTCGCCACGATGAACGCCCGGCTCGGATTGCTGGCGTCGCTGGCCGGCTTCGTGTTTGCCCTTCCGGCCCTCGGGATCCTGAAACTGGCGGGGGCGCCTGGAGTGCTGTGGGCCGATCTCTTCGTCTTTGTGGCGGCGGTGGCGGCCGGCTTGCGCCTGCCGGTCCGCCGGGACCGTTCGCTCAACAGGCGACAGTTACGCCGGGCCCGGGCGATGCCGGTGGCGGGAGCAGAGGGGATCGCCGACGAGGCGGCCGGCCCGGACGGCGAAGCCGGTTCGGGGGCGGACCGGTGGGAGGGCGATGCCGAAGACCTGGCCCTGTTCCGGCCTCTGGCCGACCCCGAGGCGATGCGGGCGCTCGGCCCCATGTCGGTCCTCAAGGGGGTGCTCGGCTTCCTCACGTTCCTGCTGGCATTCGGCTTTCGCCGGGAGGACGCCGCCACCTGGTGGTTCGGTCTCGTGGTGGGCGCCCTGACGGCCGGGGCCCTGGTCGGCGTGCTCGTGGTGAGCCGGCTCCGGCGCTATCTCAGCGAACCCCAGATGCTGCTGGTCTCCCTGGCCCTGGTCTTTGCCGTCACCCTGGCCGGGGGACTGTATCCACCCCGGGCGTTCCTCGCCGTGGTGTCCTTCGGGGTCGGAGCGGCCGGCGCCATGGCCAAGCCGTCGTTCGATGCCCTGGTCCAACAGCACGTGCAGGAACTCGACCGCGGTCGGGCCTTCGCCCGTTTCGAGACCCGACTCCAACTGATGTGGGTGCTCGGGGCGTTGGTTCCGGTCGTCCTGTCGCTGCCCATCCCGGCGGGCAACGACGTCATGGCCGCCTGTGCCGGGGTGGGCGGTCTGCTCTACTTCCGGGCCGAACGCCGGAGTCGCGAACCGACGACCCTCCGGCGACAAAACCGCCGGTGAGACATCGCCTCCAGACCAGCCAGCCGTTCAGCCGAGGTCGGCTTCGAGCCGGTCGACCTGGGCGTGAAGGGCAGCGGGAATCTTGTCGCCGAAGGAGGCGTAGTGCTCGCGGATGCTGGGCACCTCGGCCTGCCATTCGGCCCGGTTGACGTTCAAGAGCTCCTCCATGTCCTCGGCGCTGACGTCAAGGCCGCTGACGTCGATGGCGCCCGGAGCCGGCACGTAACCGATGGGGGTCTCGACGGCTTCACCGCCGCCACTCACCCGGTCGAACACCCACTCGAGAACCCGGGAGTTGTCTCCGTAACCGGGCCACAGCCACCGGCCGTCTTCGCCCTTGCGGAACCAGTTGACGTAGAAGACCTTGGGCAGCTTCTCCGGCGCCGCCCCGGCGCCAACTTCAAGCCAGTGGGCGAAGTAGTCGGCCATGTTGTAGCCACAGAACGGCAGCATGGCGAAGGGGTCGCGCCGCAGGTTGCCGACCGCACCGGCCGCGGCGGCTGTGGTCTCGGACGACATGATCGAGCCGAGGAAGACACCGTGCTCCCAGTCGCGGGACTGGAAGACCAACGGCACCACCGAGGCCCGGCGCCCGCCGAAGAGGATGGCGTCGATCGGCACGCCGACCGGATCTTCCCACTCGGCGGCGATGGCGGGATCCTGGGAGGCGGGCACCGTGAAGCGGGCGTTCGGATGGGCGGCCGGGGTGCCGGCTTCCGGCGTCCAGTCCTCGCCCTTCCACGACGTCAGATGGGCCGGAGCGTCGTCGGTCATGCCTTCCCACCAGACATCACCGTCATCGGTGAGGGCGGTGTTGGTGAAGATGGCGTTGCCGCTCAGGGTGAGCATGGCATTGAGGTTGGTGTGGCTGTTGGTGCCCGGAGCCACCCCGAAGAATCCGGCTTCGGGGTTGATGGCGTAGAGCCGTCCGTCGGCTCCGAACTTCATCCAGCAGATGTCGTCACCGACGGTCTCCACCTTCCAGTCCGGAAGCGTGGGAATCAGCATGGCGAGATTGGTCTTGCCGCAGGCCGACGGGAAGGCGGCGGTGACGTAGCGGGTCTCGCCGGTGGGCGAGGTCAGCTTGAGGATGAGCATGTGCTCGGCCAGCCAGTTGTCGTCGCGGGCCATGACCGAGGCGATGCGGAGGGCGAAGCACTTCTTGCCGAGCAGGGCGTTGCCGCCGTAGCCCGAGCCGTAGGACCAGATCTCCCGGGTTTCGGGGAAGTGGACGATGTACTTGTTCTCGGCGTCGCACGGCCATGGCGAATCGGTGGCGCCGTCGGCCAGGGGAGCGCCCACCGAGTGCAGGCAGGGCACGAAGTCACCGTCGGCCCCGAGGACCTCGAGTGCTCCCCGGCCCATGCGGGTCATGATCCGCATCGACACGGCCACGTACGGAGAGTCGGTCAGTTCCACGCCGATATGGGCGATGGAGGAGCCGAGCGGGCCCATGGAGAACGGCACCACGTACATGGTCCGGCCCCGCATCGAACCCCGGAAGAGGTCGGTGAGGGTGGAGCGCATCTCGACCGGATCCCGCCAGTTGTTGGTCGGGCCGGCATCGGCTTCGTCCGCCGAGCAGATGTAGGTGCGGTCTTCCACCCGGGCCACATCACCCGGGTCGGAATGGGCCCAGTAGCTGTTGGGGCGCTTGGCGTCGGACAGTTTGGTGAAAGTCCCGGCATCCACGAGAAGTTGGCACAGGCGGTCGTACTCCTCGGCCGAGCCGTCGCACCATTCGATCCGGTCGGGTTCGGTCAGCGCAGCAACCTCCTCCACCCAGGCAATCAGCTTCTTGTTCTCGGTGGGGGGCATAACTCTGAACTTCCTCCTTGGCACGGGCACCCTCTGGCGCCGATTGCTCGTCTGGTCCCCTCGGACAGGTCGGGTCGCTGGTGACGGTCTTGTCGTTTCCGGGTGTGGTGACCGACACCCATGCTAGGCAAGGAGTGTGGCCCAGCCCAATTCCGACGACAACACCGTCCCCGAGGACGAATTCACAATAATCGGTCGACTGGCCTCCCGTTTCACAACGGCGGCCCATGACGCAGGCTGTGAACTTGCCGCCACCGAGACGGGTATCGGCGACGACGCGGCCCTGCTGGAGCCAACTGGCGACCGGCAGTTGTGGGCGACGGATCTCGTAGTGGACGGAGTGCACGTGGACCGTCGGTTCTGCTCGTGGGGCGACATCGGATACAAGGCCGTCATGGTCACTGTGTCGGACCTCGGTGCCATGGGTGGGCGCCCGACCCACCTTCTGGTATCGGTGGCGGCTCCGGCGGGCAGCCACCTCGACGACCTCATGGAGGGGGTGGCCGAGGCGGCCACGGAGTCGCACTGCGCGGTCGTTGGTGGCGACCTGTCGGGTTCCGGCACCCTCGTGGTCTCGGTGGCCGCCTGCGGAGTGCTGGACGGTCCCGGGCCGGCGTTGCTGCGAAGCGGAGCCCGTCCGGGAGACACCTTGCTTGTGACCGGGCCACTTGGGGGGTCGGCCGTCGGGCTCCGGAAGTTGCGCGGCGGGGCTCCCGGCAACAGGGAGTCCGGCAGGACATCGGGCGTTCGACCCGAGACGGCCTATCGGCGGCCCGTGGCCCGGATCGCCGAAGGGATCCTGGCCCGGCAGGCTGGCGCCCGGGCAGCCATCGACGTCTCGGACGGATTCTGGGCCGATCTCGGCCACCTGGCCCGGGCCTCGGGCGTTGGAGCGGAGATCGACGACGTGCCGGTCGCCCCGGGGGCCAGCGAGGAGGAGGCGTTGTCCGGTGGAGAGGACTACGAACTGATTCTTTCCACTCCGGATCCACAACGGCTCATCGCCGCTTTCGCCGAGGCCGGACTGCGACCTCCCGTGGTCGTCGGTCGCTGCACGGACCACGCCGGGACGCTGCGCCTTCGGGGCGGCGAACCAGAGGCGCCAGGTTGGCGCCACAACTTCTGAGGGGCCCGGACCTTTCGGCCCGGGGTTGCCGGGGATGGCCCGGACAGAAGCGGACCCGCGTTACTACCGCAGTGGTGGGTGGACCCGAAGGTCTCCTGGGTTGCTTTCGGCGGGTGCGGTAGGGAACTTCGCCAAGGGCGAAGGCCGGCCGCCCGGACCGCTCAGGCCGGGATGTTGCGGACCGGCCGCTTGGTGACCTTGCCGGCCCGGATGCAGGACGTGCAGACGTGCAGTCGCTTGGGTGATCCGTCCACCATGGCCCGCACCTTCTGGATGTTGGGATTCCAGCGACGCTTGGTGCGCCGATGGGAATGGCTGACGTTCATGCCGAACGAAGGCTTCTTGCCGCAGACTTCACACACTGCTGCCATGTTGATCCGACTTCCTCTTGAGATCGCTGCGGCCAAAAGAACCGCGGGGTAAGCAGTAAAGGTTAGCATCCTGCCCATGGAGGTCCTGGACGCCCTGACGGCAGACGCACTTTGTGGGGCGATTTCGTCCTTCCGCGACGGCCTGGTGCAGCACCGGGAGGTCATCAACCGCCTGAACGTTTACCCGGTTCCGGATGGAGACACCGGCACCAACATGTCCCTCACCCTGGAGTCGGTGGTCAAGGAACTCGAGACGGTCGACCGGTCCGACCTTGAAGCCGTGTGTCGGGCCATCTCCCACGGGTCCCTGATGGGGGCGCGTGGCAACTCCGGAGTCATCCTCTCGCAACTCCTGCGCGGGCTGGCCGAAGGTCTGAACCAACCCGACGGTCTGGCGGGCCCGGACCATCTGGCCCACGCCCTTGCCCGGGCTGACGAGTTGGCCCGTGAAGCGGTCATGCGACCGGTTGAAGGGACCATTCTCACGGTGGCCCGGGGGGCCGCCGAAGGGGCGCAAGGCCAAAGTGGTGCCGACCGGTCGCTGCTCTCCGTGGTGGAAGGAGCCCGGCAGGGAGCCGCCGAAGCATTGGCCCTGACTCCGACCATGCTGCCCGTGCTGGCCCAGGCCGGTGTGGTCGATTCCGGTGGCACCGGACTGCTCCTGCTCTTTGACGCACTACTCCACACGATCGACGGTCGACCCATGCCGGTGGCCGATGCGGTGGCCGATCTTGACGCCGGCCCGGTCTTTTCCGGCCCGGAAGGCCACTCGGTCATCGACGAAGCAGACAAGGCGCTGGCCGGGTTGCGCTACGAAGTGATGTACCTCCTCGAGGCGGAGGACGCCACCATCCCGGCGTTCAAGGAGGTCTGGGCCGGACTCGGTGACTCCATTGTGGTGGTCGGCGGCGACGGCCTGTGGAACTGCCACATCCACACCGACGACGTCGGGGCGGCCATCGAAGCCTGCCTTGATGCCGGTCGACCCCGGTCGATCCGGGTGACCGATCTCCTTGACGAGGTGGAAGAAGAGCGGTGGGTCCGCGAGGCGGCGGTGGCCGAAGACTTGGTGCCGCCCGAGGTGCAACGACCCGTTTCGCTCTCCGGAGTGGTGGCAGTGGCCAGTGGCGACGGCATCGGACGCATCTTCCGCTCACTGGGCGTCGAAGGACTGATCGCCGGTGGCCAGTCGATGAATCCGTCGATCGCCGAACTCGTGGAGACGGTGGACGCCATGCGCTCGGCCGAGGTCATCGTGCTGCCCAACAACTCCAACATCCGTCCGGTCGCCAACCGGGTGGACGAACTGAGCGCCAAGAAGGTGTGGGTCGTGCCGACCGACACCATCGCCGAAGGCTTCGCCGCGTTGTTGGCCTATGACCCCGAAGCCAGTGGAGAAGTGAACGCGGCGGCCATGGAGGAGTCGGCCCGGCGGGTGGTGCCGGGAGAGGTGACCCGGGCCGTGCGCAACTCGGACTCTCCGGCCGGCCCCATCGCCACCGGTGACTGGCTGGGCCTGTCGCGGGACGGGATCGAGGTGGTGGCCGATTCCCTGGCTGCTGTGGCGTGTGAACTGCTGGACCAGCTCATGACGGCCGAGCACGACCTGGTCACCATCATCGAAGGGGACGGATCGGGGGCGGCCGACACCCGCCGGATCACCGAGTGGGTCAAGGAGCACCGGCCGGAGGCCGAGGTGGAGGTTCACCACGGCGGCCAGCCGTTGTATCCGTATCTCTTTTCCATCGAGTGACCATCCCGGGTGGATCGGGCTCCGGGGACCAACCCTCACCGGGTCGCCGCCTCCGGCAACTGGCCGGGCTGTCCCTGTCGGTCCTGAAGGGCGTCGGACCGGCCGCCGAGGCAGATCTCGCCACCCTCGGTCTGGCTTCGGTCCTTGATCTGCTGACCCACTACCCGCGCCGGTACATCGACGCCACCCGTCTGGTGACGATCGACCAGCTCCGGGCCGGGGAGAAGGCATCGGTCCTCGGCGAGGTGGTCCGCGTCCAGAAGATCGGCGGTGGTTACGGAAAGGGCCGACGGTCTCCCGGTCGGGTCGAAGTGACGGTGGCGGATCCGACCGGGCGGCTTGGGGTCACGTTCTTCAACCAGGCGTGGCGGGCCGGACAGCTTCCCCCGGGCACCCTTGCGTTGTTCTTCGGTCCGGTCACGTCGTTCCGGAATGCGCTCCAGATGACCGGGCCCCAGGTGGAGATACTGGCCCTGGCCAGCCAGGACGGGGAGGCCCGGCCGGACCGCGGCCGGATCTTCCCCGTCTATCCGCTGACCGAGAAGGTGAAGCTCACCTCGGCCCGGCTCGGCCGGTATGTGGCCGAGGCACTCGAGCGGGCCGGCCCACTCGCCGATCCGGTGCCGGAGCCGTGGCTTGACCGGGTGCAGCTCATCGACCGTACGACGGCGCTCAATGCCATCCACCGACCCGAAGCCATGTCCGAGGTGGAGCCGGCCCGGCGTCGGCTCGCCTTCGACGAACTGTTCCGGCTGCAGTTGGCGTTGGTCCTCCGCCAGCGGCGCCTCGAAGACGACGCCCGGGGCATCCGGCACCGTACCGCCCCGTCTTCGGCGGAGGACAACCTGTGGCAACAGTTCGTTGCGGCCTTGCCCTTCGAGTTGACCAATGCCCAGAGCCGGGCCATCGAGGCCATCGCCGGTGATCTGGCTTCACCCCTGCCGATGCACCGCCTGCTGCAAGGTGATGTCGGGGCCGGCAAGACGCTGGTGGCGCTGGCGGCCATGCTCATCTCCGCCCAGGGTGGTCACCAAAGCGCACTGATGGCCCCCACCGAAGTGCTCGCCGAACAGCACGCCGCCGAGGTGGCCCGGTTGGTCGACGGCCTGTCGGTGCCTGACCCCGGCTGTCTCGGTGGCCGGCGGCCGTTGCGCAGCGCCCTGTTGACCAACCGCACCCCGGCGGGCGAACGGAGCCGGTTGCACGACGAACTCCGCACCGGACAACTCGACATCCTGGTCGGTACCCACGCCCTTCTGGTCGACGAAGTCGTGTTCCATTCACTGGGTGTGGTGGTCATCGACGAGCAGCACCGGTTCGGTGTGGAACAGCGGGCCGCCCTTCGTGACAAGGGCCGGGGTCAAGACGGCACCGGGGCCGATCCCGACCTGCTGGTCATGACGGCCACGCCGATTCCCCGCACCGCGGCCATGGTGGTGTTCGGCGATCTGGACATGACGATCATCGACGAACTGCCACCCGGCCGTCAGGGGATTGCCACCACCTGGCTTCGGGGCCGGGACCGGCACGGGCGAGCCTGGTCGCGGGTGCGTGACGAAGTGGCGGCCGGTCATCGGGCGTTTGTGGTCTGTCCTCTCGTGGAGGGCTCGGAACGTATCGAGGCGACATCGGCGGTCGCCGAGGCCGAGCGGCTGGCCGGGGAGGACCTGGCCGGGCTTCGCATCGGGCTGTTGCATGGCCAGATGAAGGCCGCCGACAAGGAGCGCGTCATGGCCGGGTTCCGTTCGGGCGGGCTCGACGTGCTGGTGGCGACCACCGTGATCGAAGTGGGTGTCGATGTGCCCGAAGCGACCGTGATGGTGATCGAGGACGCCGACCGGTTCGGGATTGCCCAGCTGCACCAACTCAGGGGTCGGGTGGGCCGTGGCTCGGCCCCGTCGTACTGCTTCCTGCTGTCCGACGAAGAGTCGAGCGACGAGGCGACGGCCCGGCTCGAGGCGATGGAGCGGACCTCGGACGGATTCGAACTGGCCGATGTGGATCTCCTGCTCCGGGGTGAGGGCACCATCCTTGGTGCCCGCCAGAAGGGGAGAAGCGATCTCAAGCTGGCCCGGCTGCTCTCGGATCGGGACCTGGTCGCCGAGGCCCGTCAACTGGCGGTCGAGGTGGTGGCTGGCGACCCGACGCTGACTGGACACCCCCTTCTGGTGGAGGAGTTGCGGGTCTTCGTCGATGACGAAGAAGCGGCGTTCCTGTTCAAGAGCTGACGACTTGCCGGTACGATTCCCCCGTGCGGGTCATCGGAGGTGAACTGCGGGGTCGAAAACTCACCGCCCCGGCTTCCGCTTCGGTCCGACCGACCCTGGACCGGGTGCGGGAAGCGGTCTTCGACATCCTCTATTCGCGCGGTGGGGTCGACGGGCGCTCGGTGCTCGACCTGTTTGCCGGTTCGGGGGCAATGGGTATCGAAGCGTTGTCCCGGGGCGCAACCCACGTGACCTTTGTCGACCAGGATCCGTTGGCCATCTCGACCATCCGGGACAACCTGGCCGGGGTCGGGTTGTCGGAGGCCGAAGGCGACGGGGACGCAACGATCATCCGGGCCGACGCCCCAACCTGGTTGACGCGCACCGAAGCCCGTTTCGACCTTGCCTTGTGTGACCCGCCCTACGGGTTCGACCAGTGGCCTGCGTTGATCGCCTCGCTGCCGGTCGATCTGGCCGTCCTCGAGTCCGGTTCCGAGGTTGCGGTACCGGACGGATGGGAAAGCCTCAAATCCAAACGATACGGGGGTACCATCGTCACCGTGGTCCGTCCGTTTCGGACGGCGTAGAAAGGTTTCCCGTGACGATTGCGTTAGTCCCCGGCTCGTTTGATCCGGTCCACAACGGACATCTGGAGGTCATCGAACGGGCCGCCCGTCTCTTCGACGAGGTCGTGGTGGCCACCGTGCGCAACCCGCAGAAGAGCGAGGCGTGTTTCACCCTGGAAGAGCGTGAAGAGATTCTGGCCGCCACGCTCTCCCACGTGGAAAACGTCCGCATCGTGGCGTTCTCCACCCTGATCGTCGATGTCGCCCGCGACGTTGGAGCCAGCGTGATCGTGAAAGGCCTCCGGGTGGTCTCCGACTTTGAAAACGAGTTGCAGATGGCCCAGATGAACAAGCAACTCTCCGGCGTCGAGACCCTGTTCCTGCCGACAAGTTCGGCGCATTCGTTCATCGCGTCACGCCTCCTGCGGGAGGTGGCCCGCTACGGCGGCGACGTGCGGGCGTTCGTGCCGGAAGTGGTTGCGCAACGCCTTGAGGAGAAGTTTGCCAATGAGTGACACGTTCGACGATGGAGAAGTGGACATCACTCCGGGCAATCCGGCGGAAGCGGAGGCGTTGGTCCGCGAGGTTCTCGACCTTGTGCAGAACGCCCGGGTGATGCCCCTGTCGACCTCGGCGCTGGTCGACCAGGGACTGGTCGTCAACCTGCTCGAGGAGATCCTCATCAAGATGCCCGAGGAGGTGCGTCAGGCCCGGTGGCTGCTCCGTGAGCAGGACGAGTTCATCGCCTCCAAGGCCCGCGAAGCCGACGCCCTGATGGAGGAGGTGCGGGTCCAGGCCGAGCGGATGGTCCAGCGCACGGAGATCGTCCGCCAGGCCAACCAGGTGGCCCAGAAGATCATCGACGAGGCGAACGAACGTTCCCGCATGATGATCCATGAGGTCGAAGATTTTGTCGACCGGAAACTGGCGAGTTTCGAGATTGTTCTGGACCGCACCCTGAAAACGGTGCAGGGTGGGCGCGAGAAACTTCAGGCGGTGCCGTTGCCCCAGATGAACATGGTGGAGCCGGCCACGGCGAACCGCGGTGACGAGGCGGAACCGGCGTCGCGCCTGCACGAAGAGTCGGAAGGCTTCTTCGACCAAGACCTGGCGTAGCCGCCATGGCCACCGCCTTGGGCCAGGAGGGAACGAGACGGCCGGCCCGGCCGTTCATCGTCCAGGTGGCGGCGCTGCGCAAGGCCATCGGAACGTCGCGCCACGAGCATCGGGACGGCATCATCAACGGCCTGGCCGCTGTCGGCGTGGTGGTGCCCGACGGTTCGGTGACCGATGTCGATCTGGAACTCACATCGGATCCGGGCGGCATCACCGCCCAGGGCGTGGTCAAAGCGCCGTGGACGTCGGAGTGCCGTCGATGTGGTGGACCGGTTTCCGGCATGGTGGAGGCCGATGTCCGGGAACGCTTCGCCCCCACCACCGGTCGTTATGCCGACGAAGACGCCTATCCGCTGACCGGTGACGAGATCGATCTCGAGCCCCTGGCCCGGGACGCCGTCCTGCTCGGGCTGCCCCTTGCCCCGTTGTGCCGCGAGGAGTGCCGGGGGCTCTGCCCGGTCTGTGGAACCGATCTCAACGAGTCCCCGTGCACCTGTCAACCGGCCGGTGACCCCCGTTGGTCGGCCCTTGACGCGCTGCGTGATCCACCGGCCTGAAGAATGGCCTAGGATGTTCTCCTTATGGCCGTCCCAAAGCGAAAGACCTCCAAGGCAAAGAGCCGCAGCCGCCGTGCATCGAACTGGGTCCTGAAGACTCCGGCTCGCTCGGTGTGCCCTCAGTGCACCAACGCCAAACTTCCCCACGTCGTGTGTCCGACCTGCGGCTGGTACAAAGGCCGGCAGGCCATCGAAGTCGACTAGTGGCCCGGGGCGACTCTCGTCCAACCGGAGCTGAGCTCGCCGCCCTTCCGGTGGCGGTTGACGCCATGGGGGGCGACCACGCCCCCGACGCCATTGTGGCCGGCGCCCGTCAGATCGCGGCATCGACCGACATCTCGGTCTTGCTGGTGGGACCGCCGGACGCCATGGGTGACACCGGTGGCCTGGCGGTGATGGCCGCGTCGGAAGTCATCGGGATGGATGAGGATCCGAGTTTCGGGGTCCGTCGCAAGAAAGACTCGTCGCTTGTCCGCGCCGCCGAAGCCGTGCGGGACGGACAGGCCATGGCCATGGTCTCGGCCGGCAATACCGGAGCCACTATGGCGTCGGCCCTTCTGCGGATGGGGCGCCTGCCCAGCGTCATCCGGCCGGCCATTGCCACGCCCATTCCCCAACTGGGTCGGGCCTGGCCGACCGTGCTGCTCGATTCAGGGGCCAACGCCGAGTGCAC
>CAITPI010000052.1 GCA_903894295.1 uncultured Acidimicrobiaceae bacterium
GAGGCGAGGGTACGTGCCACGTCCTCGGCGCTCTCGCGCACGTCGAGTCCGACCTCGCCGCCCTGGATGTAGACGGGGTGACCGCCGAGGTCGACGACGGCCATCTCCGAACTGTTCCGGGTCCGATTCGAGGGCTTTTCGAACACGAGGGCCACACCACGTCCGCCGAGGGGTGCACCCAACTCCGACCTGGCCCGTTCCGAGCGTTCCAGGATGTCATTGAGTTCTTCGACCGACAGGTCGTCTACCTCGAGGAAGTGCCGTGTCGGCAGGGAGGTCATGGTGCTTCTTTCTCGTGTGAGCCGGGTCCAGGGGACCCGGCTGCGGGATCGGTCCGGCCCAGCCCGTAGACGGCGGTCAGCCGGGTCAGGATGCGCCGCAGGATGGCGAGGGCCTGATCGACCTCTTCGGTGGTGACCAGCAACGACGGCGCCAGGCGCAACACATCGGGCCGTGGTGCATTGACCACCAGGCCGTCCCGAAGCGCCTCGGCTGCCAGGGCGGAGGCAAACGGATGGGCCAGGACCGCCGCCCGCAACAGTCCGGCCCCGCGCACCGAAGACACACCGGGCAGACGGGCCAGCCCGGAGGCCAGGTACTCCCCCGTCACCGCGGCCCGGCCTGGTACGTCTTCGCGTTCCATGACCTCCAGGGTGGCCCGCACGGCGGCCATGGCCAGTGGCTGGCCGCCGAACGTGCTCCCGTGGTCTCCGGGCTGGAAGGCCGTCGCCACTTCGGCCCGCGCCCAGCACGCTCCCACCGGCACGCCGTTCCCGAGGGCCTTCGCCATGGTCACGATGTCCGGTTCCACGTTGGCCCCCTGGAAGGCGAACCACGAGCCGGTGCGACCGAGACCGGTCTGGATCTCGTCCACCATGAGCAGGATGTTGCGCTCCTTGCACCAACGGGCCACCTGAGGGAGGTAGTCCGACGATGGCGTCACCACGCCGGCCTCCCCCTGGATCGGCTCGATCAGCAAACCGACCACCGCAGAGGGGTCGAGGGCCTGATCCATGGCATCGAGGTCGTCGTAGGGGACGTGGACGAAGCCGTCCAGCATGGGAACGAAGGCCGTCTGCTTTTCCAGTTGCCCGGTGGCCGCCAGGGCTCCCATTGTCCGCCCGTGGAAGCCGCCCAGGGTGGCCACGATTCCGGTCCGCTCGCCCCCGGACCAACGGCGGGCCAGTTTGATGGCACACTCGATCGATTCGGCACCCGAGTTGGCGAAGAAGATCTGACCTCCGGCCGGAGTGCCGTTCCCGATGAGCCGGTCAAGGGTGAGCGCGACGCCCGGTGCGATCTCGTTGCCGAAGAGGTTCGACACGTGCACCAGTCGCCGGGCCTGTTCGCCGAGGGCCGCCGCCACCTCCGGGTGGGCGTGGCCGAGCGACGTCACGGCCAGCCCGCAGAGGAAATCGAGATAGGAACGACCCTCGTCGTCCCTAAGGACCGAACCAGATCCGGAGACGAACGTCACCGGCGGCGGGCCGTAGTTGGACATGAGGGCCGACCGGTCCCACTGGCCCATCAGCTCTTCCCTTCCGGGGTATCCGGCCGGGAGACCATGGTCCCGACGCCGGCATCGGTCAGGAGTTCGAGCAGTACGGCATGAGGCCGACGGCCGTCGAGGATGTGGGCCCGGCGTACGCCGTGACGCACCGCCCAGGCACACGCTTCGACTTTTGGCACCATGCCACCGGCGGCGACACCGGAGGCCACCAGGGCGTCGAGTTCGTCCGGGGTGGCCTGGGGGATCAAGGTGGCCGGATCGTCGGGCACCGACCGCAGGCCGGCCACGTCGGTGAGGAACAGCAGCTTCTCGGCCGAGACGGCGGCCGCCAGGGCACCCGCCGCCGTATCGGCGTTGATGTTGAAGGCCTGACCCGCTGCATCCGCTCCGATCGTGGCCACCACCGGAATCAGACCCTGGGCCAACAGCTGGTGGACAAGGGTCGGATCGACTTCGACCACTTCGCCCACAAACCCCAGAGCTTCCGAGCGGGCCACTGCGGTGATCAGGTTGGCATCCTCGCCCGACAGCCCGACGGCGAGGGCCCCGTGCACGTTGATGGCACTGACCAGATCGCGGTTGACCTTGCCCACGAGAACCATGCGCACGAGATCCAGCGTGTCGGCGTCGGTCACCCGGAACCCGTCCTGGAACTCGGCTTCCTTCCCCACCCGCTTCATCAACTCGCTGATCTGGGGTCCGCCGCCATGGACCACAACCGGCCGGATGCCGACCGAGTGCAGGAGCACCATGTCCTCGGCAAACGACGCCAGGGCGGCCGCTTCATCCACGGCCGGTTGACCCTCTTTGGCCGACAGCACGTTGCCTCCGTACTTGACGACGATGACCTTGTCGCGGAAGAGCCGAAGATACGGCAGTGCCTCGACAAGTACCGAGGCCGTCTCGCTGGCCCCGCGACCCGATGCGGGCAAGGTGGTGTCACTCATGACGTTGTCCGGTTCTCGTCGATGTAGCCGTATCCGAGTTCGACGCCCATGACCACGCCGGACCCGGCGCCAAGGCCGAGTTGGCAGTGGATGTCGACCAGAGGCGACGAGAAGTGTTTGGCCACCCCCGTCGCATCGAAGTCGGCCGCAACCCCCCCACGGCAGACGTCGATGCCGCCATAGGAGATCACGAGGCGGTCCATGTCGAACTCCACCCCGGCCGACCCAAGCTCGCTGGCCACCCGTCCCCAGTAGGGATCGGCACCGTTGATGGAGCACTTCACCAGCAGGGAATCGGCCACCTTCCGGGCCGCCCGGTGGGCTTCGCCGTCACCGGCGGCCCCGGTGACCCGGACCTGGAAGATCCGCTCGGCTCCTTCGGCATCGGCGGCCATCTGCCGGGCCAGGCCCTGACAGGCCTCGACGAGCGCCTCGGTGAGGACTCCGACGTCGACCGGTCCGGAGCGGCCCGATGCCATGACGACCACGGTGTCGTTGGTCGACGTGCAACCATCGATGCTCATGGAGTTGAATGACGCATCGACCGCCACCTGGAGCGACTCCTGCAATGCCCCGGGAGACACATCGGCATCGGTGGTGAGGAACGCCAGCATGGTCGCCATGTTGGGCGCCAACATGCCGGCCCCTTTGGCCATGCCGGCCACCACGAATCCGTCCCGCTCGACCAGCACTTCCTTGCGGCCCGAGTCGGTGGTCAGGATGCCCTGGGCGGCTGCTTCTCCCGCTTCGGGACCCGACCCCCGGGCGGCCACCAGGTGGACGAGCCCGGGTTCGATCACCTCCATCGGGAGGGGGATGCCGATCAACCCGGTCGAACACACGAGCAGGGCCGCCGGGTCGACCCCGAGGCCGTCGGCCACAAGCGTCGTCATCCGTTCGGCGTCGTTCCGGCCGCGGGCCCCGGTTGCCGCATTGGCGTTTCCACTCGAGACCACCACGCCCACCATCCGCCCGGCCGAGGTGGCCAGATGGGACCGGCTGACCTGCACCGGGGCGGCGGCAGCCTTGTTCAGGGTGAAGGTGGCCGCCGTCGGCACCGGGCGGCCGTCGTCGGTGCACAACAGGGCCAGATCCAGCGCCCCGGAACTCTTGATGCCGGCCGCCCAACCGGCGGCGGCGAATCCGGGAGGGGTGGTGATGCTCATGGAAACACTCCTGCGATCGGCAGTCCGGCCCGTTCGTCCAGACCGAGGGCCAGATTGGCGCACTGTATGGCCTGGCCGGCCGCGCCCTTGACGAGATTGTCCAAGGCCGCCAGAGCGACGACCCAACCGGTGCGTGGATCCACCCGTGCACTCACCCGGGCGACGTTGGTGCCGGCGGTCGACTTGGTGGACGGTGGTTCGTCCGTCACCAGAACAAACGGCGAGTCGGCGTAGTACTCCCGCAGGATGGTCAGCACCTCGGCCGTGGTCACCTTCCCGGCCATCCGTCCGTAACAGGTGGCCAGAATGCCCCGGACCATCGGCGCCAGATGAGGCGTAAAGAGCACCGGGGATCCGATGGCCTGCTCCATCTCGGGGGTATGGCGGTGGTTGAGCAGCCCGTAGGCCGAGAAGTCCTCGTCCACGGCGGCAAAGTGAAGGTGGTCCTTGGCGGCCCGACCGGCCCCCGACGTGCCGCTGGCCGCGTCGACGACCAACGGCGTCGTCGTCTCGACCACTCCGGCGTCCACCAGTGGACGCAACGCCAAGGTGGCAGCCGTCGGGTAGCACCCGGCCGCCGCGATCAGGGTGGCGCCGACCAACTGGTCCCGGTTGATCTCGGGCAGGCCGTAGACAAACCGGGCGAGGAGGTCCGGGCTGGCGTGGGGCTCCCCGTACCAGGTGGGATAGAGCTCCGCTTTGGCCAGCCGGTAGTCGGCCGCCAGGTCGACGATCGTCCCGACCGAGGAGGTGATGACCGGAACCAGACGTTGGGACTCACCGTGGGGCAGCGCCAGGAAGACCAGGTCGCACCCGGCCAGGTCCCCGGGCTCGGTCGGTGAGTACCGAAGGTCGGGATAGGCCGCCGCCAGGGACGGGGTGTGGTGGCCGACCTGCTCGCCGGCATGACCCCCGGCCATCGCCACCTGCAGCGTCATCGATGGATGGGCGTGAACCAGCCGCAACAGTTCGGCCCCTCCGTAACCGGAGGCGCCGACAACTCCCACCTTCAACATGATGGTTGACCGTCAGGGACGACGGGAACGGAAACCGACATGGCGCAAGTATATTCACACCTTCGTATGATTATGCAATGACACCAAGCGGTTTCCTCCGGGCCAGCCCCGTGATGGTCGGACTCTTTCCTGCCGTGTTGGAGGGCGACCGGACAGGAAGGGAGCGTCCGGCGGCGGGTCTGGTCGGTGGGGAACGCCTTGCTCAGGAGTTCGTGGACAGCTGGGTCACCACCGAGGGCGCCGGTGCTTCCTGTTCGCTCGAGGCTGAAGCCTGAGGCGCCGTCGGCGTGGCCGTGACGTCCGTGCAGGACCGGTCTCCTTGCCACGCGGCGATGGCATTGTCCGCCTCGGTTCCCGACAGCGGCTGAGGCAGGTCGTTCACGATGACGGCCGGTCGCCAGGTGGCCTGGTCGATGTGTCGACCGGTGGCCGTGACGACCAGGGAACCGGACTGGTTCTGGGGATAGGAGTTGTCGTAGAAGGCAAAGTTGCCCAACCCGTAGTCGACGTAGGCCGTGCCCAGATACCCTGCCCCCAGCAGCACATGGGCGTGGGTGCCGATGATGATGTCGGCCCCGGCCGCCACGAGCGCCTTGGCCAGTGGCTCCTGCAAGGGATTCGGACAGGCATCGTTCTGCGTGCCCCAGTGCAGGTAGACAATCACGGTATCGGCGGTCTTGCGGGCCGCTTCCACCGTCGCCACGAGGTCGGTGATGTCATAGGCCGAGGCCAATCCCGGTTGGGTGGCGGTGGCGGTCCAGGCCGTCTGGAGGTTCGTGTCGATCACCTGGGTGGCCGCAATGATGGCGACCTTCTGTCCGTTGATCGTTGTCCGGTAGGGAGCAAACGCCTGGGGCGCATTCTGTCCGATCCCGAGCACGGTGTAGTTGGCCGCCGTCCGGGCCGCCAGGGCCATCTGCAGGCCGGCGGCGCCACAGTCTTCCCCGTGGTTGTTGGCTTCGGTGATCAGGGAGATCTTCGCCCCCATGAACGCCTGCAGGGCGGTGGACGGCGAGTAAAAGACGTACTGCTTGTCCTGGGAGTCCGGACAGGTTCCGTTCGTCAGGGCGGACTCGAAGTTCACCATCGACAGGTCGGCTCCGGACAGCAACTCGGGAACCGTCGAGCCGAGCGCCGTGGCCGGATTGTCGGCCAACAGGTTGCCGAGCGTGCTTCCCGACGGAAAGTTCACGTCACCGCCGAACGAGAACGTCACCGGCTTGCCGCTTCCCTCCCACTCCGGATCGAGCCGTGGGTTCTTGGCCGGAACCGGCGGATGGGTGACCGGGGGGCCGGTGGTGGGCGACGCGGCGTGACCTCCTCCGCCCTGGCTGAGCCCGATCACCAGCGCCACAACGGCCAATGCGCCGAGGGACCACAGGACACGGTTCCGTCGGACCCGCCGCGAGGTGAGCGTCGGCGAGACCGGCGCCATGGGTTGCCCATCTTCCAGGCGACCCTCGGCCGCCTCGGCTTGACCGGGTCGTTCCAGAACTGCACCGTGATTCGCCACGGTCGCCAGTGTGACACAACAGATCGGGGCCCGACGGATGCCCGGCCCGGAGTGACCCTCGTCCGGGTTTCGGGCCGTTACCGGGAGTGTTTCCTCCCCCGGTACGATGGCCCCATGGATGTCGCCACCCGTCTCCGGGATGCCGAACGGCACGCATACTGGCTGGACGACGCCAACGCACCCGATCCCTCGCCCCCGCTGCGGTCGCCCCTGGCCGCCGACCTCGTGGTGGTCGGCGGTGGCTTCACCGGGTTGTGGGCAGCGCTCCAGGCCAAGGAAGAGCAGCCGGACCTCGACGTTGTCGTTCTGGAAGCGGGCCGGTGCGGACAGGCGGCCTCGGGGCGCAACGGGGGGTTTTGCGCGGCCAGTCTGACCCACGGACTCGAGAACGGCGTGAGCCGCTTTCCGGGAGAGATCGACACCCTGGAACGACTGGGGCAGGAGAACCTGGACGGGATCGAATCCACGGTGGCCCGGTGGAACATGGACTGTCACTTCGAGCGGACCGGTGAACTCAACGTCGCCACCGAGCCCTACCAGGTGGAAGGCCTGAAGGAAGCTCTGGACCTGGCCCAACTCCACGGAGGCAACCCAAGGTTCCTGGACCGGGAAGAACTCCGCCAGGAAGTGCACTCCCCGACCTACCTCGCCGGCCTGTGGGACGAGGACGGCTGCGCCCTCGTGCATCCGTCCCGGTTGGCCTCGGAACTCCAGCGGGCCTGTGAAGCCCTCGGGATCCGATTCTTCGAGCACACCAGGGTGATTGGACTCGAAGACACCAATGGAAGTGGTGGCGCATCCGCCCGGCCGGTCAGGGTCCGTACCGAACATGGCTCGGTTTCGGCCCGTCGGGTGGTCCTCGCCACCAACGCCGAACCTTCACCCATCCGGCGACTCCGGCGCTACATCGTCCCGGTCTACGACTACGTCCTGATGACCGAGCCGCTCGGGCCGGCCCAGATGGACGCCATCGGCTGGAAGTCCCGGGCCGGCATCGGGGGCGTGGGCAACCAGTTCCTCTACTACCGCCTGTCCGCCGACAACCGGATCCTCTTTGGCGGCTACGACGCCATCTACCACTACGGCAACCGCATCGATCCGGCCCTCGAATACCGGAAGGCCACCTTTGACACCCTGGTCGTCCTCTTCGATCTCACGTTCCCCCAACTCGAGGGAGTCACGTTCACCCATGCCTGGGCCGGAGCGATTGACACCTGCTCGCGCTTTTGTGCCTTCTTCGACCGGTCCTTTGACGGTCGGGTGGCTTCGGTGGCCGGCTACACCGGACTCGGGGTTGGGGCCAGTCGGTTCGGCGCCCGGGTGGCCCTCGACCTGGTGTCGGGCCAGGAGACCGAGTTGACCCGACTCGACTTCGTCTCCTCCAAGCCCATTCCCTTCCCACCCGAGCCGGTCCGTTCGGTGGGGATCCAGATGACCAGATGGTCGATGATGCGGGCCGACCGGAACGACGGGAAACGCAACCTGTGGCTGAAGGCCCTGGACCGACTCGGTCTCGGGTTCGATTCCTAGGACGCCGGAGAGTTACTGGCGCAAACGGGCCCCGTGCCGTCGGCCTACCTCGTCGATGCAGACCGTGCGCTGCCCGGCGATCTCTTCATCGGTGAGGGTTCCTTCCTGGCTGCAGAACCGCAAGCGGAAGGCAAGGCTCCGCTCCCCTTCTGCCATCGATGCCCCGCGAAACACGTCAAACAGCGTGACGGATTCAAGGAGATCACCACCGAGCGTGCGCAGGGTGTCCAGAACGTCGCCCGCCGCCACCGATTCAGGAACCACAAAGGCCAGGTCGATGTCGGACGAGGGAAACCGGCTGACCGGGCGGGCTTCGACCGTTCGTCGGGCCACCTGGTCATGGTCCAGCAGCACACCGAGGTCAAGATCGAGCCATCCGAGCGACCGGGGCCGGCCGTCGGGTGCAACCACGCCGAACGACTGGGCCAGGGCCGGGTGGATCTCTCCAAGCACGCCGACCACCGTCGTGGCGTCCTCGGGCCCGGTCACCACGATGGCCTTGCGATGGGGGTGGAGCACCTCGCCTTCGCACGGTCCGTCACCGGCGTTCTGGACCAACCGCACGTCATCGAGGCGGAGGGCGTCCGCCAGGGTCTGCCACGCCCCGACCGCAGCGAAGGCGTCATCCTCGTCGCCGGCGAGGATCATCGAGACCCGCTCGGTCTCGATGACCCGGTCCACACCTTCGGAGGCCACCGGGTCGCCATCGGCGTCGGGAACACCGGGGGCGAACACCTTGCCGACTTCGAAGAACCGGAGGGCGCCCTGGCGTCGTTCGAGGTTGTAGGCCAAGGCCCGGAGCAGACCCGGGGCCATGCTGGCCCGCAGGTACCGTTCGGCCTCCACCAGTGGATTGGCCACCGCCACATACGGTGGCGCAACTCCGGCCGACATCTGGTCCGCATCGGTCACAAACGCCGGAGTCCAGGCTTCGCTGGCCCCGAGCCCGGCGAGGACCTCCTTCACGAACCGGCGGTCCCGCTGTCGGGCACTCAGGCGCCCCGGCTGCGGCCACGACGGCGACCGTCGGGGCAGCCGGGAGTAGCCATAGGTCCGGGCCACTTCCTCGGCGATGTCGGCCTCACCCATCGGAGCCGGCCGGATGTCCGGCCGGTAGGTGGGCACCGTGACCTCCAGCGGCACTGTCGGGTCGTCACTGGCGCCGTCGGCCACAATGCCCAGTGGCGCCAGCAGTTCGACCACCTCATCGGAACCGAACCCCGTGCCCAGGAGGGCATTGATCTGGCTGGTCCGCACCGGGAGCCGGACCGGTTCGGGCACGTCGCGCCGGTGGTCGACCTTTCCGGTGGCCAGCACACACTCTTCGCCGGCGGTGAGTGACAGCAGTTCGAAGAACCTCTCGGCCGCCCGGTCGATGCCGGACGGATCGCAACCCCGTTCGAACCGGGCCGAGGCTTCGGTGCGCAGGACCAGTCGTTTGGACGTCCGGGCGATGGCCATCGGCACGAAGTAGGCCACCTCAAGGAGAACCCGGGTGGTGGACTCGTCGATCTGGGAGGACGCTCCACCCATGATCCCGGCGATCCCGACACCGGTGCCCTCGGCATCGGCGATGAGGCAGTCCTGGCCGGTGTCGCCGAGACCCGGCCCGGGCCGACCCAGTGTCCGGGTCACACCGTCCAGAGTGGTGATGGTCTCGCCCGCCCCGGCCCGACGAACCAGAAGGCCTCCTCCCGGCAACCGGTCGAGGTCATAGGGATGGCTGGGCTGGCCCCATTCGAGCATGACGTAGTTCGAGGCGTCGACCACATTGTTGATGGGACGCATGCCGGCCAGCGTGAGTCGGCGCGCCAGCCATTCGGGTGAGTCGGTCACCCGCACACCTTCGACCGCCCACGCGGCGAACCGGGGGCAGAGTTCGCTGTCCTCCACCCGGACCGAGATGACCTCGTCCACCGGCCGGCCGGCTCGAAGCGACGATGCGGGTTCAACCGGGGCCGGCTCGCTGAAGGGCAGACCGAGACGGGCCGCAAGGTCCCGGGCGACACCGGCGATGCACCAGGCGTCCGGACGGTTCGCTTCCACGGTCACGTCGAAGACGACGTCCCTGGTGAGTCCGAGCGCCGTCATGAGGGGGGCACCCGGCACCACGGTGGGACCTTCCTCGAGAATCAACAGCCCGCCATGGTCGTCCGAAAGCTCCAACTCCCGACCGGAGCAGAGCATGCCGTTCGACACCATGCCCCGCATCTTGCGCTGGCCAATGGTGAAGCCACCGGGCAGGACCGCCCCCACCGGGGCCAGGGGAACCAGGTCTCCGACCGCGAAGTTGTTGGCACCACAAGCCACCTCGACGGTTCCGTCCCCGTGGTCGACCAACACCCGACGGATCTTGTCGGCGCCCTCGATGGCCGTGATCTCGAGGACGCGGCTCACCACCACGTCTTCCAGTCCCTCGCCGATCATCTCGACTGCCTCGACCACCAGTCCGAGATCGTCCAGGGTGGCCGCCAGTTCGGACGGGGTGCCGTCAAAGGGGGCGAAGTCTCGTAGCCAGGAAAGCGGTACCCGCACGGTGGTCCTTTCAGGTCGTCGGGGTCAGAACAGTTGGTTGGGTCAGAACTGCCGCAGGAAGCGGACGTCGTTCTCGATCAGGGCTCGCATGTCCGAGATCTGGTGGCGCATCTGGGCGCACCGGTCGATGCCGAAGCCAAAGGCGAATCCGGTCCACTCATCCGGGTCGATGCCCACGGCGGCGAAGACCGCCGGGTCCACCATCCCGCATCCTCCGAGCTCGATCCATCCCGTCTGGGAACAGGTTCGACAACCCTGGCCATGACAGATGGTGCAGGTGATCTCGAACTCGGCCGAGGGTTCGGTGAACGGGAAGTAGGCCGGCCGCAGCCGGGAGTGGATGTCGGGTCCGAAGTAGGCCGCCGTGAAGGCCTCGATGGTTCCCGCCAGATCGGCGAAGGTGATTCCCCGGTCAACCACCAGTCCTTCGATCTGGTGGAACACCGCAAGATGACGGGCATCGGGCGTGTCACGCCGGTAGCAGCGGCCGGGCATCACGGCATGGAGCGGCAGCGTCCCGGTGGCGACGGCCACTTCCATCTGGTGGATCTGGACCGGACTGGTGTGGGTCCGCAGCAGGGTTGACTCGGACTCCCCGACCTCCAGATAGAAGGTGTCCCACATGCCCCGGGCCGGATGGGCCGGAGGAATGTTGAGCGCTCCGAAGTTGTACCAGTCGGTCTCGACCTCGGGTCCTTCGGCCACCGTGAAGCCCATGGCGACGAAGACGTCCTCGAGTTCATCACGGGTCTGGGTGACAACGTGGAGGTGGCCCCGGCCTTGCGGGCTGGGCAACATGCCGGGACGGAACTCGGTGAGGTCCAGCTTCCCGCTTTCGAGCTCGGCGGCCAGTTCGGCCTCGGCCAGCACCGTGCGGCGCTCGTCCAGTTCGGACTCCAGTTCGGTCCGCACGGCGTGGAGCGTTTGGCCCAGCACTTTCCGCTCGGCCTCGCCGAGGGTGCCGAGTTGCCGGGAGAAGAGGGCGAGGGGCGACCGCTTGCCCATGAGCGCCGTGGCCAGTTCCCGCAAACCTTCGGTCGACGTTGCCGCCGCGATCGACTGCCGGGCCTCGGCCCGGAAACTCTCGAGGTCCAGGGTCTCGCTCACTGCCCACATCCCGGCTGACGTTGCTCGCTCCGCATTTCTCCAGCGTAGAACGGCCAGCGCCTCAGCGGGTTCACGACCCGGCCGGACCGACCGGACGCCCTGACACTTCCCGGCCCGGGAACGACCAAGGGATCTCCACCGGTCACGGTCATGCCAACCGTTGCTGACGGGCCGCCTCGAAACACAACACGGCAGCGGCCGCACTGACGTTCAGCGACTCGGCCCGACCGGCCATGGGAATGGTCACCCGGGCCGACAGCGACCGGGCCAGATCGTCCGGAAGCCCGGCCGCCTCGTTGCCGAGCACAATGGCGACCGGCCGGTTCCAGTCAAAGGTGCTGTAGTCCTCACCGGAGCGAACCAGGGTACCCACCGTCGTGAATCCCGCCGACGTGAGGCGGGACAGCACTTCGGACGGATCGCCGCCGAGCACCACGGGAAGATGGAACAACGAGCCGGCCGAAGAACGCACGGTCTTCGGATTCGTCGGATCGACACTGCCTTGACACAACACCACACCCCCCGCCCCGGCCGCGTCGGCCGTCCGGATGACGGTTCCCACGTTGCCCGGATCCCGTAGGTCGACGCCGACGACCAGGAGGCGCTCTTCGAGAACCGCGTCAAGGGGACGGGAGGAGTACGCGGCCACGGCAAGGACCGGCTGGGCCGTCACCGTGTCGGCAATCCGCTCCACGACCCCCTCGGACAGGTCGTAGACCCGGACGCCGGACCCAAAGGCACGGTCCACCACGGCCGAAGCCGCCGGCGACGTGCGCCCCTTGGGCGACACATACACCGCTTCGATCGACACACCGGCGTCCAGGGCAACGCCCAGGAGCTCGGCTCCTTCCAGAACCACGACGCCCTCGGCGGCCCGCAAACTCCGCTTCCTGAGAAGCTGCCGCAGGCGCCGGATCCGTTGGTGGGTGAAGGCGAGGCCGGATTCGCTCAGGAATCGGCTCCGGTGGATGCCAGCGCGGCCGAAGCCACGCCAACCAACGAAGCGAACGCTTCGGAATCGGTCACGGCGAGGTCGGCGAGCACCTTGCGGTCGACTTCGACGCCGGCCTGGTGCAGTCCCGCGATGAAACGGCTGTAGCTCATGCCGTGCAGGCGTGTCGCCGCATTGATGCGCTGGATCCAGAGCTTCCGGAAGTCACCCTTGCGGGCCCGACGGTCGCGGAAGGCGTACTGCCCCGAGTGCATGACCTGCTCGTTGGCCGACCGGAACGAACGGCTCTTGCTTCCGTAATAACCCTGCGCCTGCTCCAGAATGGCGCGGTGATGCTTCTTGGCGTGAACGGCACCCTTTACTCGGGCCATGGGAGTTCTCCTTCTCTGCTTGGTTCCGGTCGACGACCGGCACTCGCTCTACTTGGTTCCGGTCGACGACCGGCACTCGCTCTACTTGGTTCCGGTCAACGACCGGCACTGGTGGTGATCTGCGTTCGGCCTTGGGGGCCGCACTGCGTTGCCGTCATGGGTGGGCGCTCCGGTGGAGTCCCACCATGGACTCAGCGGCCGAGCATCCTCTTCACTTGCTTCTCCATGCCGGGAGAAAAGTCTGTCTCCCGACCCAACCGGCGCTTGCGGGTCGGGGACTTTCCCTCGAGGAGGTGTGCCCGGAACGCCTTGCCGCGACGCAGGCGTCCGGTTCCGGTGATCTTGACCCGCTTGGCGGCTCCGGTTCGTGTCTTCATCTTGGGCATCTCTCAGGCCTCTCCTTCACTTGCCGCCGCCACCGGGGTGACGGTCTCGGTCTCGGTCTCGGTCTCGGTCGCCGGGCTGGTCCCGGGGACTTCGGTCACTGCTTCTTCGCCAGGTGCGGAACCGTCCCCGGAAGGAGCGGCGCCGTTGGAGCCGCCCGCAGCCGGAGTTGACGCTCCCTGGGCTTCACGTTCATTGCCACTCTTTGCCCCTGAGGACTGCTTGGCCCGCTTGTCGGGGGCCAGCACCATCACCATGTTCCGGCCGTCGAGTCGCGGGACCGTCTCCGACTTCCCCAAACCATCCATCTGTTCGGCGATCCGATCCAGGATCTTCTTGCCGAGTTCCGGGTGGTAGACCTCACGGCCCCGGAACATGATGGTGATCTTGACCTTGTGACCCTCTTCGAGGAACTTGGCCACCTGTCGGGTTTTGGTGTCAAAGTCGCCCGGTCCGATCTTGGGCCGGTACTTCATCTCCTTGATGCCGACATGAACCGCTTTGCGGCGGGACTCCTTGGCCCGCTGGGCCGCATCGAACTTGAACTTGCCGTAGTCCATGATGCGACACACCGGAGGATTGGCGCCGGGCGCCACTTCAACGAGATCGAGATCAAGATCCCGGGCGATCGACAGTGCTTCGGGAAGCGCCTTGATGCCGAGTTGTTCGCCGTCGGGATCTACCAGACGGACCTCACGGGCCCGGATCCGGTCGTTGATGCGGGGCTCACTGGTGGTGGGCGTTGCTATTCGACTTCACTCCCTGTCTTGGGGCCCCGGATGATCCGTGGCCAGCACAATGAGGGGCGGAGTCTCCACCGGAACGCACGCGTCTGCGCACTCCCGATCCCATGAACCCGTCGCACCGTGTCACGTCGACTACCCATGATGTTGTGGCCGGGTGGGAGCTTCGCGCTGCGAAACCCCGCTTCCTCGTCTTTCTGTTGCCATAGGCTAGCAGTCGTGAGCTCACTATGGACACCCGATGGAGAACGACCGGTCGCAAGGCACCCCGGGAGCGACACTCCGCCACCCTCCCCGTTCGCCGGAGCCGAAGAACTCTCCGACGCCGAGATGCCGAGCGCCGAGGAGATCGAGGCGATGCGGGCCGAACTGGCCAATGCGCCGGTCGAGGTGATCGTCGCCAACCACTGCTACGGACTGTTCGAGTTGGCGGCGGTCTACCTGTCCCAGCAGCCACCGTTGCTTACCCAGGCCCGACTGGCCATCGATGCCCTGTCGTGTCTCGTCAACGGCCTCGCCGGCCGCCTGGGAGAGACCGAACCGACGCTGAAGGACGGTCTGGCCCAACTCCAGATGGCCTTCATCCAGATCGACGGCGTCCAGCGGGCTGGAACCTCCGGTCTGGAAGGAGCCGGCGAGGATCCGCCGGCTGAAACCGACGCCGGGTGAACCCCGGCCCTGACGAGCAGGCGTTCGGGCCCGACCCCTCACCAGTCCGGGGTGCCGGCGCCCAGGATCCCAACTCCGACCCGGGCCCGGAACCCGGCGGCAGAATCGACCGGGGTCGACTACGAAGTTTTCTCGGACTCTCCATTGGCCTCGTCGGCCCCCGGGCCAATCTGGCCGTCTCCGGCGTCCTGATCACCCTGTTCGTCCAGCAGCGGGCCTCGGGGGCACTGGCGGTCACGTTCGCGCTCACCGCCAACCGGCTGCTCAGTTGGATGACCTATCCGGTGGCCGGACGGTTGAGCGACCGCACCCGGAGCCGGGTGGGTCGCCGCACGCCCTACATGGCCGGAGCGCTCATCATGATGGGTGCCGCCACCTGGATGTTCACGGTCGTGCAGGGCTACTGGCTACTGGTGCTCTTCATCGTCATCGCCCGACAGGCCTCGGCCGTCTTCACCCTGACCAACGTGGCCGTGGTGCCCGAGGTCTTCGGTCGCAGCCGTTGGCTGAAAGCACTCATCCTGACCACGGTGCTCGGGTCGATCGCCAGCCTGGGCATCAAGGCCATCGTGGTGACGACCTGGAAGCAGGGAGATCCTTCCACCTGGAACCTCCCGTTCCAGGTGGCGTCGGTGATCATGATCTGCGTCGGTCTGGCCGTCCTGCTTCTGGTGCGGGAAGCACCGGCCGCCCTGGTCGGAGCCCAGGTTGACCGGACCGAAAGGAACCGCCCGGCCCTGTCCGACCTGAAGGAGATCCTCGAGGGTCCGAACGCCAAGGTGCTCGTCAGCGGCACGTTGCTCTTCTGGTCCGGCGTTGGCTCCACCGCCTACGTCGCCATCCTCTTCTTCCAGAGGAACCTGCACGCCGGAGCAAGCGCCCAGACCATCGCCGGTCTCGCCACCGGTCTTCCGGTCTTCGTCATCGGCATCGCCCTCGGGATTCCCCTGGCCCGGTGGCTGAAGCCCCGCCAGCTCGCCATCGGCGCTCCCCTGTTGGGGGCGCTGTTGGCCGGCGTCCAGTACTTCGACACCCACATCTGGCAGGCCGTCGTGCTGTCCTACATCGGCGCCCCGTTCATCGGGGCCTACATCATCGTGATGGCTCCCCTGCTGCTGCAGTTGCTTCCCCGGGCCGGTGGTCTCGGGGAGCGACTGGGTCTGCTGCTCTCGCCGTTCAACCTTTGTGCCGTGATCCTCGCCTACGCCGCGGCCGTCACCGTCCAGGTCACCGGAAACTACCGGCTGATCTGGCTGTTCCCGGCCGCCACCGGAGTCGGTCACGCCCTGGTCAACTGCTGGCTCCGGTACCCCCAACGCGACGCCACCCGGCCCGACATGGTCAAGCGACTCTGGACCTGGGCCATGGTGCAGGCCGAGGCCATGGCCGACACCGGACTGATGGCCGGACTGTTGGCGGCCCCCCTCCTCGGCGTGGTCACGGCCGAAGACGCCGACAGCGCCGTGGTGATCGACATGGCCCGGAACATCCTGGGCAACCCGTATGAGCCGTTCGACGCGGACGACGGGGCCAACCCGGTCGAGAACGACGGGACATCCGGCGACGCACCCGTCGAGACGACAGCTGCCGGGTCGGCATCGGGCGCCTTCGGTGCGCCCACCCCGGACGGTGATCTCCCCGGACCGGGTGCCCCGGACCGGGACGACGATCCGGCCGGTCCGGATCGGGATCTTCCCTGACATCGGGCGCCCGGCCGGATCAGTTGACCTTCAACGGGATCGTGCCGACGTCCGAGATGCTCGTTGACCGCCAGTGACCGTCAACCCGGGTGAACACCTTCTCGGTCACCCGGACCGTGATCGCCGTGAAGATGGGGACATTCACCAGCCGCGGTGTACCCGAGACCACACCGGTCGGGGAAAGCCGGAGTCCTGCGGGCAGAGCCAACCCACAGGCCGCATGGTGGCGTCGGTCGCACTTGGGCAGGGTGACCTTGCCCCAGTGCAGCTGCGTCACCTCCGGGGAGGCGCTCGGGGTCACCAACTGCGCCCGGAGTTGAACCGGCCCATACGCCTGGCCGTTGTTCGCCGGGGGCAGAGGTGACAGGTCGGCGCCAAAGGTCTCGTTCACGATCCGGCCGCGGCCGAAGTCGGCCACGACCAGTTGGTCCCCCGGACGGGAGGCGACGCCGGTCGGAAAGTTCCAGCCCGTGCCGATGGCGGTCTCCGTCCCCAACGGGGTGATCTCGACCACCCGGTTGTCGAAGGTGTCGGCCACAAAGACGTCACTCCTTCCGTCCACGGCGACACCGAACGGCGCCAGAAGGCCGGTCCCAACCGGGGTCTCGGCGCCGGACGGGGAGATCTCGACCACCCGGTTGTTTCCGGTGTCGGCGACATAGATGTCACCGGAGTTGTCGACGGCCACCCCGGAAGGCAGGGAAAGGCCCGAACCACGTACCAGTTCGTCGCCGGCCGGCGTGAACTCCACCACCCGGTTGTTCCCGCTGTCGGCGACATAGATGTCACCGGAGTTGTCGACGGCCACCCCGGCCGGAGCCAGCAGTCCCGAACCGATGGTCTGCCCCGATCCGGACGGCGTGATCTCGACCACCTCGTTGTTGCCGGTGTCGGCCACAAACACGTCACCGGAGTTGTCGACGGCCACACCCTTGGGGGTGCCAAAACCGGACCCGACGACGGTCGACGTACCCGACGGCGTGATCTCGACCACCCGGTTGTTCCCGCTGTCGGCGACATAGATGTCACCGGAGTTGTCGACGGCCACCCCATAGGGCTGGCTGAGCCCACCGGCCAACGGGACCTCTGCCGCCACGGCCGTCGATGCCGCCCCGGAGACCGCCACCATGCCCGCTGGCCCGTTGGCCAAAACCAACAGGACGATCACCACCGCCGGTCCCCTGTGGCGCATCAAGCCCCGCCGGGCGGCAACGCCGGCCCGGAATCCCGAAATCACCGGACCGTCAGGGTCACTGCTTCCATGCGCCCACCATGTCCGGCCACCACCAGGAAGTCCACTTCCGCATCGATCCCGATCGTGCGGGTTCCGTCGGCAATGGCCGTGCAGTGGAAGTCGAACCGTCGGCCGTCGTCGGTGCCAACCGTGCCGAGGCCGCGCGGTTCGTCAAAGTGGAGGACACGTCCACGGAGGATGCCGGAGGCAGGTATCGATGACACGGCGATCAGTGCACGATCTTGGCCAGAGCCAGTTCGATGACGTCGGTCGCCCCCCGGTCCTTCAGGGCGGGGATCAGGATGTTGATCTCGGACTTCGGAACCACCGTCTCCACGGCGAAGCCCCCACCACCAAAGAGTTCCGACACGGTGGGCGACCGAAGGGCCGGCAGCACCTCGATCACCGCCGCCAACTGCTCGGTGGGGACGTTCAGCTTGACCAGCACCTTGCCCCGGGCTTCGAGCACCCCCTGCAGAAGGGTGAGCAACTGGTCCATGGCGTGACGCTTGGCGGGATCTTCGGCCGCCGCCGGATTCGCGATCAGTTCCGTATGGGAGACAAGCAGGGTGTCCACGATCCGCAGGCCGGCCGCCCGGAGGGCCCGCCCGGTTTCGGTGATCTCGACCACGCAGTCGGCGATGTCGGGCACCTTCGCCTCGGTGGCTCCATAGGAGAGGCTGACCTCGGCCGAGATTCCGTGCCGGTCCAGAAACCGGCGGGTGAGCTCGGGGTACTCGGTCGACACCCGCAACACGCCATGGTCGGCGGTCGCCATGGCGGCGAGATCGCCCACGGACTCGACGTTGGACTCGGCCGGGACGGCGAGCACCACCCGGATCGGATTGGCGGTCGCCTTGGAGTATTCGAGCGAGCCCAGCGAGGTGACCACACTGCCCCGTTCCTCGATCCAGTCCCGGCCGGTGATGCCGAGGTCGAAGAGTCCATCGGCGACGTAGACCGGAATCTCCTGGGGACGGAGAATGCGGACATCGAGCACCCGGGGATCGTCGATCGAGGCCCGATACTCCACATCGGAGGACCGCTTGACCGCAAGGTCGGCTTCGGCGAACAGCGCCAGGGTGGCCTTTTCCAGTGACCCCTTGGGGAGGACGACCCGCAGCATCGTCATCGACTCCCGGTGGCGAATCCAACCCGGGCCGGTCCGGCCGAGCGGACGATCTGCTCCATGACCGACACCGTGGAGAGTGCCGTCATGACCGCTTCCCGACCCTTGTTCGTCTCGTCGGGCCGGGACCGCACCAGCGCCTGATCCACCGTGTCCGTGGTCAGTACGCCGAAGATCACCGGAACGCCGGTCGCCAACTGGACCTGCTGGATGCCGGCGGCGCACTCTCCGGCCACAAAGTCGTAGTGGCTGGTGTCGCCCCGGATGACCGCCCCGAGGCAGACAACCGCATCGACCACACCCGAAGTGGCCATGGTCTGGGCCACCATCGGGAACTCGAAGGCACCGGCCGCCCAGGCCACGACAACGTGGGCGAGGTCGACACCCTGTTCCTCCAGATAGTCGAGCCCTCCGGTCAGCAGTCGGTGGGTGATGCCCCCGTTGAACTCTCCGCAGACGAAACCGATCCGGGTCGTGATCCCTTCGGGCCCGCCTCCGAGCGAGGCGGAACCGTCGAGGGCGGTTCCCACCCGGCCGGCAATGGTCGCCTTGGCGCCGTTTGGCAGAAGGGTTTCGTCAGAGGACGTCATCGAGGCCCTCCAGAAGGTGTCCCATCCGTTCCCGCTTGGTCCGGAGGTACTCGATGTTCTCCGGTGTGGCCTGGGGCTGGATACTGACCCGTTCCACGATGTCCAGACCGAATCCTTCGAGTCCGCCGTACTTGGTGGGGTTGTTGGTCATCAGGCGCATCCTGGTCACACCGAGGTCGACCAGGATCTGGGCCCCGATCCCGTACTCCCGGGAGTCGGCCGGCAGTCCGAGTTCGAGATTGGCGTCCACGGTGTCGAAACCTTCCTCCTGCAGGCCATAGGCCCGGATCTTGTGGCCGAGGCCGATGCCCCGGCCTTCGTGGCCCCGCAGGTAGACGAGCACGCCGTTGCCGTTCTGCTCGATCTTGGCCATGGCGCCGTGCAACTGCGGTCCACAGTCGCAGCGGAGCGAGCCGAAGACGTCGCCGGTCAGGCACTCACTGTGAACCCGGACCAGGGTGGGTTGGGTTCCGTCGATCTCACCCTTCACCAGGGCCAGATGCTGCTCGCCGTCGAGTACCGACTCATAGGCGTAGGCCGTGAACTCCCCGAAGTCGGTGGGAATCCGGGCCTGGGCCATCCTGCGCACCAGCTTGTCCTTCTGCCGCCGGTAACGGATGAGATCGGCGATGGAGATCAGGTGGAGACCGTGATGCTCGGCGAAGACCTCGAGTTCGGGCAGCCGGGCCATGGTGGCCTTGTCTTCGCTCACCAGTTCGCACAGCACGCCCGAGGGATGTCGTCCGGCCGCCCGGGCGAGATCGACCGCGGCCTCGGTGTGACCGGCCCGCTTCAGCACGCCACCGGGCCGGTAGCGAAGGGGAAAGATGTGGCCTGGCTTGTTGAGATCGGTCGGCCGGGTGGACGGGTCCACGAGGGCCCTGATGGTGGCGGAGCGGTCGTCGGCCGAGATGCCGGTGGTGGTCCCGTGACGGGCGTCCACGCTCACGGTGAACGCGGTGCGCTGAACTTCGGTGTTGGCCGCCACCATCAGGGGAAGATCAAGCTCCTCAACCCGTTCCGGCAGGAGGGGCACGCAGATGACCCCAGAGGTGTGGGCCAAGAAGAAGGCGATCTTCTCCGGGGTGACCGCATCGGCCGCCATGATGAGGTCTCCCTCGTTCTCGCGGTCCTCGTCATCAACCACCACGACGATCTCGCCGCGGCCCACCGCGGCGATCGCATCTTCAACCTTGGAAAAGGGCATGAACCCGTTGTCTCCCTCCGGACCCGTTCCCCGACCTCACGTGGTCGGAAGTCCCGGTCCTCACTGCTCGTGTTTTGGTGAACTGCCTGCGTTGTGCAACCTGACCTGCGGGAGCCGGGCGACGGCCCTTCAGGAACGATCGGCCCCACGATGTGTGGTGGCCGCTCCCGGCAAGGACCGGCCAACTTCCAAACGCAGATCCGCTCCTAGGCTACTCACCGAGAGCACCTGACCCCGCCACATCGCGTCCAGGGTGGGGGCACCGGGCCCGGAAAAGACCCCGAGGGCGTCGCTTCCGCCAGCCAGTACCGGAGCCACGTAGAGCACGTAGCGGTTCACGAGACCGGCCGCATGGAAGTCGTGGGCCACACCGGCCCCGCCTTCGACGAGTATCTCGAGGTGTCCCTCGGACCCGAGGAGGTCCAGCAGTTCTTCCAGCTCACCGGAGAACCCCCGGGCCGGAAGGACCCGGGCTCCATCAGGAATGCCCCCAAGCACGATCCGCTGTGGCTGGTTGTCCTGGCCCCGGTGTCTCGGGTCGCCTTCGGGCAGCCGCACGGTCAGGGCCGGATCGTCGCTGCGCACCGTGCCGGCGCCAACGACGATGGCATCGACCCGGGACCGCAGGCGGTGGGCATCGAGGCGGGCCTCCTCGCCGGTGATCCACTGGCTGGTGCCGTCCGGTGCGGCCGTTCGTCCATCCAGCGTCATGGCCAGCTTGAGCACCACGCCGGGCCGGGCCGTGCGGCGGTGGTGGAGATAGGGCCAGAGCGACTCCTCCACCTCGGACCGGGGACAGTGCCCGACGGCGAGTCCGGCCTGACGCAGCCGGGCCAGGCCCGATCCGGCCACGTGGGGATCCGGGTCCTCGATGCCATAGACGACCCGGGCCACGCCGGAGGCCACGATGGCCTCGGTGCACGGTGGCGTGCGACCGTGGTGGCTGCAGGGCTCCAACGTCACGTACAACGTGCCACCCCGGGCGGCATCTCCGGCCGCCCGCAAGGCCCCGACCTCGGCGTGGGGACCACCGGGCGGAGCGGTGGCCCCGACAAAGAACGGGCCATCACCGGTGGTGGCCCCGGCAGGCACCACCACCGCCCCCACCCACGGATTCGGCCAGGTCGACCCCCGGACCTCCTCGCCGGCGTCAACGGCGACCGTCATCCATCGGCGGTCGACTTCGGGAGATGGCGTCGGCTGGTCCGGCTTGGTCAACGGGCCGCCCCGGTGGCCGCCGCCATCAGGTCCCGGATCGCCTGGTCGGGATCGTCATGGCCGAAGACGGCCGACCCGGACACGAAGGTCGAGGCGCCCGCCTCGACACAGGGAACGATGGTGTGGACGTCGATACCGCCGTCCACCTCGACGTCGACGTCAAGCCCCCGCTCGTCCACCGCCTGGCGGACCCGACGGACCTTGTCGAGAACTTCGGCCATGAACGACTGGCCACCGAAACCCGGGAAGACGGTCATGCAGAGCACCAGGTCCAACCGGTCGAGAAACGGCTCCACGGCCTCGAAGGGAGTGTCGGGGTTGAGCGCCACACCGGCCCGCAGGCCGAGATCCTTCATTTGAGCGATCAGGTCGGCTGTCTCGCCCACCTCCACGTGTACCGTGCAGCCGTTGGACCCGGCTCGGGCAAAGGCCTCGAGATAGCGGGCCGGTTCGGTGATCATGAGGTGGGTGTCGAAGAAGAGATCGGAGTGCTTCCGCAACGACTCGACCACCGGCGGACCGATCGTGAGATTCGGGACAAAGTGGCCATCCATGACGTCCACATGGAGCCACTCGACCTCGGGAGCCACCTGGTCGATGGCGGCCGACAAGGCCCCGAAGTCGGCCGAAAGAATGGACGGGGCGACACGCAAGGTGAAGGAAGAGTTCACCTTCCCACCCTACCGGCCCGGGCTCATGTGCCCAGGTGTTCGCCGTCGTCCAGGCGGACACCCCGCCGCCACTCGGTGGCCGGCATCGGTCGCTTTCCTTCCGGCTGGACGACTTCGAGTTCCAGCCAGGTGCCCCCGCCGGCCCCCACCCGGCACCCGGACAGCACTCCTTCCGACCAGGGCGACCCGTCGGGGATGGACGAAGCACCCGCCGGGCCGTCCGTCGTCGGCTCGCCCGCCGCCGATGACGACGCCGGGCCCGGACGGGCCGCCAGAATACGGAGGCGCTGGCCCCTGAAGGTCGTGAAGGCCCGGCCGAGCCGGACCCGTCGTGCAATCTCCTCGGCGGTCAGGTGCCAGTCAAGTTCCGACTCCCCCGGCTGCAACTTTTCGGCGTAGGTCACCTCCCCCACCTGGGGTTGGGGTTCGCCGAGGCCCCCCCATCCCTGTTCCAGACCCTCGACCAGCAGGGCCGAACCCAGGTCGACCAGGCGGGAACGGAGTTCCTCCAGGGTCGCTTCGGGTCCGATGTCGGTCGTCACCTTCCGGTAGACGCCACCGGTATCGAGCCCTTCTTCGACCGCCATCAGGCACACCCCGGTGGTCGTGTCGCCCGCCAGGATGGCCCGCTCCACGGGAGCCGCGCCCCGCCAACGGGGCAGGAGGGAGAAGTGGAGATTGACCATCGGCACCTGACCCAGCACGTCGGCCGGAATGATCCGTCCGTAGGCGACCACCACCCCGAAGTCGGCCCCGACGGTGGTGGCTTCGGCCAGATCCGAAGTGACCGGAAGACCGAGGGCACGGGCGGCCTGTTTCACCGGACTGGCCTCGTTGGCGCCCCGCCTCCGCCGGCGGGCATCCGGTCGGGTCACGACGAGGGCGACGTCATGACCCGCCGCCACCAGTGCCTCAAGGGGCGGTACGGCCACGTCGGGCGTGCCGAGATAGACGAGTCGGGCCATGGCCCCGCACCCTACCGGGCCGATGGGCACCGGAGTCGAATGGCTCTGCGACGACCGGCCGGGACCGGCCGTTGGTGGCCAGGTAGTCCTAGACCGGCCGTTCGTGGCCGGAGATCACCAGGTTGGCTTCCAACTCGGTGGTGTCGAAGCCCAGTTGGCGGTCCCGGAGGATCCGTAGCGCCTGTTTGCGCATGTCCTCTTCCATCCGCTCCAGCATCAGGATGCCGTCAAGGTGGTCGACCTCATGCTGGAAGACCCGGCCGAGGAACTCGTCGGCCTCCATGGACACCGACTTTCCGTCCAGGTTCCACCCTTCGATGAGCACCTGCTTGGGCCGGAGAATGCCGATGCGGAGACCCGGAATGGAGAGGCAACCCTCGTCATGGAACCACTCGCCGTCCGACTCGGTGATCGTCGGGTTGATGATGACCTGGGGTCCGTCTCCGACGTCGTAGACGAACAGTCGCTTCTGCACGCCGATCTGGGTCGCCGCCAGGCCCGCCCCGTCCGAGTCGTACATGGTCTCCACCATGTCGTCCACCAGCTTCACCAAGGCGCCGTCCACGTGATCGACCTCTTGGGCCACCTGCTTCAGGACAGGGTCACCCCAGGTGCGCACGTCAAAGGTAGTCATGTTTCCAGTCTAGGGAGTCGAAGCGACCGCTGACGGCGCCCGGTGTCCGACACCGCCCCTTCACCCTTGACCGGGAGGTCAGACGTTCCCCGGATCGACCGCCACCCGCAACCGGCCCGGCGGTCGTTCCACGGTGGCAAGCGCCCCGCACAACTCCTCATGGGTGGCGGCACGGACCAGCCACGTCTCGCCGTCCAAGGGAGAGCAGCTCACCCCGGGACAGCCGGCCAGGCCGAGAGAGAACCCCTCGGCCCCGGCACCCTTCACGGTGGCGAGCGCTCCATAGGGCGGGAACGCCAGCGACCGGCGCACCGCCCGCTCGCCTTCGGCGACAAGACCCGGATCACCGTGGACGGCGGCGGCCAGGGCCACATGATCGGGCCAGCGGGTCTGGACCAGAACCAGGCCACCCGCCCGCCTTCCACCTACCAGGCGGCTGGCCCGGGCCAGACTGGCCAGGGTCTCCTCCGCCGCCGCGAACCGTGGCGCCAACAGGTGCTGGTCGACGTCGAGGAACGCCACGAGGTCGGCCCGGCTCCTCCGGTACAGCGCGGCTTCGGTCCCGACGACCAACCGCTCGTCTCCGGTCGATTCGCCCTCGGCCGGGTGATGCCCGGATCCACCGGGGTTCCGGCCGGATCCCGAGACCTCGACGGCCGCCACACCCGTCAGGGCCGAGAGTTCCTCGGTGGCCCGGCTCACCCCGATCCGCAGCGACTTGAGGCGGCGGGCGTCGCAGGTGGCACAGACGGCCGGGCGGACTTCCCCGCAGCGGCCACAAACCAGTGGCCCGTCCTTCTCCGGTCGCTCGACGGCGCCCTGACACCGGGTGCACCGGGCCAGATTCCCGCACTCGGCACAGGCCAGCAGACGGACCCGACCGGTTCGGTGGAGGATGCAGATCACCCGACCCTCGGGCCGGTCCAATGTCCGGTGGAGGGCCCGCACCAGCGATTCGGAGAAGAGGCCCGAACGTGGATCGTCCCCGGTCCGGTCGACCACCTCGACCGGGGCCCAGCCGCTCCGCTCCAGCGCCCTCTCGGTCGTCACCAACCGGCTGGTGTCCTCCAGGACGAGGGGCGGGCAGGGCGTCAGCAACAGGACGGGAGCTCTGTCGCGCCGGGCCCGTTCACGGACCACCTCGATGGCCGACCAGGTTGGTGCCCGCTCTTCCCGGTAGGCCTCTTCGTGGGCATCGAGGACCACCACCGCCCGGATCCGGGACAACGGGGCCCACGCCCCGGAACGGGTCCCCACCACCACCGAACCACCGGCCCGGGCCGCCGCCCAGTCGTCCGGCAACTGGGCGACCGCAACGCCCAGTCGGCGAAGTCGGCGGGCCACGTGTTGGGCCCGGCCCAACGTGGGCGCCAGGACCAGGAGACTCTCGGCCCCGAGTCGACTCGCCAACTCCTGGACGACCAGAAACTGGTCGAGGGCGGGAGCCAACCGGATGACGCTCGAGCGGTCACCACCATCCCCGGATCCGGCCAACGGTCCGGCGAGCGCCGCCTCCACCAGATCCACGGCCCCACCGCCCGGGGACGGGACCATGGCCAAGGGCGGCACGGACCCCGAGGTGGCGGATGGCGCCGGTGGCGTCAAGGTGTTGTCGGGCCGTTCGGAGCCGGCGGGAAACGGCACGTTACGCGGCGGTGATGCGGTCCCGAGAAACGAGACCAGCGGACCGGCCCAGCGCCAGGCCGCCCACCGGGCCACGGACAACAGCTCGGGAGGAGGCCCCTGGCCGCTGGTGGCAGCCAGGCTGCGGACCACGACGCCGGGCGGGGCGACAACGTCGTCCTCCACCACATAGGCACCAACCCTCCGGCCGTGGAGGTCAATGCGCACCCTCGCTCCGAGTCTTACCTGGTCGGCGAACCGGGCCGGAACGGAGTAGTCAAAGAGACGGTGGACGGCCGGGATGTCGGGCGCCACCCGGACCACCCGTTCGCCCGGGCCGTCCCCGGCGCTTCCGGGCGAATCAGGTGTGGTCGGACTCAGAGTCCGAGCGCCTGCTTCAGGTCGTCAGCCCGGCCGGTCTCCTCCCAGGTGAACTCCTTGTCGGCCCGGCCGAAGTGTCCATAGGCCGCCGTCTTGCGGTAGATCGGACGCTTGAGGTCAAGGTCCCGGACGATGGCCGCCGGCCGGAGGTCGAACACCTCGTTCACTGCATCGGCGATCCGGGCCGGATCCACCGTCTCGGTGCCGAAGGTCTCCACGAGCAACGAGACGGGACGGGCCACGCCGATGGCGTAGGCCACCTGGACCTCGCAGCGCGAGGCGAGACCGGCCGCCACGACGTTCTTGGCCACCCAACGGGCGGCGTAGGCCGCCGAGCGGTCGACCTTCGACGGGTCCTTGCCGGAGAAGGCGCCACCACCGTGGCGGGCCATTCCGCCGTAGGTGTCCACGATGATCTTGCGGCCGGTGAGTCCGGTGTCGGCATGGGGTCCGCCCAGCTCGAAGACCCCGGTCGGGTTGGCCAGGATGCGCAGGGAGGAGACGTCGAGTTCCGGCGGGAGAAGCGGGTTGATGACGTTGTCCCGGAGATCCGGCAGCAACAGGGTCTCGAGGTCCACCCCGGGATCGTGCTGGGTCGAGATCAGCACCGTCTCGAGGGCCACCGGACGTCCGTTGTCGTAGGTCACGCTGACCTGGGTCTTGCCGTCGGGACGGAGGTAGGGCAGCACGCCGACGCGTCGCACCTGGGCCAGTCGTTGGGCCAGACGGTGGGCCAGCCAGATGGGCAGCGGCATCAGGTCAGGCGTTTCGTCACAGGCGTAGCCGAACATCATTCCCTGGTCACCTGCGCCCTGGGCGTTCAGCTGATCCTCGCCACCGGTCCCGGCCCGGACCTCGAAGGCGTTGTCCACGCCCTGGCCGATGTTGGGCGACTGCTCGTCAAGGGACACGATCACGCCACAGGTCTTTCCGTCGATGCCGTAGGCGTCGTCGTCGTAGCCGATGTCCAGCACCGTCTCGCGGACGATCTTCGGAATGTCGACGTAGGTCTTGGTGGTGATCTCCCCCGCCACCAGGACCAGTCCGGTCGTCAGCAGCGTCTCGCACGCCACGCGGCTCTCGGGATCTTCGGCCAGAAGGGCGTCAAGCACCGAGTCGGAAATCTGGTCCGCCATCTTGTCGGGATGGCCTTCGGTCACCGATTCCGAAGTGAAGGTGTAATGACTGCTCACAATGGTTCCATTCTGGTCAGGGGCGTGACGAACTCACATCCCGCGGCATCCGGCCGGTCTCAGCGGTCCGGCAACAGTTCCTGAACCTTATCCAAGATGTGCCCGGAAACGACAGCCTTGGAGGTCATTTTCACCAATTTCACGGTGCCGTCCGCTCCGTAGATGGTCACAGCGTTGGTGTCGTGGTTGAAGCCGACGCCCTCGGCCGAGACGTCGTTCGCCACCATGACCTGAACACCCTTGGCCCGCATCTTGGCCAATGCCCGGGCCTCCATCTCCTCGGTTTCGGCGGCAAAGCCCACGAGCACCTGTTCGGCGAGGCGGCGCCGGCCCAACTCGGCGAGGATGTCGTTCGTCGGCTCGAGCACCAACTCCGGCAGGCCGTCGGACTTGTGGAGTTTCTGGTCGGCCGCCACCCTGGGCCGGAAGTCCGCCACCGCGGCCGCCATGATCACACAGTCGGCGGAAGGTGCCGCAGAAAGGACCGCCTCTTCCATCTCGGCGGCGGTGGCCACCGGGACCACCTCCACGCCCGAAGGCGCCGAGGCCGGAACCGTGGTGATCAAGGTGACGGCTGCCCCCCTCGACCGGGCCGCTTCGGCCAGGGCATGTCCCTGTTTTCCCGAGGACCGGTTGCTGAGGTAACGGACCGGGTCGATCGGCTCCCTGGTGCCTCCGGCGGTGACCACCACCCGTCGGCCGGCCAGCGGAGTACCTCGGGTGGACTCCGCGAGGACCGACAGGACAGTCGAGACGATGACGGACGGATCAGCCAGACGACCCGAGCCCACATCCCCGCCGGCCAGACGACCATCTTCCGGGTCGACGACGACGACGCCCCGGGACCGCAGGAGGGCCAGGTTGGCCTGGACGGCCGGGTGTTCCCACATCTCGGTGTGCATGGCCGGACAGACCACGACCGGTGCGGCTGTGGCCACCAGTGTGGTGGTGACCAGGTCATCCGCCATGCCGGCCGCGTAGCGGGCCAGAAGGTCGGCGGTCGCCGGTGCGACGACCACCACATCGGCCGCCTGTCCGAGCCGGGTGTGGGGTATCGGCGAAGCCTCGTCCCACAGGCTCATCTGGGCCGGCTCCGACCCGAGCGCATCAAAGGTGGTTTTGCCCACAAAGCGCAACGTCCGTTCGGTGAGCACCGGGGCCACGTGCACGCCGGCATCGACCAGCTGGCGACAGACCTCGACCGCTTTGTAGGCGGCAATCCCGGCCCCCACGGCAAGCACCACAAACGGCGGTGACAAACCCGCCCCGTCGGTATTCCGGTCAGACTCCACGTCGTCTTCTCCCTTGCTTCCACGGTTCCCACGACCACCAGGTCGACGGCGCCGTCAAGGCAACCCGGGAACGACCACAAGTACAGCCGACCAACGCCCTGGGCCACCCGGCCTCATCGGGCCACAGCGTCACCGTCTGGCGGCGCTTCTCTCCCCCCATGGATCGATCCCTGGCCGTGGGCCCGAGTCAGGCGACGGCCCGGGTCAGGCGATGGGCTCGGCGTCCGCGTCTTCGGTCAGGATGATCATGCCCTCCACGTCGTCCTCCGCCAGCAGACCGGCTGCCGCTTCGGCCTCGGCCAACAGTTCGGCGGGATCGGGACGGACGAACGTCGCCTTGCCGGCCGCCACCTCTTCAAAGGCGATCGAGAGCGGCTTTCCGGACGCCGAAGCCACCTGCGGAGGCACCACAACGCCGAGGCCCTCGCCCAGCGAGTTGTAGTAGCTGTTGACCTGTCGGGCACGACGCGACGCCAGCGCCACCAGGGTGAACTTCGAGTCCACGTGATCCAGGAGTTCTTCGATCGGGGGATCCATCAAGGTGACGGGGATCTGGGCCATTGTCCAACTTTCTGTCGTTGAGGAAGGAACGCCGTGCGGAGTTTGCCGCCTGCGTCAGGCCGGTCCGGGGTACCGACGACGAACACCCTCCACTATAGAGGCAACCTCGGCTACCGCCACCTCAAGGTCATCATTGACAACTTCCACGCTGGCCAGAGGCCGACCCAGAGCCAGTTCCGCCTGGCCTTCTTCCACCCGTCGCGCCACATGACCCTCGTCATCGCCCCGCTGGCGCATGCGCTCGGCCTGGACCTCCGGGGACGGTGGAGCCAGCAGGATCAAGGTGGCATCCGCCCGGAGTTCCTGTACCCGCTCTGCCCCCTGCCGGTCGATCTCGAGCAGGACGTCACAGCCGACCGGAGGATCGGGAATGGGGGTGCCGTACAGGTTGCCCAGAAACTCGGCCCACTCGAAGAAGCCACCGGCATCCGCATGGGCCATGAACGTCGGACGGTCCACGAAGACGTAGGCGTCACCGGGTTCACCCTCCCGGCGCGGACGGGACGTCCAGGACCGACTCAGCCACAGTGTCGGGTCCAGATCGACCAACCGGTCCGCCACGGTTCCCTTGCCGGCACCGCCGGGGCCGAACAGGACGAAGATCAGCGGCTCCGTGGGGCCACGGTCTGGCCGAACCGCCACCGGGGTCAGCGGTCGGTGGCAGCCAGAAGGGCTTCGCGCTGCTTGATGCCGAGACCCTGCAGCCGACGGCTCTCGGAGATACCCACCGTCTCCATCAGCCGACGGGCCTTGACCTTGCCCAGACCCGGCAGGGATTCGAGAACCGACAGGACCTTCATCTTGCCGACGGTCTCGCTCTTCTCTGCCTGGGCCAGCACGTCGGACAGCGAAACCAGACCGAGCTTCATCTTCTCCTTGACCTCGGCCCGCTCACGACGGACCTGGGCCGCCTTGGCGAGCGCGGCTTGACGCTGTTCTGGGGTAAGGGCAGGTGGCTGTGGCATGGCCGAAACGTTAGCGCCTACTTGCGTTGCGGTCACTTGCAACTTCACCGAGGTGGCGGAAGCGTCACCCGCGGGTCGCACCGAGGGAGCGGCGGACGTCGGTCTCCGGTGGCAACGGTGGCCGCTCCGGCGTGGCACGATAGAGAGGGTGCGACGAGTTGCGTCGGCAAAGAAGCGAGGTCATTTCCGTGAGCCAGCAGGACGAGACATCCCCCGACGGACCCGACACCGCCCTTGACGATGGCGGGGAAGTGGTCTCCCGGGACGACGGCCAGCTGCACTTCGAGGCCGGCACGGAGGACTGGGTCTTTCCGGTGACGGCTCCGACCGACGTGACGCCGCTGTCCGAAGACGAACCCGAGGCGACCATTCCACCGAGTCCCCTGTGGGCCATGAAGGACCGGCGCCACGCCGGAACCTTCCACATCTTCGGACACCCCGAGCGGATCCGCGTCCAGATCGGACAGGGCGACGAGGCGATCTACGCCATCGACGACGGCAAGCACCACTGCATGATCGGCCACCGGGTCGGCGCCACCACCGATGGCACCGTCTACTCACTGGTGGCCCGCATCACCAAGGAGTCCTTCGACGCCCTTCTGGCCGGCGACCTCTCCACCAAGGATGCCTTCCTTGGCTCGAGCGAGGCCGGCCTTTCGGGCACGGTGGAGGCCACCGGCCTCGCCAACGTCTTCGACGTCGACTGGTATGACACGCCGGCCGACATTCCCGGGCGTTACCTGCCCGGCACGCCGTTCATCAAGTTCCCGGCCGACCTCCCGACCGCGGAACGGTAACTGCGGCCGGCTCGCCGGCCGTTCAGTCCGACGCCAGCGCCCCGGTCATCTCTTCCTGGGCGACCCGGGCCGCCTCGCGGAGTGAAGCCACGTCGCCGCCGGCCCCAAGGACCGAGCGGGACACGTTGGCCAACACGGTCCCCTTCGGGCAGCCGGCAAACAGTCGCCGGACCCCCTCGGCCGTCCCCCCCTGGGCTCCGATACCCGGCGAGAGGATGATGCCGCCCAGGGTCGGCAGCGGGAATCCGGAGGGCTCGAGGGTCGCCCCGATGACGGCGCCGAGCACTCCCGATGTTTCCGTCTGCGCGTTGAGGGCGGCCATCTCGGACAACAGCAGGTCTTCCACCCCGGGACCTGCTCCGTCCCCGGTGCGGGCCTCCTGCAGGGTGCGACCTTCGGGGTTGGAGCTACGAACCACGACCACGACCCCCTTGCCTTCCCGGGCGGCGAGGTCGATCGCCGGCTGCAGCGAGCCGAGGCCCAGATAGGGAACCGCCGTCATGGCATCAGCGGCCAACGGACTGGCCGGATCCAGCCAGGCCGAGGCGTAGGCCTCCATGGTGTTGCCGATGTCGGCCCGTTTGGCATCGGCGATGACCAGCAGTCCGGCCGACCGGGCCGCGCTGAGGACCTGCTCCAGTGCCGCCATGCCGGCCGAGCCAAACCGCTCGAAGAACGCCACCTGGGGCTTGACAACCGCCACGGTGTCACAGAACGCCTCGACACAGCGAAGGCCGAAGGTCTGAACGCCCGAGGCACTGTCGGCCAGTCCCCACTCGGCCAGCAACGAGCCAGAAGGGTCGATGCCGGCACACAACGGACCGGTCCGGGCGACCGCAGCCACCACCCGGGACGAAAAGGTGGACGTTTCACCAGTTTGCTTCATCAGGTTCACTTTCTTCGGAGGTTGTCCCCGTCGACGGAGACATCAGGCCTGACCAGCCTGGTGACATTGACGGTGGGCGTGCCGGTCATGGCCGGCCGGCACCGATAATCCCGGAAACATCCGGGACTCCATGGGTGTGGCACCACTCCCCGATCCCGTCCAGGATCCGCCAGGCGGCCCGGGGATCCCGGAAGGTGGCGGTGCCCACCTGGATGGCATTGGCTCCGGCCATCAGCAGCTCGATGGCGTCCTCGGCGTTCATCACTCCTCCGACGCCGATGATGGCGGCGTCGGGATGGGTGGTGCGCACGTCATAGACGGCCCGCACCGCAACCGGATGGATGGCGGGTCCGGACAGACCACCACCGGCCCCTTGTGACCCGAGGACCGGACGACGACGCTCCACGTCGATCACCATGCCGAGGACCGTGTTGATCAGCACCACGGCCTCGCTTCCGGCGTCGAGGGCGGCCCCGGCCACTTCCACCAGGTCCGCCGACGTGGGACTGAGCTTGGTCCAGCGCGGCAGACCGGGGCACCCCTCGCCCACCACCTTGACCACTTCGGCGGTGATGGACGCCGAGTGGGAGAACATGTTCCGTCGGTCTTCCAGGTTGGGGCACGAGACGTTGACTTCCACCGCGGTCAGGCCGTCGACACCGTCGAGCATGGCCGCCGCCTCGGCGTAGTCGTCGATGCGCTGGCCCCAGATGCTCACCACCGCCCGGGCCCCCTCGGCCCGCAAACGGGGCAGATCACTCTCGATCCAGGCCGCCAGGCCCGGTCCCTGGAGACCCACGCTGTTGATCATGCCGCCCACCGTGGGGTGGAGGCGCAACGGCGGATTGCCCGGCCACGGCTGGACCGACAGCGACTTGACCACCATCGCGCCAAGATCGGACAGGGGGCCATAGGCGGCCAGCTCGACTCCGTGACCGGCCGTGCCCGAAGCAGTCATCACGGGATTGGCCAGTTGAACCGATCCCAGCGACGTGGTGAGGTCGACCGACCTCCGGCCGGTCCGGCGGCGGCTCACCGGAGGATCACCGGGCCGGCGACGGTCATCGCCTGGGTTTCCGGCCGGACGGGGACCGTCATGAACGGTGGTACTCCTGGATGGAGCGAACCGACAACGGATGGGCGATCCAGTCGGCGATACCGGCGGCGGCCGCCTTGGCTGCTGCCACGGTCGTGATGCAGGGAACCTGGTGGGCCAGGGCGGTCGAGCGGATGTGCACCCCGTCGGCCCGGGGACCCCGTCCCCGGGGAGTGTTGATCACGAGCTGGATCCGACCGTTGGCGATCAGATCCACGGCATCGACCCCGTCCGGGTCGGGCTGGCCCACCTTGGCCACCACTGCCGACACCGGCAGGCCTTCACGTTCCAGCAAGGCCGCCGTACCCGACGTGGCGGCGAAGTCGAACCCGAGTGCGGCCAGCTGGCGGGCGGCCTCCATTCCACCCACCTTGTCCCGGTCGGCCAGCGACAGGAAGACCGTGCCCGCCACCGGCAGCCGGTTGCCCGCCGCCAACTGGCTCTTGGCGAACGCCAGGCCAAAGGTCGAGGCGATGCCCATCACTTCCCCGGTCGACCGCATCTCCGGGCCCAGCAGGGTGTCCACCTCGGGGAACCGGTTGAACGGCAAGACGGCTTCCTTCACCGAGACATGACCACCCACGGGTTCGACCAACAGTCCTTCGTCCCGCAGTTCGGCCAGGGTGGCTCCCACCATGATCCGGGCCGCCACCTTGGCCACCGGCACCCCGGTGGCCTTGGCCACGAACGGGACGGTCCGGCTGGCCCGGGGATTGGCTTCGAGTACGAACACCTGATCGTCCTTCACGGCGAACTGGACGTTGCACAGCCCCTGAACTTCAAGCGCGGCGGCGATGTTGCGAACGTGCCGCCCGAGTTCGGAAATGACCGGCGCCGAAAGGGTCTGGGGCGGAAGGGCGCAGGCCGAGTCGCCGGAGTGGACGCCGGCCTCTTCGACGTGCTCCATGACCCCGCAGATCAACACCTCACCCGAGACATCCCGCAACGCGTCCACGTCGACTTCGACCGCATCCTCGAGGAACCGGTCAACGAGGACCGGCCGGTCCTTGGTGACCCCACCTTCCCGTCCGAGCGATCCGTCGATACCGGACATGGCGGCCACTGCGGCCGCCAGACGGTCGTCGTCGTAGACGATCTCCATGGCCCGTCCACCCAGCACGTACGAGGGCCGGACCAGTACCGGATAGCCGATGGTGGCGGCCATGGCGACGGCCTCCTCGGGGGTGGTGGCCGTTCCGCCCGGGGGCTGGGGGATCTCCAGCCGGGCACACAACTCGTTCCACCGCTCGCGGTCCTCGGCCAGGTCAATCGAGGCGGGTGACGTGCCGAGCACCAGTTCGGGCGGAATCTGGCCGGCCAGTTTCAGGGGGGTCTGTCCACCGAGGGAGACGATCACACCGACGAGTTCGCCGTCTCCCTGCGAGGCCGCCTGCTCGGCCTCGATGATGTTGGCCAGGTCTTCGCCGGTCAGCGGTTCGAAGTAGAGCCGGTCCGACGTGTCGTAGTCGGTGGAGACCGTCTCGGGGTTGCAGTTCACCATGATGGTTTCGAAACCGGCGTCACGCAGGGCAAACGACGCGTGCACGCAGCAGTAGTCGAACTCGATGCCCTGGCCGATACGGTTCGGTCCCGACCCGAGGATGATGACCCGTCGCCGACCGGAGGGCTGGATCTCGTCCTCTTCTTCCATGGTCGAGTAGTGGTAAGGGGTCGAGGCTTCGAACTCGGCACCACAGGTGTCCACGGTTTTGAAGGTGACCGTTGCCCCGGCTGCCTGGCGGGCCTCCCGCACGTCTCCCTCGGAGACCGATCCGCCGAACAGGTAGGCGAGTTGGGGATCGGAGTAACCCAACCGTTTGAGGGTGCGCCATTCACGACGGCCGAGGTCGGCCGGTCCGGCCCCGTCGGCCACCCGGGTCGCAAGGTCGCCTCGGGCATCGGTGATGGCACCGATCTCGTCGAGGAACCAGGGATCGATCCCGGTGGCGGAGGCCACCGTCGCCACCGACTCGCCGCGGCGAAGCAACGCTTCGACCTGGAACAGTCGCTCGGGCGTCGCCGTGGCGACCGCGTCGAGCAGCTCGTCGGTGGTGTGGGCCTCGAGGCCCACCTCTCCGGGATCGCCGTTCAGGCCGGCCCGGCCCTGCTCCAGGGACCGCACCGCCTTCTGGAGGGACTCGGGAAACGTCCGGCCGATGCCCATGACCTCGCCGACCGACTGCATCCGGGTCCCCAACACGTCCTTCGAGCCCGGCAGTTTCTCGAACGCCCACCGCGGAATCTTGGTGACCACATAGTCGATGGTGGGCTCGAATGAGGCCGGGGTGGCCCCGGTGATGTCGTTGGTGATCTCGTCGAGGCAGTAGCCCACCGCCAGTCGGGCGGCAATCTTGGCGATGGGAAATCCGGTGGCCTTGGAGGCAAGGGCCGACGAGCGCGACACCCGGGGGTTCATTTCGATGATGGTCTGGCGACCGGTCGTCGGGTCAACGGCAAACTGCACGTTGGATCCCCCGGTCTCCACCCCAACCCGCCGGATGCACTTGAACGAGGAGTCGCGCATCTCCTGGTACTCGACGTCGGTCAGGGTCTGGGCCGGGGCCACCGTGATCGAGTCACCGGTGTGGACGCCCATGGCATCGAAGTTCTCGATCGAGCAGATGACCACGCAGTTGTCGGCCCGATCCCTCATCAACTCGAGTTCGTACTCTTTCTGGCCGGCGATCGACTGTTCGATCAGCACCTCGGAGACCGGTGAGGCGTCGAGGCCTTCGGCCGCCAGACGACGCAGTTGCTCGGGAGTCGCCGCAATCCCGGTCCCCGCCCCACCGAGGATGTAGCTCGGCCGGACCATGATGGGAAAGCCGATGTTGGACGCGATGTCCATGGCTTCGTCCAGCGAGTGGGCAAATCCCGAGGCCGGGACGTTGAGCCCGATCTCGACCATGGCGGCCTTGAACTTCTCCCGATCCTCGGCGGTGGCAATGGCTTCGGGATTGGCTCCGATGACCTCCACTCCGTGGGCATCGAGCACCCCCATCTCCGCCAGGGCCATGGTCAGGTTGAGGGCGGTCTGGCCTCCGAGGGTCGGCAGCAGGGCGTCGGGGCGCTCCCGGGCGATGATGGCCGAGAGGACTTCGGGGTCCAGGGGTTCGATGTAGGTCCGGTCGGCCATCGACGGGTCGGTCATGATGGTGGCCGGGTTCGAGTTGGCCAGGATCACCCGGTAGCCCTCGGCCGCCAGCACCCGGCAGGCCTGGGTTCCCGAGTAGTCGAACTCACAGGCCTGGCCGATGACGATGGGACCTGATCCGATGACCAGGATCGACTCGAGATCTTCGCGACGGGGCATCAGTTCCCTTTCCGGGCGGTCTTGTCCATCAGGAGACGGAACTCGTCAAAAAGGTAGCGGGCGTCGTGCGGTCCGGGGCCTGCCTCCGGGTGGTACTGCACGGAAAACGCCGGCACCTCGGTGCTGGCCAGACCTTCGATGACGCCGTCGTTCAGGTTGATGTGGGTGATCTCGGTGGAGAGAAGCGAACCTTCGGCCACCGCATAGTTGTGGTTCTGCGACGTGATCTCCACCCGGCCGGTCGAGATCCGGCGGACCGGATGGTTGCCACCGTGATGGCCGAAGGGCAGTTTGTAGGTGGTGGCCCCGAGCGCCGTGGCCAGCAGCTGGTGGCCGAGACAGATTCCGAAGATCGGTACCGACGCGTTGTCGACCAGGTGTCGGATCTCGGCGACGATGTGGTCGAGGGCGGCGGGATCGCCCGGTCCGTTCGACAGGAAGATGCCGTCAGGCGCCCGGTCGAGGACCGATTCGGCCGGCGTGGTGGCCGGCACGATGGTCACGGTGGCCAGCTCGCCGAGTTGGCGGACCATCGCCTCCTTGATGCCGAAGTCGTACGCCACCACCCGGTAGGGACCGTTGCCCCGGGTCACCTCGACCGGAGTGGTCACCCGGGACACCAGGTCACAGCCGTCGGTCGATGCCGCCGAGTGCGCAGCCTCCTTTAGTTGTTCAGGGTCGCCCGGCCCGAAGGCACACGGCATCGATCCGTGGTCCCGCAGGTGGCGGGTCAGACGTCGGGTGTCCACACCGGTGAGACCCGGAATGCCGTGGCGGACGAGGAAGTCCTCGAGCGACTCCTCGGAACGCCACGAACTCGGACGATCGGCCAGATCCCGGACGATCACCCCGTCGCAGTGCGGCCGGGGCGCCTCGTCGTCGACGGCGTTGGTCCCGTAGTTTCCGATGTGGGGGTAGGTGAACGCGATCACCTGGCCGGCGTAGGAGGGGTCGGTGATGACCTCCTGATAGCCGGAGAGCACCGTGTTGAAGACCGCTTCACCGGTGGTCACGCCACCGGGCACGTCGGCGCCGATGGCCTCACCTTCGAATACCGAGCCGTCGGCCAGGACCAGATGGGCCTCGGGCCGACGCTGACTTGTCCGGCGAGCGGTCATCGTTGGGCCTCCCCATCCTTCACCACGGGCTCTCCGCGGAACACCGTGTGGCGAACCCGGCCCCGCAGGGTCCGTCCGGCATACGGGGTATTTCGACTGAGACTGGCGAGATGGCGGGGCTCCACCACCCAGGTCGCCTGCGGGTCAAAGACACACAGGTTGGCCAAAGATCCGGCCGCCACCGGAGCGCCCTGGTTGCCACCGGAACCCGGATCCAGACCGGCAATGGCCGCCGGCTGCCAACTCATCAGGGCCAGGATCCGGGCCAACGGCAGGTCGAGTTCGCTCACGGCCAGGGCCAGCGACGTTTCCAGTCCGAGCATGCCCGGCGGGGCCTCGTCGAAGGGAAGATCCTTGCGCTCCGGAGCATGGGGTGCGTGGTCGGTGGCGATGGCATCGACCGTGCCGTCCGCCAGGCCCGCCTTTACGGCTTCCACGTCATGGAGGGGCCGCAGCGGGGGGTTGACCTTGAAGACCGGGTCGAAACCGGCGGCACAGCCGTCGGTCAGGGTGAAGTGGTGAGGCGCCACTTCGGCCGTCACCGGCAAGCCGTCGGCCCGGGCCCGTCGGACCAGATCCAGCGACCGAGCCGTTGAAAGGTGGAGGAAGTGGAGGCGCGCTCCGGTGTCCCGGGCCAGGGCGATGTCCCTCGCCACCATGACCTCTTCCGCCGCGGCGGGCTGGCCGGACAGCCCCAGCCGGCTCGACCAGGCCCCTTCGTGCATCGCGCCGTTGCCCGACAAGGTGGCGTCCTCGCAGTGCTGGGCCAGGGTCACGCCGAGACCCCGGGCATATTCGAGCGCCCGACGCATCAGACCGGCCGACTGCACGCCGCTTCCATCGTCGGTGAACAGCCGAACCCCAAGCGCGGCCAACTCGGCCATGGGGGCCAGTTTCTCGCCGTGCCGGCCGACGGTGATGGCACCGGCCACCGCCACTTCACACAGGGCGTCGGTGGCCCGGCGCTGGACGTTGCGAACCGCTTCCGGCGAATCGAGTGGCGGTTCGGTGTTGGGCATGGCCACCACGGCGGTGACCCCTCCGAGGGCGGCCGCCCGGGAACCCGACTCGACGGTCTCTGACTCCTCGCGGCCCGGCTCCCGAAGGTGCACATGCAGGTCCACGAGGCCCGGTGCCACGACACATCCCTCGGCATCGAGGACCGTCGCCCCGGCCGGCACATGAAGGCCCTCGGCCACCTCCCGGATGGTTCCGTCCTGGATCAACACGTCGGCCCGCCGCTCACCCATCTGGTCGAGGACCGTGCCACCCCGGACGATCAACGTCGAGGGGATCGGTGGCCGTTGGGTTTCCTGACTGCTCATGCTTCCCCGCCTTGCTGGCCCATGGGTCCTCCGTCCCGGTCGATCGCTCCATCGTCTCCGGCCGCCGAAACATCCGGCTCGGCCCCTCTCGCGCCATCGTCGCCGTTGGTGCGCCCGGGAGTGTCCGGGCGGACCGGAGGCCGGCTGCCCTGTCCCAGCATGAGGAACAGCACGGCCATCCTGACCGCAAGTCCGTTGCGGACCTGGGCCGTGATCAGGGCGCCGGGAAGGTCGGTCACGTCGGAAGCGATCTCCACGCCCCGCACCATGGGTCCGGGATGGAGGATCAGGGTGCCTTCCTTGAGCCGGGCCGCCCGGGAGGTGGTGAGACCGAAGCCCGAGGTGTACTCCCGCAGTGTCGGCACGAAGGCCCCGCTCCCCCGCTCGGCCTGCAGCCGGAGGAGCGACACGACGTCGACCCGTTCCAGCACGTCATCGAAGTCGTGGGTCACCTCGACCGGCCAGCCCTCGAGCGAGGGTGGCAGCAGGGTGGCTGGAGCCACCAGTGTCACCTTGGCGCCGAGCGCCGTGTAGCCGGCGATCTGGGAGCGGGCCACCCGGCTGTGGCGGATGTCCCCGACGATGGCGACCTTCAGGCCGTCGAAGCGTTCCATGGCCTTGGCGCCCCCGCCGAAGGCCTCGCGCACTGTGTAGAGGTCCAACAGGGCCTGGGTCGGATGCTGGTGCCAGCCGTCACCGGCGTTGATCACGCTGCAGTGCTCGACCCATTTGGTGATCTGGGCCGGCACGCCGGCGGAGGCATGGCGGACGATCACGGCATCGATACCGATGGCCTCGATGGTCTCGATGGTGTCCCGCAGGGATTCACCCTTCTTGATGGAAGACGATCCGGCGGCAAACGAGAGCACGTCGGCCGACATCCGTTTGGCCGCCGTCTCGAACGACATCCGGGTCCGGGTGGAATCCTCGAGGAAGAGGGTGGCCACCGTGCGGCCCCTGAGGGAGGGGACCTTGGGGTTGGCCCGGCGTCCGACCTCGACAAAGGAATCGGACACCTCGAGGATCTCGGCGATGTCCGCCGCCGTCAGGTCCTCCATGCCCAGAAGGTGGGTTGGCCAGGCGCTCACCGTTCAACCAACTCCCCGAGCGAGACCCCGTCTTCGGAAACGTCCACCATCTCGTCCCGGCTGGTCGGGAGGTTCTTGCCCACATAGTCGGGTCGGATCGGAAGTTCCCGGTGGCCGCGGTCGACCATCACGGCGAGTTGCACCGCCTGGGCACGCCCGTACTCGCCAAGCGCGTTGAGGGCGGCCCGGATGGTGCGCCCGGTGAACAGCACGTCATCCACGAGCACCACCGTGGTGCCGGTCAGGTCGAACGAGATGTCGGTCGTGGCTTCGGGAAGCACCGGTCGCAGTCCGATGTCATCGCGGTAGAACGCCACGTCGAGGGTGCCGACCGGAAGTTCGAGGCCTTCGGACTCGGCGAGGGTCAGGGCGATCCGTTCCGCCAGTGGGACGCCGCCGGTCTGCAACCCGACGAGGACCACGTCGTGGAGACCACGGTTACGTTCGGCAATCTCGTGGGCCATACGGACGACGGCCCGGCGAACATCGTCGGCGGTCATCACCTGAACCCGGGGAACAAACAGGGCACGCCTCGGGCGCGCATGACTCCGTTCGCGTTCAGCCACAGTTCCTCCTGTCCGTACGGGCCTCACGGGACCCGCTTCACGGTCAGAACCCGACTATAACGCGGTGCCGCTCCCCGGCAAGCCCGAGCCGAGGAACGCTCCGGGCGTTGGTCATTCGGCCCGGATCTGCCGGGCCACGGTGGCCAACAATCCGTTCACAAACCGGCCCGAGTCATCGGTCGAATAGCCCGACGCCAGCTCCACCGCCTCGTTCAGGATGACCGCCGTCGGTACATCGTCACTCACCAGCAGTTCGGCCACCGCGAGGCGGAGGACGTTCCGGTCGACCACGGCCATCCGGTCGAGATCCCACCCAATGGCCGCCCCGGAGATCAGAGCGTCGATCTCGTCGTTTCGGTCCTCCACCGCCGCCAGGAGCACGAGGACGTAGGCGTCGGGCTTGACCGCCAGGTCGGCGACCACTTCGGTGGGCGAACTGGCCTTGAGCTCCGCTTCATACAGCAGGCCGAGGGCCCGTTCGCGGGCGAAATGACGAGGGGAATCTTCCATGGGAGAGGGCGGGTGAACAGGGCCGGAGGGTCGGCGCACACCCGTGCGCAACCCGGCGTGGCCGGCCGGTTCAGGCTCGGGTCAGATACTCACCGGAACGGGTGTCGACCTTGATCTTCTCGCCCGGGCCCACGAAGAGGGGCACCTGGACAACCAGACCGGTCTCGAGCGTGGCGGGCTTGCGGGCCCCCGAGACCCGGTCGCCCTGGAGTCCGGGTTCGGTCTCGGTCACCGTGAGCTCCACGGCGGCCGGGAGATCCACGCCGACGATCTCGGTTCCGAAGAACTGCAGGACGGCGTCGTCCCCTTCCTTCAGGTAGTTCGGGGCATCGCCCAACTGGTCGGTGGGCACCTGCAACTGGTCGTAGGTGTTGGTGTCCATGAAGACGTAGTCGCCGGCGTCTCGGTAGAGGAACTGCATCTCCCGCTTGTCGATGATCGCCTGCTCCAGCTTCTCGTCGGCCCGATAGGTCCGCTCGATCACGGCGCCGGTGCGCTGGTTCTTGAGCTTGGTGCGCACGAAGGCACCACCCTTGCCCGGCTTCACGTGCTGGAACTCGACCACGGCGAACAGGCCTTCGGGCAGGTCGAGCGTCATGCCGTTGCGCAGGTCATTGGTGGAGACAGCCATCAGACGGTTACATCCTTCGGGAACTGGGTCAGTGAGCGTTGGCCGGAGTCGGTGACCACCAGGGTGTCCTCGACGCGGACTCCTCCGAGGCCCGGAAGATAGACGCCTGGCTCCACGGTGACAACGCAGCCGGGCTCCAAGATAGCAGTAGAGCCCGAAGAGACCGGAGGGGCCTCATGGATGTCGAGGCCAACGCCGTGGCCGGTGCCGTGCTCGAAGTATCCGGCCCATCCGGCATCGGCAATGATGCTCCGGCACGCCTCGTCGACCCGGCCGGTCTCCACTCCGGGTGCCACGGTGTCCACCCCGGCCTGTTGGGCCCTCCCCACCACGGAAAAGACGCCGGCCATTTCGCCGTCGGGTTCCCCGCCGATCGAGAACGTCCTCGTCATGTCGGAGCGGTAACCGTCGTACTGGGCCCCGAAGTCCACCACCACCGAATCGCCCGGCCGGAAGCATCTCGCTCCCGGTTCGGCGTGCGGCTTGGCCGAGTTCTCTCCGCCGGCCACGATCGTCTCGAAGGCCCGGTCCTCGGCGCCACCCCGGCGCATGGCATGGTCGAGCTCGGCGGCGAACTCCGCCTCGCTCAGCTGTCGGCCCTTTTGACCCACCGCAGCGAGCAGGGGCAGGACCTCTTCGAGGGCACGGTCGGCAATCCGGGCGGCCTCGGCCATCCGGGCCAGTTCGGCCTCGTCCTTCACGACCCGCAAGCCCTCGACCAGACCCGACGTGGCCACGAGGGACACGTTCGCAAACAACTCCTGCCAACTCCGCTGCTCGGCCCACGTCACGACCCCGGCCTCCAGGCCCAACGTGGACACCGAGCCGCCGATGGCCTCCAGCAGGGCACTTCGCTGGTCCACATGGCCACCGATGACGACGTCGACTTGGTCGGCCACCCCAGCCGAGGCCAACTGCTCGTTCGCCTGGGTGCGGTAGCGGCCGTCGGTGACCAGGACGCTACGGTCGTCGGTGACCAGAAGGGCTGCGGCCGAACCGCTGAAGCCGGTGAGCCATCGGATGTTCACCAACGAGGTGACCAGAAGCGCGCCGAGACCCGCTTCCCCATCGGGATCGGTGGGCCCGGTGTCCTCGGCGATGGTGGCCGAAGGGAACAACGAACGAAGACGGGCCAGGCGCCCGGTCGCCCGCAGCGGAGGGAGTTGGGAGATCCCGGGGCTTGTCACCGGGATTCCGACATCTTGCGGGCCACGGCCTCGATGGCCAACCCGTAGCCCAGTCCGCCGAAGCCGGCGATGACCCCGTCGGCGACCGGAGCGATCACCGAAGTATGCCGGAACGGCTCGCGGGCCGCCGGATTGGACAGGTGGATCTCGACCACCACGCCGTCGAAGGCGGCGAGTGCATCATGGAGCGCCCAGGAGTAGTGGGTCAGCGCTCCGGCGTTGATCACGACGGCCGCCGCATGGTTGCGGGCGGCCTGCACGGCTTCCACGAGCTCGCCTTCGAAGTTGGACTGGCGGTGCTCGAGGACAAACCCGTGTTCGTCGGCCGCCCGACGGGCCACGGCCACGTGGTCCTCCAGGGTGGCCCGGCCGTAGATGTCCGGTTCCCGCTCACCGAGCAGGTTCAGGTTGGGGCCGGAAAGCAGCAACACGACGGGCGGGGTGTGGTTCGCGGAACTCATGAGTGTCCTCCCGGACTTGCGCCTCCGCCCGGGCGTGAGGCGTCGGCCATGGCGCTCAGGGTAGCCAGCACCGCCATCTCGTCGACGCCTTTGACCACCTCCACGCCCGCCGGGCCGTCCAGGACAAAGGTCAGGTCGTGGTGCGCCTTCTTGTCGCGGGCCATGAAGCCCAGCAGTTCCCGGTGGTCGAGACCTTCCGGTAGGTCGGCCGAAAGGTCGAAGCCGCCAACCACCTGCCGGTGGACGTCGACCTGTTCGGAGGTGATCCGGCCGAGGTGTTCCGCCAGCATGGCGGCGTAGACCAGTCCGATGGCGACGGCCTCGCCGTGGCGCAGGTCCACCGGATGGTCCGGAGCGAACGACGCCGCTTCGAGGGCGTGGGCCAGGGTGTGTCCGTAGTTGAGCAGCATGCGCCGGTCGCCTTCACGCTCGTCGGCGGCCACCACCGCGGCCTTGATGGCGACGCAGCTTGCCACCTGTTCCTCGATCGGCAGGTCCAGCAGGGAGACGTTCGGAGCACCGTTGTCGCCGAGCACCCCACCGAGAAAGGCGTACTTGGCCATCTCGCCCCGACCGCACGACCACTCCCGGGCCGGCAGTGTGGCAAGAACGTCGGTGTCGCACACCACCGCCGCCGGCTGCCAGAAGGCACCGACCAGGTTCTTGCCCTCGGGGATGTTCACACCGGTCTTGCCACCGATGGCCGCGTCCACCTGGGCCAACAACGAGGTGGCGACGTTGATGTAGGAGATCCCCCGCTGGTAGGTGGCCGCCGCAAAGCCGGCCAGGTCGGTGACCACGCCACCACCCACGGCCACCACCAGGTCGGAACGACTCAGTCCGGCCCGGGCGAAGGCGCGACAGAGTTCTTCGACGGTGCCGAGCGACTTGGCCGACTCGCCGTCGGGCACCAGGTGCACCGACTGCTCGAGCCCGGTTTCGACGGTGACGGGAATCCCCGGCTGGGTGACGACCGCGACCCGACGGGCGTCCGGCCGACACCGGGCGACAAGGTCGGCCAACGATTGCCGGGCGCCCGGGCCGACGACGACGTCATAGGAGCGATCACCAAGGGCGACAGGGACGGTTCTCATGGGGCCACCGGCTTCATCATGACACCGAACCGGCGGGATTGGACGAGGCCAGGGCGACGAGGCGGTCCACCACCGCGGCCGAGGACAGGTGGTCTACCTCGATGACCGAGGAGGCCACTTCGCGGTAGAGCGGCTCCCGTTCGGCCATCAGTTTTTCGAGGACACCAACCGGATCGTCGGCGAGGAGGGGGCGACCGCTCCCCTGGCCCACCCGTCGTGCGAGGGTGGCCAGTCCGGCCTTCAACCAGACGACGCCGGACTCCTTTGCCAGCAGGGAACGGTTGCCGGCATCAACCACCACGCCACCCCCGGTGGCGATGATCATGGGCTCCTCCCGGGCCAGGGTGGCCGCCAGGGCGTCGGACTCCCGCCGCCGGAACGAAGTTTCGCCTTCGGTGGCAAAGATCTCCGCCACCCTCAGGCGGGCGCCCTCTTCCACGACCCGGTCGAGATCGACAAAGGTGTGGCCGGTGACCTTGGCCACCTTGCGCCCGCCGGTGGTCTTGCCCGCCCCCATCAAGCCGACCAGGATCAGCCGGTCAGCCACGGCCGGCGGCCGATGGCGTCGAACCGAGGGCATCGAGGTAGCTGCGGTGGTTGCGGGTGAACTCGGCCACCGAGTCTCCACCGAACTTGCGCAGCGCTTCGTCGGCCAGCACGAGGGAGGTCATGGTCTCGGCCACCACTCCCATGGCCGGAACGGCCGTCACATCGGTCCGCTCCTTGAAGGACACCGTCGACTCCTTGGTCACGACATCGACCGTACCGAGGCTCGGCCGGTTCAAGGTGGCCAGCGGCTTCATGGACGCCCGGGCCACGATCGGCGCACCGGTGGACATGCCACCCTCGATACCACCGGCCCGGTGCGTGTCGCGGGCGTATCCTCCGCTGCGTTCCCCTCCCTCGGCCGCATCGGCCAGGCGGATGGCGTCGTGGGCTTCGGAGCCTCTCAGGCCGGCCACTTGGGACCCTTCGCCGATCTCCACCGCCTTGATGGCCTGGATGCTCATCAGGGCCTGGGCGAGACGGGCATCAAGCCGCCGGTCCCAGTGCACGTGGCTCCCGAGACCCACCGGGACACCATGGGCCACCACCTCGGCCACTCCGCCCAGCGAATCGCCTTCCTTGGCCGCCGCCTTGATGGCGGCCACCATGCGCGCTTCGGCCTCGGCATCGGCGCAGCGAACCTGGGAGGCATCGATGCGCTCCAGATCGGCCAGGGTGGGCACGAAACCCGGTTCGCTCCGTTCGGCCCCGAGCTGGACCACGTGGCTCACCACGTCAACACCGATCTCCCGCAGGAGCGCCTTGGCCAGGGTTCCGGCCGCCACCCGGGCGGCGGTCTCGCGGGCCGAGGCCCGCTCCAGGACGTCCCGGGCATCTTCGAGTCCGTACTTCAACATGCCGGCCAAATCGGCATGACCGGGCCGGGGTTGGGTGAGCACCTTGGACGGAAGGCCCGGGGCCGGAGACATCTCTTCTTCCCACTTGGGCCACTCGGTGTTCAGGATCTCGATGGCCACCGGTGAACCCAGGGTCCGACCGTGTCGGACGCCCGCCACCAGGGAGACTTCGTCCACCTCGAAACGCATCCGGGGACCGCGTCCGAAGCCCAGCCGGCGTCGGGCCAACCCCGCCTGGACGTCTTCGGCCAGGATGGCCAACCCGGCCGGCAGGCCCTCGACGATCACCACCAAGGCCCGTCCGTGGGACTCTCCGGCGGTCAGATAGCGCAGCATGTACCCAAATCTACTAGAGGGGTTGCCCCTTCTTCCCCACCCCGGAGTTTGCCCCTCGCCAACGGCTTTCTTGCCACCGGGGCCCGTCCGCGGATTCGGCCATCCGGCCCCGGGTCACCACCGGGCCGACATCGGGTTCCACCCGAGCCGGCGTCAGCGGGTCGCCGGGAAGATGGCGTGCACCAGTGGTCCACCCCAAAGCACCGCCACGGACGCACCGATCGCCAGGGACGGACCAAAGGGGATTCGGGTCTTCCGTCCCCCACCGGCGACCACCAGCACCACGACCGAAACGAGCAGTCCGGCCAACAGGGCCACCACGAAGGCCACGTAGACGTGGAGCAGGCTCAGGTAGCCCACGGCCATGCCGATCAACCCGGCCAACCGGACGTCGCCAAAGCCCATGCCCCGGGGAACGAAGTACCAGACGGCAAAGAACACCGCGAAACTGGCCACACCGCCGATGGCGGCCCCGGTCAGCGCCGAACGGCTTCCGTCGATCAGGGAGTTGGCCACCAACAGCGCGGCGACGACGACCAACGTGGGATAGATGATGGTTCGGGGCAACAGGCGGTGGGAGAGATCGGTCAGCGACAACATGACGAGTGCCACGAGGAAGACCAGGTAGGGAACGACCAGCAAATGGCAGCCGAATCGGGCGGCGGCCAGGCCGGCGAGGACTCCCGAGAGCACACCCGCCAGGGCCGAGCGGCCCGGGGATCGCCCCTGGGGCAGCAGATGGCCGATCTGGACGCCGTCATCGGCCGGTTCCTCGGGTTGGAGGGCGTCGCCTGTCGCCACACGGTCTCCGGTGGGAGCGGCCGGGGCGGTCTGTCGGGCGTTCATGGCCTCCTGGCGACGGCGTTCGTCGGCCACGAAGCTGGCGTCGGCGAGGCGCTGGCCCAACGGATCGAGGGCCACACCGGCCACAAGACCCAGGACTGTTGCCAGAAGTACAAACACATGGTTCCTATCGTCCATCCACCGGCCCAACCTGAGTCAACCCGGTGTCGCCTTGTCTCCCGGTTCTAACATGACGCCATGGACACCACCACACTGCAGATCACGTCCGGCCCCGGGAGTTTCCCCTGCTACGAGGCCACACCCGGTGCCGGCGACCCCGCACCCCATGGGGCGGTCATCGTGGTGCAGGAGGCGTTTGGCGTCAACGGCCACATCGAGGACGTCACCCGACGCTTTGCCGGCCTGGGCTACCAGGCGGTCGCCCCGCACCTCTTCCATCGCACCGGTGCACCGGCCATGGGCTATGACGACTTCGGCCAGGTCGTGGAGGACATGATGGCGCTCCGGGATGACCAGATCCTCGACGACATCGACGCCGTCATCGACCACCTGCACCAGAGCGGTTGGAAGGACGACCAGATCGCCATCGTCGGTTTCTGCATGGGAGGACGGGTCACCTTTCTCGTGGCCGGCCAACGGAGCCTCGGCGCCGCTGTCGGCTTCTACGGCGGAGGCATCGTGAACGCCCGATGGGAGTCGATGCCGGCGCTGATCGAACTCGCACCCCGCCTGCAGACCCCCTGGCTCGGCCTCTACGGTGACCAGGACGGAAGCATTCCGGTGGAGGACGTGGAGCAGTTGCGGACCGCCATCGCCGGATCACCCGTCGAGGCGGAGATCGTCCGATACCCCGAAGCCGAACACGGGTTCCACTGCGACGCACGGTCGGCCTACCACCCCGAATCGGCCCGGGACGCCTGGGGGCGCACACTGGACTGGTTCGCCCGGCATCTGTCGGCCTGAGGAACCCCTGTGGCCAACGTCGGCCCCTACGCCGCCGGCGTCACTCCTTTTGGCAGCTTGTGGGCGATGTAGGCCAGGCCGATGCACATCTCGTCGGTCGAGCCATCGCCCCAGGTCACGAAGTGGGGAGCCACCCGCCGCAGATCCGGCAGTTCCTGCTCCAACTGCGGGTTGTAGGTGCAGGTGACCCGCACCGGCTCTCCCGCCGTCACCGGGACCGGATGGGCAAGGTTGTAGGCCCGCTGGTAGTGGAAGTTGTACTCCGGCACGTCAAGGACCGTCCGGGCCCGCGAAGTGCCCGGGTCGAGCACCATCTTGAAGGAAACACCCAACAGGTGCATGTGGGCCTGGGTCCGGACGATGTATCCCGAGTTGGTGATGACCGAGTCACAACTGGCGGTGTCCGAGGCGGGCGGGCTGGTCGGGTCGATGTGACACAGCCCGTCGATGCCGGCGGCTTCCTGTTCGGCGGCCGGGCCGAAACGGACGCCCTGGTTCACCAGCGATGCCTCCGGACTGCACAGAGGTCCCGAGCTGCCCGTCGGACACGGGATGTTGGGTGCGGCCAGCATGATGTCGAGTTTGAGCGGCTTGATCGGTGCGTTGGCGGGCACGGTCTTCAGCACCAGACGGTTCCGGACCGGCCGGTGGCCGACCAGAAGGTTGTAGTGGACCTGGATCACCACGAGGCTCCCCTTGGGCAGGGGAATCCCCGTGCCCAGAGGCAGCACGTCGGCCCCGTGACCCGGAGCCCACTCGCTCAGCATCGGGTTCTTCAGGAACTCGAAGATGGACGTGCCGGGCAGCGCCGCTTCCCCGAAGCATGTCCACCCATGGCGCAAGACGCCCGAGCGGAGGGCGGCGGTTGCCGCCGCCGGTGGAACGAGGAACAGCGCCGCGTGGTGGTCTTCGACGCTTCCGGCCGTGAACTTGCTGGAGACGATGTACGAGTCGTGCCGGACGTGGGGGTCGATCAGCGTGCAGTGGTAGTCGTCGGTCGTCCCGGCCTCGGCCCGGGGCTGATACCAGGGTGTGTGCAGCGAGATGGTGGTCACCGGGGTGCCCGCCGCCCCGGATGTGGCACGCGGGACGACGACGGCCACCACAGCGACCACCAGGGCAAGGGTCACCACCGCCCAACTCCGCAATTTCACCTGCGAAGCCTACATCGGCGTTTCCGCCGGTCCCATTCGCCCTCCCGTCCGGGACGCCTGATTCAGCCCGAAGCTCTGGGGCCCGCCCCGGAATCCGGAGGGCAGGCTGCTAGTTTTCTTCCATGCGCTCCCTTGCTGCATGTCTGCCCCGTGCCTGTGAGGCTGGCGCGTGATCAAGGCCACCAACCTCTCCAAGAGCTACGGCAACAACCGGGCCGTCGACAACCTGGACTTCGAGGTCCGGGACGGCGTGGTGACCGGATTCCTCGGCCCGAACGGCTCGGGCAAGTCGACCACCATGCGACTGATCATGGGACTCGACCACCCGACCAGTGGCTCGGTCACCCTTGACGGACGGCGCTTCCACGACCTCAAGTGGCCGCTCCGTGAAGTCGGTGCGCTGCTCGAAGCCAAAGCGGTGCATCCCGGACGATCGGCCCGGATGCACCTGCTGGCCCTGGCCCAGACCAACGCCATCTCCAAACATCGGGTGGACGAGGTCCTCGAACTCGTGGGCCTCACCGCCGTGGCCCACCGCCGGGCCGGAAAGTTCTCCCTCGGAATGAGCCAACGCCTGGGCATTGCTTCGGCCCTGTTGGGCGACCCCAAGACGTTGCTCTTCGACGAGCCCATCAACGGACTGGACCCGGAAGGGATCCTCTGGGTGCGGAACCTGCTCCGGAGTCTCGCCGACGAAGGTCGCACCATCTTCGTCTCGAGCCACCTCATGAGCGAGATGGCCCAGACGGCCACCGATCTCGTGGTCATCGGACGGGGCCACCTGATTGCCGACACCACGGTCGAGCAATTCATCGCCTCCAACACCGAGGCCACGGTGCGGGTGCGTGCGCCCGAGGCCGACAAGCTGTCCGGGATCCTCCAGGCCGCCGGTGCCCGGATTCACCCCGAACCCGATGGCGGGCTACTGGTGACCAACCTCGACGCACCGCAGATCGGCGATCTGGCCTGGGCCAACGGTGTCGCCCTGCACGAACTCAGCCCCCAGATGGCCAGTCTGGAAGAGGTCTTCATGGAACTCACCTCCGACGCCGTCGAGTACCACGGTTCAACCACCGCAGGAGCTGCCCAATGACCGCCGTTGAAACTCCCGTCGCCACGCCCCCGGCTCCCCAGCCGGCCGGCCGGGCCGGATTTCGCCTCGAGACGGTCTCCGAGTGGACCAAACTCCGCTCGATCCGCTCCACATGGATCTGCCTTGCCATCATCGTGGTGCTCAGCATCGGACTGTCGGCTCTGGTCTGTTTCGCCCAGGCCAAGCACTGGACGGTGGCCTGTGGTGACCGGCTGACCTTCGACCCGGTGAGCGCGTCCCAGATCGGAGCCCTGCTGTCGCAGTTCGTGGTGGGGGTGCTCGGTGCGCTCGTAATCACCTCGGAGTACGCCACCGGTCTGATCCGCACCACCTTTGCCACCGTGCCCCGACGGACGACGGTGCTCGGGGCGAAGGCCCTGGTGGTCAGCGTGGTGATCCTGGTGGTCAGCGAGATCACGATCTTCATCTCGTTCCTGGTCGGCCAGTCCGTACTGACGGCCATGGGCGGGAAGGTCTACCCGAGCGCAGCGGCCTTCGAGGCCAAGGTGGCACCCTTTGTCGGACGCCATCTGAGCTCGTGCCCGACCATTCCCATGAGTCGTCTTCCGATTCCGGTGGCGAACTTCTCGACGCCCGGAGCGCTACGGGCCCTCATCCTTGGCGGTATTTACCTGACCATCCTGACGCTGGTCGCCGTCGGCTTCGGGGTCATTCTCCGTCACACCGCCGGCACGATCTCGCTGTTTGTCGGCGTGCTCCTGATCCTGCCGCTGTTGATCCAGTTGCTGCCGTCGAACTGGTCCGGGCCCATCGCCAAGTACCTTCCCAACGGTCTCGGCCAGGCCATGACCTCGCCCAACGGACTGAACTACGACGGAAATCCGCTCATGTCCCCGTGGACCGCCCTGGTGATACTCGTCATCTACGTCGTGGTGGTGCTCGGCGTCGGAGCAACCCTGTTGAACCGTCGGGACGCCTGAGGCCACACCGTCTTCGCCCGGGTCATCACCCAGGCGACCACCCGGTCAGGATCCTTCTGGGTGCACCGCAGAGAATCCGGAGCCGGACGGATCACGTCCCGATCCGGTCCCGTGCCCTGCGGGCCACCGGATTCCCACCGGCCCCGGGGGCAACGCGCTCAGCCCAGGGCCGGCTCGTAGAACGGGTTGGTGCCATCGGCGTGATCGGTCACGTCGAAGATGTCGACGATCTCCGGCACCGACTCCCGCAGGATCACCTCGATGCCCTGGCTCAGGGTGGCCTTGGCCATGCCACACCCCTGGCAGCCACCGCTCAGACGGAGGTAGACCGAGCCACTCTCCACGGCAACGAGGTCGGCCCGACCGCCATGGGAAGCAATCGACGGGTTCACCTGCTCCTCCAGAACGGCGACGATCCGCTGGGCCAGCGGATCCGAGAGGTCGAGCGTGGAGTCAAGGCCGGCCAGGGTCGGAGCGGGCGGCGTGTTGGGGTTCACGATCACGAGGCCACCTTCGCCTGCTTCATCAACCACGAAGTCGAGTGATGCCCCCTGAAGCCGCGCTACCGACGATCCGGGAATCACCACGGGAATCTGGTCGTCGGCCTGAACCACGTCGTTGGTCGTGGCATCGGCCAACGCCTGGAAGTACATGTCGTAGGAGTAGGCGTTTGCGTTGGTGCCACTGATCTCGAGCCACAACGCCAGGGTGTCGGCACCGTCCTCGTTGGCCAACACCTCGAGCACGGTGGCCCGGGCGGCGGGGGTAATCGTCAGTACGGTGGCTGCGTCATCATGGTCGGCACTCATGCCTGCCATCATACGGGGGTGAGCACCTCCCACAAACAGATTCCGGCCAATGCCCATGAGTGGATCACGTTCGACGATCCCGACGAGGCTCGGACCTGGCGCTTTGACGTCACGTTCCTGGCCAGCCCCTGGACCTGCATCTTCGGTCAGGGTTGTCAGGGAGTGCTGACCGGCCCGGCCGCCGAGATGGTCCAGGGTTGTTGCTCCTACGGAGCGCACTTCACGGGAGCAGAGGATGCCGCCGTGGTGGAGAAGGCGGCCCGCTCGCTGACCCCGGACATCTGGCAGTTCCACAAGAAGGGTCAGAAGGGCGTGGTGAAGACCTTGCCGGACGGCGACCTTGGCACCCGGCTCGTTGACGGGGCGTGCATCTTTCTCAACCGGCCCGGGTTTCCCGGCGGACCGGGATGTGCCTTGCACGTGGCGGCGGAACGCCAGGGCATCAGCCACGTCGCCCTCAAACCGGAAGTCTGTTGGCAGTTGCCACTCCGGCGGGAAGACGAGACGGTTGATGACGGAACGGTCATTTCGACCATCATGCAGTGGGACCGCAAACACTGGGGCGGCGGCGGTGAGGAGTTCCACTGGTGGTGCACCGAAGCGCCGGAAGCGTTCGTCGGACACGAGCCGGTCTACATCTCCATGAAGAACGAACTCGAGGCCATGGCCGGAACCAAGGTCTACCGGCTCCTCGCCGAGTATCTGGACTCCCGGTCCGAACCATCCGCCCGGTGGACGTTCCTTCCCCATCCGACACTTCGGAGGGCCCAAGGGAAGGCCACACGCAACTGAAAACGGCGCCGTCAGATCGACGGTCGACAGCTACTCGTTCAGCGGGTCGTCCTCGTCGTAGGCCGGAGTCTTCGGTGTCGTACCCAGGATCTCGTCGTACTCATCCTCGGTGGCGAGGCACCAGGAAGCGTGGGAATCTTCCGGTTCGGCACCACATTCCGGGCAGTTCCGGCTTTCCGTGGCGACCGACCGCTTCAAGCTCCGCGCTTCTTCGAAGCGGCGATGGCGTCCCTTCTTCACGGATTGCTCCTTGCCCGACCCGGGGCGGTCCCGTTCTGCCTCAACAGAATCCAGGCCGCCGTTCGCGAATTTTTCACATTCTACCCACCGGGTGAAGCCTGCGGACACATACCCCCCTTGCGTCCCGACGCCGCTACGCTCGGTCTGTGACCGACGAACTTGACCCCAGGGCCATGGTGGAACGATTCCGGGTCCGAGCCGAAGCGGTTCGGAACCGGGGGATTCCACCCATCGAAGGACCGGATCGGGAGCGGTTCAAGCGCCAGGCCCAGGAAGACTTCATGGACTACGCGATGTTGGCCGATGCCACCGCCACCATCGAGGACGGGGTCCTGACCTTCCGGATCGACCTGCGCCCGAAGGCCTGACCGCCACATTCCTCCCGACGGAGTTCTCCCGGCCACCGACCGCAGAACGCCGGCGGTCAAGGCGTTCGTGACCCGTCTGCCGTCGCTGCCCTTGCCGGATCGGCGCAGCGTTGGACTACCCGCCGTAGTTCATCCGGGTATCCCCCATGGAAAGGACGTCAACGTCCTGGCCAAGGCGCCGGTCTTCGACTTCGACCACCTGACCGACCACGAGGGCATGACTGGTCGCTTCACTTGCACCTTGACCCGAAGCGGCCAGTGCGGCGAACGCTACTTCCAGGGCATCGGCATCGAGCACCCGGCAGGCCATCCAGGCCACCGCGGCATCAAGGACCGGGAGTCCTGTCTGCGTCTCGTGCACCTCCACGCCCTGGATCGACTGCAACGCTCCCGTGGACTGACGGGTCACTTCGGTGGCCGGCTTCACGAACTTGCGCACGAGCGCCCGGTCGTCCCGGGCCAGCAAACTCACCGAAAAACGACCGGAGCCCCGGATCAGTTGACACGTCAGGGAAGTCGTCTCAACTGACAGCACCACCAGTCGAGGTGCCGTGGCCACCTGCATGACCCAGTTGGCCGTCATCAGGTTCACCCGGTCGCCCTCGCGGCTGCCGACCACCACCAGAGGGGTCGGCAGCGCCCAGAGAACCCGGCGGCCGGTCCGGTCCCACTCCTCGTCGTCCGACAACTCAACCGGCAAAGGGATCACCGGAGCCTTGGGCCGGGGAGGTCGTCGACGTCGGCGGAGTCTGCCCGGTGATCGAACGGACCCGGGCCACGGCCACGTCCAGCAGGCCGGGCAAGGCGGCCCTCGCCCGGTCGGAGCGGGCCAACAGGCTGCGGTTGCCCTTGGCTCCGTTGAAACAGTAGGTGCCAGCCGCCGCCCCGTCCTGGTAGGCCGCGTAGAGCTCGTTGGTCAGTTGTTGGTCCGGCGTGGTGAGGTTTCCCTCCGCCGTCTGGGAGTCCGTGGTCAGCAGGGCACACGCCGTTCGGATCTGGCTTGGGGGGTCATGGCGCTTGAGGATGGCCGTGACGTTCAGTGCGTCAACCTTGAGGGTCTGCACGGCCGCTCCCATCTGAGTCTGGCTGACCCAGGCGTTCACCCGGTCGGCCAGCGATCCGGTCTGCTCGGGCCCGGCACAGGCCGACGCCAGCAGGCCGGCCACCAGGGCGAACCCCACCAGGGTCACGCGCCACCAGGCAGGCCTGGCGCACGACCCCTTTTGAACCTGGCCCGAGGAGGATTGAACCTGGCCCGAGGAGGACTGAACGTGGCCAGAGGAGGGAATCCGGACGCCTGGAACAGCCCGGGCCCACACGAGACGTATCGGCATCAGCCTAGGAAGGAAAGCCGGTCCAGTCGGGTCGCCAGGCCGGATCAAGCTGCCGGAGGAACTGGGCACAGCGCTCCTCTTCCTCGTGTTCGCCAATCGCGCCGGCGGACGACCGGAGACCGTCCAGACACCGCAGAAACCCCCGGTTGGAGGGGTACTCCCACCGGACCAGGCCCGATCCCTTCCAACCGGAACGACGCAGCACGTCGAGTCCGCGGTGGTAGCCGACCCGGAAACAGGCATAAGCCTCCACGTCGTCCCGGGCGAGGCCGCCGAGCGCCGCCCAGGCATCGAGCGATCCGGGATGGGCCCGAACGACATCGGAGACGCCGTGGCGCCGACGCTCGCCCGGCAACTCGAGGGCAGCGGCCAGTTCCCCCCGACACGACGCGGACTCTTCGGGGATCACGGTTTCGGGAAGACCGGTGGTCAGGCGAACGGGCGAGACGTCATGATCCGGGGGCGGAGGGCTCATCCCGCCAGTGTAGGACCCGGGCCAAAGCCGGCCGTTCGCCCATTGCCCCGGCCACCGTCGGCACCGCTTCGATCCCCTGCCTCATCGCCCATGCCGAGTCGTGGGGCGGGAAGGAGGCAACGCATACGCAACGACCGGGACCGTCAGGCGAAACGAACCAGGGCGTGATCCTTCTTGCCCCGCCGCAACACGAGGTAGGCGCCCGCCACCAGATCCGCTTCGGACACCTTCCGGTCCACGTCGGTCACCCGCACGTTGTTCAGGTAGGCGCCACCTTGTTCGATGGTTGTCCGGGCCCGGCCCTTGGATGGAACCAGACCGGACTCGGCCAGGAGGTCCAGCAGCGCCAGCGAACCGTCACCGAGCCGCAACCGGGGCACCGTCACCGACGGCGCTTCGGCAAATACGTCCAACAGGAGCGCTTCGTCCAGGCCCGCCACTTCCTCCCCGAACAGGGCCCGGCCCGCCTGTTCGGCCCGCTCGGTTTCGGCGGCACCGTGCACGAGGGTGCACACTCCCCGGGCCAGCTCCCGTTGGGCCCGACGCTCCTGGGGGGCATCGGCCGTGGCTGCGTCGAGTTCGAGCAACTCTTCGTGGGACAGGAACGAGAAGTAGCGCAGGTAGGTGCCGACCATCTCGTCTTCGCTGCGGAACAGGAACTGATAGAGCTGGTACGGACTGGTCCGCCGGGCATCGAGCCAGATCGTCCCCGATTCGGTCTTGCCGAACTTGGTGCCGTCAGCCTTCAGGACCAGCGGTGTGGTCAGTCCATAGACCTGGGCCTGACGCTTCCGGCGGATCAGGTCGATCCCCACCGTGATGTTGCCCCACTGGTCGCTGGCCCCCATCTGGAGCTGACAGTCGAAGTGGTCGAACAGATGGAGGTAGTCGTAGGCCTGGAGCAGCATGTAGCTGAACTCGGTGTAGGAAATGCTCTGGTCCGGCCGCTCGAAGCGGGACTTGACCGAGTCCTTGGCCACCATCTGCTTGATGCTGAAGTGCTTGCCCACGTCGCGCAGGAAGTCGACCATCGGGAGGGACCGCAGCCAGTCCCCGTTGTTCACGAGCAACGCCTGGTTGGCGCCGGGGGCCTCGAAATCGAGAAACTGCTGCATCTGGCTGCGGATGCCGGCCAGATTCGCCTCGAGCTGCTCTTCGGTGAGAAGCGATCGCTCCTCGGATTTGCCCCCCGGATCCCCGATGAAACCGGTTCCGCCTCCCGCCAGAGCGATCGGGCGGTGTCCGGCGAGTTGGAGTCTGCGCAGGTTGCACAACTGCAACAGACTGCCCACGTGGAGACTGTCGGCCGTCGGATCGAACCCGATGTAGGCGGTCATGGTGTCGCCATCGAGGCGGGCTTCGAGGGCGGGGTCGGTCATCTGGTTGATCAGCCCCCGGAACCGGAGGTCGGCGGCAAGTTCGGCCATCTCCCTAGCCTGCCACGCGGACAGAGCGCCACCTGACGCTACGATGCGGCCGGGGGGCAATGGGGCAGTTGACCGAGGAGGAATCGTGTTGAATCCGTACCTGCAGGGCAACTTCGCCCCCGTGTGGGAAGAGCGCACCGAGACGCACGATCTGGAAGTTACCGGCGCCATCCCGCCGGAACTCGACGGCCGACTGTTGCGCAACGGACCCAACCCGCCAAAACTTCCCATGAACGACGAGGACTACCACTGGTTCTCCGGGGCCGGCATGATCCACGCCATCACCCTGAAGGCCGGACGGGCCACCGGGTACCGGAACCGTTGGGTCCGGACCCGGGCCCTGGCCGCCTTGCTGGACACGCCGGTCCCCAAGGGTCCGAACGAGCCCATCCACGGTCCGGCGAACACCCACGTCATCCACCACAACGGCCACACCATGGCCCTCGTCGAGTCGGGCCTCCCCCATGTGCTCTCACCGGAACTCGACCGGGCCCGGACGTTCGACTTCGACGGCGGACTCGGCTCCCCCATGACGGCCCATCCCAAGGTCGATCCCGCCACCGGAGAGCTGGTCTTCTTCGGCTACGACACCCTCGGACCACCGTTCCTCCGCTACCACGTGGTCGAGGCGTCGGGAGCACTGGTCCACAGCGAGCCGGTCACCCTGCCCCGGGCCGTCATGATGCACGACTTCGCCGTGACCGTCAGCCGGGTCGTCTTCATGGACCTGCCCGTGATCTTCGACCTCAACCTGGCCCTTCAGGGTCGGCCCCTGCCCTTCCACTGGGATGCCGAAGGAGGGGCCCGCCTCGGGGTCATGCCCCGTCGGGGTCGGGACGCAGAGGTCGTCTGGATCGACATGGATCCGAACTACGTCTTTCATGTGATGAACGCCTTCGACGACGGTCACCAGATCGTCATGGACGTCCTCCGCTACGACCGCGCCTTTGACACCGCCCCCGGGGAAGCCATCGCCACCGGGCTGCCCGCCCTTACCCGGTGGCGGGTCGACCCGGTGGCCCGTCGGGTCCTCGAAGCTCCCCTGGACGACACCCCGGTCGAGTTCCCCCGCATCGCCGACACCCACGCCGGTCGGCCCTACCGCTACGGATACGCCACCATTCTGGGTCAGAACCCCGAGGAGCCGTCGTTTCCGGGTCTCGTCCAGTACGACCTCGAACGGGACCGTTCGGTCCGGTTCGATCCCGGCGAACACCGCAGCGTGTCCGAACCCGTCTTCGTCCCGAGCGCCGAAGGTCGCAACGAGGACGAGGGGTGGGTGCTCGCCGTGGTGTACGACGCCACCACCCATCTGAGTGACCTTGTCATCCTGGATGCCACCTCCTTTGCCGGTCCACCGGTCGCCACGGTGCACCTGGGTGCCCGGATTCCCTTCGGATTCCACGGTTCCTGGGTCCCCCGCGGGACACGGTAACCACCGAACTTCGACCGCCCGGAGGCCCGGAGCCATCGGAGCCAGGAACCGCTCCTTCCGGGCAGGTCCGACCAGCCGCTGACACTTCACACCAGCCAGGAACCAACTTCCCCAACGGCGTCGATGACCGGATTTGCCCCTACGACCGTGGGAGCATGGAGATTGCCCGCAAGGACAACCTGGACGATGGCCACGAAGGAAGAACGCCACCCACGTGCCCCGCTACGAAGACTCTCCTGCCCCTGGACGATCCGGACGCCGAGATGGCCGGCCTTCGGCCTCTTCGGAGTTCTCGGGCCCGATTCTCTCGGGCCGGATCGAGATCCCGTCCCGGAGCGAACGTCGTCGGGCCCGCCGCGGCAAGGGACCCGGCCGTCGGCGCCGCAAAGGGTCCGAACGACTGCTGCGCACGATGATCGCGCTGTTGCTCGTGTTGCTCGTTGGCGTCGGAGGTTCCTATCTCTACCTGCAGTACCGGTGGGGCGAGATCAGTTCTGCCGCCTGCGCTTCCTGTGTCGCACCGGCCAGTGGCAGCCCCTACAACGTCCTGCTGATCGGATCCGATTCGCGGGCCGGCGAGCCGGCCCGCGATGTGGCTGCTTTCGGCAGTCCCCAGGCCACGACAGGACAGCGCAGCGACACCCTGAAGATCGTCCACGTCGATCCAGCCACCGGGACAGCCTCGACCTTGTCCATTCCGCGGGACACCTATGTGACCCTGTCCGGCCAGCCCGCCTCCAGCCAACTGGCGTCGGCCAACAAGATCAACGCGGCGTTCGGAGCCGGGCCCGAAGCCACCGTGGAGACCATCGAGCGGACCTTCGGCATCCCGATCAGCCACTACATCGTGGTCAACTTCTTCGGACTCCAGGATGCGGTCAACGCCCTCGGCGGCATCTCCATGGACTTTCCGTACCCGGCCCGCGACCGGGACTGTTCGACCGGGGTCTGTTACGACAACTCCGGGCTCGACATTTCCAACGCCGGATGCCAGGTCCTGGACGGCGCCCAGGCCCTCTCCTTGTCACGGTCCCGCTACTACCAGTACTTCGCTGACGGCTACTGGCACAGTGATCCGACCTCGGACATCGGCCGCATCGAGCGTCAGAACCTGGTCATCAGCGCCGTCCTGGACCGGGCCAAGGCCACCTACAACCCCCTGAAGCTCAACGGACTTCTCGGGTCGGTCGTCCATGACTTCTCGAAGGACAACGGCCTCACCCCGCAAGGACTCCTCTCGCTGGCCCTTCGCTACCACGCCCTCTCCGGTTCCCGCCTGGCGGCCTACATCCTGCCCACGTCACCGGCCCAGTCCCCCGTGGCCGGCGACGTCGAGGTGGTGGACACCCAGGCGGCCCAGACCTTGATCACCCAGTTCCTCGGAACCACCCCGGATCCGGCCAGCACGCCTCCCCTGGACGGAGGAGGAAACCCGATGCCCTGGCCGGCCCCGGTCCCGACACCGGTTGCCGCCGCGTCGGGTTCCAGCGGATCGTCTCCTTCTTCCGGTGGTGGCGGGACAACGACGGCTACTCCGGCGGGAAGCTCGGGAGCCGCCCCGGTGTCGTCAATCCCTTCCTACGACCCACACTCCTGCTGAACCGGTCCGGCCGGCGGGCGGTCACGAGGGACGGTTGCCCGTCAGCCTGATCCTTCCGCCAACGCCTCGATGACGGCACCGTGAAGTTCCTGGTGTCGTTCCACATTGCGCCTCCGGTCGGGCAGGCGGACCCGGAGAATGGAGCCTGGCGGGATCTCACCGTCCCAGTCGACAACCTCGCTGGTCGACCAGCCGAACGCCCGACCCACCTCGGAGACGTCAACGGCCTGGGGGGTGCCGAAGAGATGCTCGAACGACGTGGATTCCAACGCCTCGGCCGGGGGCAGGAACGAAAAGATGCCTCCGCCCCCGTTGTCGGCCACCACGACGGTCAACCTCGGGTCGTCTCCCGGGCTCCGGAGCAGGGCGGTCGTGTCATGGAGAAAGGCCAGGTCACCCACGAGGACCACCGTCTCCGCCTCGGTTGTCCACGAGACGCCAAGGGCGGTCGACACCACACCGTCGATTCCGTTGGCCCCCCGGTTGGCCAACACCCGGAGAGCTCCGCGGCGAACCCCGGAGAACGACTCCACGTCGCGGATGGGCATCGACGACGAGACCACCAGGGTCGCCCCCGCCGGCAGACCCTGGAAGAGTCGTCGGGCCAGCGTCGGCTCGTCGATCAACGAAGCGGGCCCGTCCAACTCGCGGGCCAGGGCCACCCGGGCCAGAGTCTCGGCTTCCAGCCAGGACTCCTCCCACCGACTGGGCGAACCGGTTGCTTCGCCGGTCCCGGCCACCATCGCCGACAACCGGCGGGCCAGGACCCCCGGGTCGGCCCGAACCCAGGTCTCGTTGCTCCGTTGGGGGTCGCCCCAGCGACCATGGGGGTCGGCCACCACACCGAAGGCGCCGTGACCGATGGCCGAGGTGACAAAGCCCATGACGACTTTCGAAGCCCAGGGAGCACCAAGCCGGACAATGACGTCGGGCCGGTGACCGGCTGCGAACCCGGCCGACCGAAGCAGCGAGTCGGCGCAGGAAACCACTCCTGGTGCGTCGGAGCGGAGGCCGGAGCGGGGATCGGCCAGTACCGGCCACCCGAGGGCCGAGCCCAACGCCAGCACGTCCTCCGGGTTCCCACAGCCGTCACCGGCCAGCAGCAGACCCCGGGTGGAACCACCGCCCCAGGCTTGGGTCCAGCGGGCCAGGACTTCCTCGGGTACGTCGGAAGGCGGCGCGACCACCTGGTACCAGGGTGCCTGGTCAGCCCGGCCGTCGGTGATGCCGCCCACCCGGGACGGATCGCCCAACAACGGTTCGCGGAACGGGAGGTTCAGATGGACCGGACCGGGACCACCTGGTGCGCTGGTCGTCTCGGCGAACGCCCGCGCCGCCAGCGACCTCCAGGTCGAAGCGTTCTGGCCGTCGGGAACACCCGGGTCGCAGAACCACCGGGTCGAACTCCCATAGATCGAGTGCTGGTCGATCGTCTGGGGTGCCCCAACTCCACGCAACTCCGGAGGTCGATCCGCGGTGACCACGAGCAGCGGGACACCGGCGAGGTCGGCCTCGACGACTGCGGCGTGGACTTCGGCGGCTGCCGTGCCACTCGTGGTCAGGATCACAGCCGGAACACCGGTGGCCAGTCCCACGCCAAGGGCACTGAAACCGGCCGAGCGTTCATCGAGACGGACGTGGACGACCACCTCGTTGCGGTCGGCCAGGGCCCGGGCCATGGGCGCGGAGCGCGACCCGGGACAGACCACGGCGTGGCGCAGGCCGCCACGGATCCACTCGTCGACCAAGGTGGCCGTGTAGGCCGCCTGGAGGTCGCCGTCACCTCCGGCTCCGACCGGGATCACTACGCTGTCGTTCACGCCGCTCCTTCCACCGGGACCACGGCCCTTCCATCACCATGTCGACCACTGTTCCCCCCAGGAAGATCCCGGGCCCACCGGTGACACCGCTTGCTTCGGAGATCTCCGGAGTGGGGCCACCCATCGTGCTGGCCCACGGGTTCACCCAGACGGCCCGGTGTTGGGGTCCACTCGCCGACCGACTGGCCATCGGGAACGAACTGCACCTCGTCGATCTTCCGGGCCACGGCAACTCGACGGACGTCACGGTCAGCTTTCCGGATGCCGCCCGGATGTTGGGCGAGACCGGCGGCCACGCCGTCTACGTGGGGTACTCGATGGGGGCCCGGATCGCCTTGCGGCTGGCGGTGGACCATCCCGAACTGGTGCGCCATCTGGTGCTGGTCTCCGGCACCGCCGGAATCGAAGATGCCAACGAGCGCAACGTCCGGCGTGAGGCCGACGAGACCCTGGCCGGGCGCCTGGCCGCCATCGAGCGGGACGACCGGGTCTCGCTCGGGCAGTTCCTCGACGAATGGCTGCGCCAGCCCCTCTTCGCCGGGCTCCCGACGACGGCCTGGCAGCTTGACGAACGACAGCGCAACTCGGGCGGAGGTCTGGCCCGGAGTCTCCGACTCCACGGCACCGGCGTGATGGAACCGTTGTGGGAGCACCTTGGGAACCTTTCCGTCCCGACCACCATCATCACCGGAGCCGATGACGCCAAGTTCACCGACCTCGGCCGACGCCTGGCCGGCCGCATCGGTGCCATGGCCGCCCACCACGTCATCCCGAACGCCGGTCACGCCGTGCATCTGCAACGTCCCGACGCCGTGGCCGACCTCATTCTCGGGGCCATCCGGGCCGGCTGAAGGTTCCCGGGGCCATCCGGGCCGGCTGAAGGCGTGGAGCCGGCCCATCAGCGCACCGCTGGAATCCAGAGGAACACCGCCACGGCCAGCAGGGCTCCGAAGGCCATCTGGAGCCGGCCGGTGGCGGCCAGTACCGGCAGGAGGGCCCGGCCTTCGGCCGGAGAGAGAACCAACCGCACGGGCGCCACGGCCAGAACCGCCGCCGCCAGAGGCAGTACGGCAACCAGAGGCCAGTGTGACGTCCACTGGCCGGTCAGGGAGCCGATGGCCCACACCGCCACACCGAGAAAGGGCAACACCACCGACGCCACATAACACCAGCCACCTGCCTTCCGGCCGATCCGGGACGCCAGGGTCTTCTTGCCGGCCTCGCGGTCGGTGGCGATGTCCCGGAGATTGTTGGCCAGCAACAGGGCGGTGGCCAACAGCCCGATACCGGCCCCGGCCACGACCACCCCGGGTACGGCGATCTTCAGACTCTCGACGTAGAAGGTGCCGACCGTGGCCACCAGGCCGAAGAACACAAACACGAACACTTCTCCGAGTCCGACGTAGCCGTACGGCTTCGGACCGCCGGTATAGAACCAGCCGGCCGCCAGACAGGCCGCTCCGACCAGCAGGACCCACCAGGAGGTAACGGCCGCCAGGACCAGTCCCACCGCGGCCGCCAGTGCGAAGGCGGCCAGGGCGGCCCGCCTGACGGAAGACGGCGAAGCCAGACCGGACGCCACCAGGCGGAGGGGCCCGACCCGGACCTCATCGGTGCCCCGGATGCCGTCGGAGTAGTCGTTGGCGTAGTTCGTCCCGACCTGGATGGCCAGCGCCACCACGAGAGCCGCCAGCGCCCGCCAGTACAGCCCGGACGGACATCCAGACCAGACTCCGGTCCAGGGTCGGGCCGCGGCCGTTCCCACCACGACCGGCACCACGGCGGCCGGCAAGGTCCGGGGCCGGGCCCCGGCCACCCACCGCATCACCGGGCCGGGTTCACCGGCCAGCCGGCCGGAGGCAGGGCGGGCCGGCGTCACGGACGTCGGGGAAAGCGACTGAAGTCCGGCGACCGGTGTTCCTGGAAGGCGTTCCGGCCCTCCTGGCCTTCCTCGCTCATGTAGAAGAGCATGGTGGCATCGCCGGCAAACTGTTGGAGTCCGGCCAGTCCGTCGTCGGCAGCATGGAGGCCACCCTTCAGCATGCGCAGGGCCAACGGCGACAGCGACAGCATCTGACGGCACCACGCCACGGTCTCGGCCTCCAACTCGGCGAGCGGAACCACTTCGTTGACGAGCCCCCACTCCTTGGCCGTCGCCGCGTCGTACTGCCGGCAGAGGAACCAGACCTCCTTGGCCCGCTTCAAACCGATGGTGCGGGCCAACAGGCTGGCGCCGTAGCCACCGTCAAAACTTCCCACCTTCGGTCCCGTCTGGCCAAATCGGGCGTTGTCGGCGGCGATGGAGAGGTCGCACACCAGGTGCAGGATGTGGCCACCACCGATCGCGTAGCCGGCCACCATGGCCACGACCGGCTTGGGCAGCCGACGGATCTGGATCTGCAGGTCGAGGACGTTGAGTCGGCCGATTCCCTGGGCGGCCACCGCGTCGTCACCGATGTAGCCGTCGTCGCCCCGGATCTTCTGGTCGCCACCGGAACAGAACGCATCCGGGCCGGCCCCGGTGAGGATGATGACGCCAACGCCCGGATCGTCCCGGGCCACCGAGAAGGCGTCGGCGAGTTCGAAGAGGGTCTGGGGCCGGAACGCGTTGCGAACGTCCGGCCGGTTGATGGTCACCTTGGCGATGCCGTCAGCCACGTCGTAGTGGATGTCCCGATAGTCGCCCCGGCGCTCCCAGGCCGGCATCGGCCAGGCACGAAAGCGGTCGACCGGGTCCTCGGGCGGACCCGTGATCACCGTGTTGAGGTTGGCGGCAGGCTCGCCCTGCGGACCGGACGACGTAGGTTCAACCATTCGACCATTCACTCCTAGAGTCGTTACTCGTACAGTCGCTAGGCTACCTGTCCATGAACGAGTTGGTGGCCATCGACCTCCCACCGGGCGATGCCTTCGTCGTTGCCTTGCGCCGTATCTGGGACCGGGGCGATGCGGCGTTCCCGATCGACCACCGTCTGCCCGTCCCGGCCCGTCAACGTCTGGTCGACGCCCTGCGTCCGGGTCGGATCCTGGATCGGAGCGGTGAGACCGAATGGTTGGACGGAGCCCCGGTCGAATCCGGAGACGCCCTCGTGATGGCCACCAGCGGCACCACCGGCGAGCCCAAAGGCGTGGTGTTGACCCACGCCGCCCTGGCTGCTTCGGCCCGGGCCACTTCGGAGGCGCTCGGCGTCGATCCGGAGCGGGACCACTGGGTGTCGTGTCTGCCCCTCGCCCACATCGGGGGCATGAGCGTCGTCACCAGGAGTCTTGTGACCTCCACCAGGCTCAGCGTCCTCGATCGGTTCGATCCGGCCGAAGTCGAAGTGCTGGGTCGCCGTGGTGCCACCCTGATCTCCCTGGTGGCTACGGCCCTTCGCCGGGTGGACGCTTCTGGCTACCGGGCCGTCCTGCTCGGAGGGGCCGCCCCACCGGCCCGGGTGGCCACAAACGTGATCACCACCTACGGCATGACCGAGACCGGTTCCGGGGTGGTCTACGACGGCCTCCCCCTGCCGGGCGTCGAGATCCGGATCGACCGTCCGGGAACCGACGGGAGCGGAGAGATCCACCTGCGGGGGGCCATGCTGCTCCGCTCCTACCGGTTCACACCGTCGCCACTCGATGCCGACGGCTGGCTGCCCACCGGTGACGGCGGGCGCATGGTCGACGGACGACTCGAGGTCCACGGACGGCTGGCCGAGGTCATCGTGAGCGGGGGCGAGAAGATCTGGCCGATCCCGGTCGAGCAACTCCTGGCCACCGCCCCCGGGGTGGCCGAGGCCGCCGTCTGGAAGCGGGCCGATCCCGAGTGGGGCGAGCGCGTCGTGGCCTGGGTCGTCCCCGACGATCCGGCCCGTCCGCCACTTCTCGACGAACTGCGGGCCGTCATCCAGGCCGAGCTGGCGCCTTACTGTGCCCCGAAGGAACTGGTTCTTCTCGCCGAACTCCCCCGGGCGCCGGGGGGCAAGGTGCTGAGGCGCCAACTGATCTGACCGATCGGCCCGTCGGGGTCGCCGTTTCGGGCCGGGCAACCCGGGTCAGGACAGCGAGCCGGTGGCCATCGACAGTGACCCTCCATCCACCACCAGCGTCTGGCCGGTGATCCAGGACGCCGCATCGGAGCAGAGGAACAGGGCGGCGTTCGCAATGTCATCGACAGCGCCCAGCCGGCGCAGGGGCAGTCGCCGGGCGATCGCCTCTTCGCCCTTCTCCCAGAGGCCACGGGCCAACTCGGTCTTCACGAGACCCGGCGCGATGGCATTCACCCGGATATCGGGGCCCAACTCGCCGGCCAGTTGGCTCGTCAGGTGGATCACGGCGGCCTTGGTGACGTTGTACCAACCGATGCCGCCTTCCACGGTCAATCCCCCGATGGAGGCCAGGTTGAGGATTACCCCGCCTCCGGCTCCAAGCCCCGCCCGCCACGCGGCCTGGGCCCACTCGAGGTAGCCGGATTGGTTGACCCGGACGGTCTTGTCCGCCCGGGGCGGATCGATCTCGATCAACGGGCCGAAGTAGGGATTGGTGGCGGCGTTGTTGACCAGGATGTCCAGCCGGCCAAATCGTTCGAGCACCGCCTGGGCGGTCGATTCGGCCGCGTCGGCATCGCCGGCGTTGGCCACCCGCCAGGCGACCTCTCCGGAACCTTCTCCCAGACGGGCGTTGATCTCTCCGGCCGATGCCACCAGCCCGTCTTCCTTGCGGGAGGTGATCATGACGTTCGCTCCGGACCGGGCGAAGGCCAAGGCGATGGCCTGGCCGATTCCCCTCGACCCGCCGGTCACCAACGCCACCTTGCCGTCCAGTCGCAGTTCCATGGCGCCACTCTACAGAGCACGGATCTGGCGGAACGGTCCATCCCGGCCACCTGACACCCTTTCCGACGACGCCCCGGACCGCCCGGGGTGCCGACTAGGGTCACCCCGGGAACTACCGGAAAGCTTCTGCCATGTCTGTCCGAACCGACTCGAACCGCCGCCCGCCGTCCCCGGGTCAGGTATGACCGCCAACCGGTTGGCCGGCGAGTCCTCGCCCTACCTACGTCAACACGCCGACAATCCGGTGGACTGGTTTCCGTGGGGTGACGAGGCGCTCCACCGGGCCCGGGTCGAGGACAAACCCGTCTTCCTCTCCATCGGCTACTCGGCGTGTCACTGGTGTCACGTCATGGCCCACGAGTCCTTCGAGGACCCCGAGATCGGCCAACTGCTGGCCCGCGACTTCATCGCCGTCAAGGTCGACCGGGAGGAGCGGCCCGACATCGATGCCGTGTACATGGAGGCCGTCCAGGCCCTGACCGGTTCGGGTGGCTGGCCACTGAGTGTCTTCCTTACCCCTGACGGCCGGCCATTCTTCGGCGGCACCTACTTCCCGCCTGACGACCACCGGGGCCGGCCATCGTTCAAGACGGTGCTCACTGCGCTGGCCGACGTCTGGCAGAACCGTCGAGGCGACGTCGAAGAACAGGCCGACGAACTGGTGCACACGATTGCCTCCCGCTCCACCCTCACCCGCCAGAACACGTCCGGACCACCGGCCGGCCAACGGCAACACGGTGGCCTGGTGGAGTCCGGTTCGACCTCACCCTTGCCGGTCGTCGAATGGACGCCGGTGTGCGAAGAACTCCAGGCCCGCTTTGACGCCGAGTGGGGAGGATTCGGCGGGGCTCCGAAGTTTCCCCAGCCCACCCTGGTTGACCTTGCCCTGCTGGGTGCAGCCAACGACCCCGGCGCCCGGACCGCCACCACCATGGCCTGTCGCACCCTCGATGCCATGGCGGCCGGGGGCATCCACGATCATCTCTCCGGTGGCTTTGCCCGATATGCCACCGACCGCGAGTGGCTGGTCCCCCACTTCGAGAAGATGCTCTACGACCAGGCCGGCCTGTTGACCGCCTACCTGCACGGTTGGCAGGCCACCGGTGACCCCGGATACCTGGAGGTCATGGACGGCATCGTCAACTACGTCACCCGGGACCTCACCGGCCCGGCCGGCGAGGTCTTTTCCGCCGAAGATGCCGACTCGGAAGGCGTCGAGGGACGGTTCTACGTCTGGACCCCGGCCGAGATCCACGACGCCCTGGCCCGGAATCCGCGCACCTCAGGCGACGCCGCGGCGCGCACCCGGGCGATCCTGGAGTTCTTCTCGGTCACCGAAGAAGGAAACTTCGAAGGGTCGAACATCCTCCGCCGGCCCGTTGGTGCCCAGGGTCGGGGGGACGACTCCCTCGAGGTCTCCCGGAGCGCCCTGCGCGACGAACGGGCCAGACGGGTCAGGCCGGGCCTCGACGACAAGGTGCTCCTTGAGTGGAATGCCATGTACGGCTCGGCCCTGGCGGAAGCGGCGGCCGCCACTGCAACCACGGCGTGGGCCGTCGCCGCCGAGAAACTGGGCGATTTCCTGTGGCACAACCTGCGGGGTGACGACGGCCGGTGGCACCGGTCCTGGCAATCAATGGCCGGAGCCCGCCATCTCGCCTGTGCCGCCGACTACGCCTCGACGGTCGACTTCTTTACCCGGTTGGGTGAGTTGACCGGCGAGCGGCGATGGACGGACCGGGCGTGCGAAGTGGCGGATGGACTGCTGCATCTCTTCCACGACACCGTCGACGGCGGCTTCTTCACCACCGGCCACGATGCCGAAGCCCTGATCGTCCGGACCAAGGACCTCTTCGACGGAGCCACCCCTTCCGCCAACGCCGTGGCGGCCCGGGCCCTGCTCCGACTCGGCACCCTGACCGGCCGGCGGGCCTACCTCGACGCCAGCGAGGGCGTGATCGAACTCCTCGGTGACCTCGTTGTCACCCACCCGCTTTCCTTTGCCCACACCTTGATCACCACGTGGCTGACCGGAAACGGCATGGTCGAGGTGGTGATCCCGGGCCTGACCGACGACCTGTTGGCCGAGGCCCGCCGGGCGTGGCGGCCATCGGTCGTTCTGGCCTGGGGTGAAGCGACCGACTCACCCCTCTGGGAGAATCGGGTCGATGGACTGGCCTACGTGTGCAGAAACTTCTCGTGCCGACACCCGGCCGCCGACGGCCCAACCCTGGCCGCCCAGCTCGCCGACACCGCGATCGAGGTGGCCTGAACCATGAGCGAGCGCAATCCCCGCCACGGCACGGCGGCCGAAGCCGTGCGGGCGGTGCGGCCCCGGCCGGAGATCGAGATTGCCCCGGGAGCCGTCCTGACCGTTCTGGTGTTGGCGTGTCACAGCGAAGACACGGTGGGTGTGGATCTGGCGTCGGGAACCCTGCTCCGGGTGCGGGTCAGGTGGCCCGTCGACCGCGAACCCGACTTCGCCCCCTTCGACGTGGTCCAGGTCACGCTGGCCGATCCTCCCGAGCGCGACGATCTCGCCCAGCCGGAAGCGGTCACGGCGGCGTGGATGCCCAGCCATCTCGGAACCTTGCGCGGCCGGGTCGTCAAGCGCACCCTCGGAGGCCTGGTGGCTCCGGTCGAAGAGCAGGTGCTCGGTTTTCCCGGTGCCTCCGCCCCCTACTGGGAGTTCAAGGGATTCCGCCCGTCGCTGGCGCTGGTGGTTCCCACCAAGGGCCCGGTCCTGTTCCGGCGCAGTGGCGACCGAACCACCTGGGTCCGTTTCGGGTGGGGCCGGAGTGACAACTGGCTGCCGGTCGAAGATCCCCATGCCGAACGGGCGCTCGACCTGGCCCGCCGGGACCGGTTGCAGGGGAAGGATCTGGCCGCCGCCCTCGGCTTCAAGCCCCAGTACCTGCTGGCTGCCGTCTCCCGGCCCCAGAACGGACACTGCTACAAGTCCGTGCGGACGATCCTTCCCCGCTACTGACCGCCCCATGACCTCGTCGTCATCGGCCGGCTTTCCCGTTGGCCGACGAGGGGTGCCTCTGACGCAGCACCGGTCACAACGGTACCGGTGAACCGGAATCGCCTAGGGTCAGAAGTGATGGTGAATGAACCCATGGCCCAACCTTCAACGGCCCAACCCGACGGACGCAGCGAACCCCAACCGGTCCTGCCCGACTACACCGGAGCCTGCATCGCCAACCTGATTCCCGCCCTGGTGGCCCGGGGCACGGCGGCGGCACCCGCCTGGTTGCCGGGGGCACTCAAGGCGGAACATCCGGTCGTGGTGTTGGTGGTCGACGGTCTCGGCTGGTTGCAGTTGCAGGATCGGGGCCATCTGGCGCCCAATCTGATGGGCGGCACGGGGGTCGGCCAACCCATCACCTCGGTCGCCCCAACCACGACGGCCGCCGCCCTGACCTCGCTGACCACCGGGGTGTCGCCCAGCACCCATGGGATCCTCGGCTACCGGATGGCCGTGGACGACGAGATCATGAACGTCCTGCACTGGACCGCCGGCCTCTGCCCTCCCCGGGACCTGCGACGCGAGCGCCCACCGGCCATCTTCCAGCCGTTCGAGCCACTGGGTTTCAACCCGGACCCGATCCCTGTGGTCTCGCGTCACGAGTTCTCGGCGACCGGGTTCACGGCGGCCCATCTGGGCCGTTCCCCCATCGTCGGCTACCGCACGCCCTCGGCGCTCCCGATCGAGATTTCCCGCCTCGTCGCCGCCCAGGTTCCCTTCGTCTACGCCTACATCGACGGGCTGGACAAGGTGGCCCACGCCTATGGACTCGGCGAGCACTACGAGGCCGAACTGGCGGCCACCGACCACCTCATCGGCCAGATCATCGACCGTCTGCCGGCGAACGCCACCCTGGTGGTCACGGCCGACCACGGCCAGGTCGAGGTGGGCAACTCGGTGGAGTTCCTGGGGGCATCGATAATGTCGGGCCTCTCGTTCCTCTCCGGCGAAGGGCGGTTCCGCTGGCTTCATGCCCGGCCCGGAGCCACCGACGACCTGGTGGCCGAAGCCAAGGAGCGCTACGGCACCACCACCTGGGTCCGGACCCGCTCGGAGGTCGTCGACGCCGGATGGTTCGGGGACTCGTGGACGACCGACGTCATCTCCCGACTCGGTGACGTCCTGCTGGCCCCCCATGCCCCCATGGCCTTTGCCGATCCCTCGGACGTTGGCGAGAACCGGCTGGTGGGTCGCCACGGCTCCCTGACGGCCGAAGAGGTCCTCGTGCCCCTGATCACCCTGCAGGCCTGAGCCGGTATCGTCGGGACGCCACGGCTAGCAGTAACAGCTTCGCTTCCCGGCCGACGTCCAGAAAGGTTCCTCCGTGTCTTCAGTCTCCGACCCGACCGACGTTCCGATCCATCCCGACTCGGTTGAGCCGGCCCCGTCGAACCACGACGGCTCCCCGGAGCCCGACGGACCGGCCGACTCGGGAGAGCATCCCGACACGCCGGCCGAGACGATCGACCAGCCGGCCAAGTTGCTGCGGATCGGTTCCATGGTCAAGCAGCTGCTCGAAGAGGTTCGCCAGGCACCGCTTGATGAAGCCAGCCGGCAGCGGTTGAAGGAGATCTACGAGCAGTCGGTGCGGGAGTTGGCCAGTGGCCTCTCCCCCGCCCTGGTGGACGAGCTCGACCGGGTCTCCATCCCGTTCGGCAAGGAGACGCCTTCCGAAGCCGAACTTCGGGTGGCCCACGCCCAGTTGGTGGGGTGGCTGGAGGGCCTGTTCCACGGCATCCAGGCCACTTTGATGGCCCAGCAGGCCGCCGCCCAGGCCCAGCTCGAAGAGATGCGGCGGCGAACGTTGCCCGCGGCGCCGGGCCCCACGAACGACCGACCCGGCACCTACCTCTAGGGCCGTTGCCGGTCACCGGGCCCCGGGCCCCGTTGAGGTAGACGGGGCGGTCCCACTGCCCGGGACGCACCGCGCTATGGTCGGATTCAGCTTCGTGTAACACCCACTTCAGGCGGTTGTGAACCGGCCCGGCCGGCCCCGTTCGTCGTCTCGAGTGGTCATCAAACCAGAAAGACGAGGAGCGTTGTCGAGCAGTTCCTTTACCCACCTCCACACCCATACCGAGTTCTCCATGCTCGATGGCGCCGCCCGGGTGAAGGACCTGGTGGAGGCGGCCGTGGCGGACGGGCAGCCCGCGCTCGGCATCACCGACCACGGCAACATGTACGGCGTCCTCGACTTTTACGCCGCCTGCCGGAAGGCCGGCATCAATCCGATCATCGGCACCGAGGCCTACATGGCCGCCGACTCCCGTCACGACCGGCCGGTGCGGCGGGGCAAGGTCGATGACACGGGAGGCGATACCGGCGGAGGCGAGAAGCTCTACTACCACCTGACGTTGCTGGCCGAGTCGAACGAGGGCTACTCCAACCTGTTGAAGCTCTCGTCCGCGGCCTACCTCGAGGGCTACTACTACAAGCCCCGTCTCGACTGGGAGCTCCTCGAGCGCTACGGCAAAGGGTTGATCGCCACCACCGGTTGTCTGGGTGGAGTGGTGCTGCAGGCCCTGCTTGCCGACGACCAGCCCAAGGCCGAGATGCTGGCCGCCCGGCTGCAGGACATCTTCGGCCGGGACAACCTCTTCGTCGAGCTCCAGGACCACGGACTCGCCGAGCAGCGACGGACCAATCCGGGCCTGATCGAGATCGCCCGCAAGATCGGTGCACCACTGCTGGCCACCAACGACAGCCACTACACCCACCGCGAGGATCACGTCGCCCATGACGCCCTGCTGTGTGTCCAGACCGGCGCCCTGATCGACGACCCCAAACGGTTCAAGTTCGAGGGCGAAGAGCACTACCTCAAGACGGCCGCCGAGATGCGCCACCTCTTCTCGGAACTTCCCGAAGCGTGCGACAACACCCTGCTCATCGCCGAGCGGGCCTCGGTGGAGATCGACTTCGGCCGGCCCAGCCTTCCGCAGTTCCCCGTGCCGAAGGAGTTCCAGGGCGAAACCTACGAAGAGGGCGCGGCCAACTATCTCCGGAGCCTGAGCTACGAAGGGGCGAAGGAGCGTTACGGCGAGAACCTGCCGGCCGCCGTCGTCGAGCGCCTCGACTACGAGCTCGGGGTCATCGGGGACATGGGATTCTCCGCCTACTTCCTCGTGGTCTGGGACCTCATCCGCTTCGCAAGGACCCGGGGCATCCGGGTCGGACCGGGCCGCGGTTCGGCCGCCGGGTGCTGTGTGGCCTACTGCCTGCGGATCGTCGACCTCGACCCGATCCGCTACGACCTGCTGTTTGAACGGTTCCTCAATCCGGGCCGCATCCAGATGCCCGACATCGACATGGACTTCGACGAGCGCTACCGCGGCGAGATGATCAAGTACGCCGCCGAGCGCTACGGCTCGGACCATGTCGCCCAGATCGTGACGTTCTCCACCATCAAGGCCCGGGCCGCCGTGCGCGATGCCGCCCGGGTGCTCGGCTACCCCTACATCGTGGGCGACAAGATCGCCAAGGCCAGGCCCCCGCTGATCATGGGCCGGGACACGCCCCTTGCGGCCTGCCTCGAGAAGTCCGACGGCTTCGAGGACGGCTTTGCCGCCGCAGGAGAACTGCGCACCATGTACGAGTCGGACCGCGAGGCCAAGCGGGTCATCGACGTGGCCAAGGGCCTCGAGGGCCTGCGACGCGGCGACGGGATCCACGCCGCGGCCGTGGTGATCACCGACCAGCCCCTGACCGAGTACGTGCCCATCCAGCGGAAGCCGGACAACAACAATCCCGACGATGCGCCGGTGGTCACCCAGTACGAGATGCACGGGGTCGAAGACCTCGGACTGCTCAAGATGGACTTCCTTGGACTGCGGAACCTCTCGGTGATCGAACGGGCGCTTGACCTGATCGAGATCTCGACCGGAGAGCGACCCGACATCGACAACATCCCCCTCGACGACGAAGCGACCTTCGAGATGTTGCGCCGGGGTGACTCGATGGGCGTCTTCCAGCTCGAGGGCGGTCCCATGCGCTCGCTGATGCGTTCGCTCGCACCGACCTCCTTCGACGACGTGGCAGCCCTCGTCGCCCTGTACCGGCCCGGTCCGATGGCCGCCAACATGCACCGGGACTACGCCGACCGCAAGAACGGCCGCCAGGCCGTGACCTACCTCCATCCCGATCTCGGGGAGATTCTCGGCGACACCTACGGACTCATGATCTACCAGGAGTCCGTCATGCGGGTGGCCCAGAAGTTCGCCGGCTACACGCTCTCCGAGGCCGACAACCTGCGCAAGGCCTGCGGCAAGAAGATCCGGGCCCTCATTCAGGCCGAGCGGGAGAAGTTTGTGGCCGGATGCGTGACCTCCGGCTACGGCGAGGCGCTCGGCACCGCCCTTTTCGACATCATCGAGCCTTTCGCCGACTACGCCTTCAACAAGTCCCACTCCTATGGCTATGGCTACATCGCCTACCAGACCGCCTGGCTGAAGGCCCACTTCCCGGTCGAGTACCTGGCCAGCCTCCTGACTTCGGTCAAGGACAACAAGGACAAGACCGCCGTCTACCTGAGCGAGTGCCGCTCGCTCGGCATCGAGGTACTGGTCCCCGACGTCAACCGGAGCCTCGCCGACTTTGCGGCGGACTTCTCCGGAGGCACGAGCGACCTCGGCCAGTCCGGGCAGTCCTCGGACCACGCCGGTGCCATCACCTTCGGACTGGCCGCCGTGCGCAACGTCGGGGAAGGTCTGGTCGCCCACATCGTGGACGAACGAACCAAGGGTGGGCCCTTCGTCGACTTCTTCGACTTCTGCCAACGGGTGGATCCCCAGGTGCTCAACAAGCGCACGCTCGAGTCGTTGATCAAGGCCGGCGGTTTCGACTCCTTCGGTCACAGCCGCCAGGGCCTGTTCCTCACCTTCGAAGAGATCGTGGACCGCACCCTCGAGCGGCGCCGGGAACACGAGGCCGGAGTGGTCTCGCTCTTCCAGGCCCTCGAGGTGGAGCAGGACGGGGAGACCGCCGGCTTCTCCGACCTCCGGATTCCCATTCCCGACACCGAGTTCGAGAAGAACCAGCGCCTGGCGTTCGAAAAGGAGATGCTCGGTCTCTACCTGAGCGACCATCCCCTGATGGGGCTGGAAGGGGCGCTTGGCCGCCTCACCGACTGCACCTTGGCCGATCTCCGGGACAGCGACGCGGACGCCGGTCTCTCGGGGGGAGGACCCGGGAACGAAGGCCAGTTCCGGGTGGTCGGAGGGGTCGTCACCGAACTCAGCCGCCGGTACACCAAAAAGGGCGACCTGATGGCCACCTTCACCCTCGAGGATCTCTCGGCCTCGATCGAGACGATGGTCTTCCCCCGGGTCATGACCGACTACGGCAGCCTCCTCGACGACGATGCCGTGGTCATTGTAAAGGCCAAGGTCGACTTCCGGGATGACCGGATGAAGTTGATTGCCATGGACATCTCTCGGCCGGAGTTGAGCGCCGATGGCCAGAACGACCTCCACATCCTGCTGTCGGCCAACCAGATGACCGACGCCAAGATGAACGAACTGAAGCGACTCCTCTCCGAGCATCCGGGGGACTCCCCCGTCTACGTCCACGTGGCCTCGAAGAAGTTCCGGCTGACCTCCGAGTTCAACGTCAACCGGGAACGCGGTCTCGTCGGGGAACTCAGGGTTCTGCTTGGCCCGAACGCCCTCCAGGTTTGACCGCCCCGCACCATCGTCGGACCGGGTCGGCAAAAGTCCTGCTAGAGCGGGGTGTTGACCCCGTTGTCCCCACCGGAGCCCGGGTCGGATTCTCCGGATAGGACACGGCGCTCCAAATCCCGTAAAATCAATGCACGACCCCGGGGGAGGGTGGTGGCGCACCGGAAAGTTGGCCGGTGCCGACGTTCCCGCCCCACAGGTTCCGGGTCGACGGCCACGGCCGTTGGGTTAGCAAGGAGCATGGATCCGCATATGTCCATTCAGGTGGAGACCAAGGACTGCACGTCGATCAGCGACGCCGAGTTGGCCGAGATGGCCGATCTGTGCGCTGAACGAGAGCCCCGATTCGACATCGGCTTTCTGTCCAAACAGCGTGAAGACTGGGTGCTGGTGACCCGGGCCACCGAGGGCAACAAGCTGCGTGGCTACTCCTTCTCCACCCTCGAGCGGATCGGTGGCACGCCGTCCCTGCTGATCGGCCTCGGCACGGTCGACCGCACGGCCAAAGCCGACACGGTGCTCCGGGCCATGATGGGTGACAAATTCCGCCGGGCCCTGCTGGCCTTCCCCGATGAGGACGTCCTCGTGGGCACGCGGCTGCTTCAGGCCGACGGCTTCAAGATGTTGGCCGGACTGGCCGACGTGGTACCCGGATCGGGTCAGAAGGCCACCGGCGAAGAGCGGGCCTGGGGTCGGCGTCTGGCCAAGCGCTTCGGTGCCGACGGGCGCATCGACGATCGCACCTTCGTCATCACCGGTGACGGCAACGAGGCCGGGGGGTTCGACTTCGTGAGCCCGAAGGGCCAGCCCTCCGAGGACCACGTGGCCTTCTTCACCTCGGTTTCCACCGCCGACGGGGGCCGTCTGGTCACCTTTGGCTGGGCCATGGCCGAGGATCTCGCCGCCGGCAAGCTGGGTGGGCGCTGAGCGCCAACCCCCGCCGGTCCACTTCGACGGCCAAGGCAACCACGACCGGGACATCCCAACCCGCCATGGGGCGCGCCATGGTGGACCACGATGAGCCCATGGCGACAAGCGCAACCGTTACCATGGCGCCGTGAAGGTCTCCACCCGAGGTGACTACGCCAGCCGGGCCCTGCTCTCGCTGGCTCTCCATGCCGACACGGATGGCCCGACGGCGGTCCGGGACATCGCCGAGCGCACCGGTCTCCCCCAGCCCTACCTCGAGCAGATCCTGCTGGCCCTCAAGGGAGCCGGCCTGGTCCGGTCCAAGCGGGGGGTCGGTGGTGGCTATGTGCTCGCCCGGTCACCCGAAGAGATCACCCTGTCCCAGATCGTCTCGGCCGTCGACGGCCCGATCGTGGCCGGAGACTTCGGCACGCCCCACGAGAACGGGGCGTGTGACCACGAGGGTCAGTGCATCCTGCTGGCCGTCTGGGCCAACGTGGGCGAGCACATGCGGACCCATCTCGACTCGTTCACCCTGGCCGACATGGTGGCCCGGGCCCAGGGCCGGACGACCACCACGTCCTGAGGCGTCAGGGCCACAGCCGACAACCCCCGGCATCCCGGATCCAACCCGGCCACAGTTGCACCACAACCCTTCTCCACCCGGGTCAGGAGAGCGCACCCCGGCTGTTCCAGGTCTTGATGGCCGGGGCTCCGTGCTCCCAGGCCAGAACGGAGATGGTGGCCGGATCGAGCAGAAGGTGCTGGCCCAGATGGGGATCTTCGCCCAGCCAACGGGCCCCGAGAACCCGCAGGACGTGTCCGTGGGCCACCGCGGCCACGGTCTCCCCCGACGCCTTCACCCGGGCGATCACCCGGTCGACCCGGGCGGCCACATCTTCGATGGTCTCGCCGTTGGTCGGACCATCGACAAACAGGTTCCAGCCGGGCCGGGTCTCGGCGATCTCGGCCGACGTCCGGCCCTCCATGTCCCCGTAGTCCCACTCCAGCAGGTCATCGTCGATCTCGGACCGGTCGGCCAGGCCGGCCAGGTTTGCCGTGGTGCGGGCCCGCTGGAGGGGCGAGACCAGGGCTCGCCGGATGTCCAACGAGTCCACCAGGGGGGCCAACTCCCGGGCCTGCACTTCTCCTTCGGGGAGCAGCGGAAGGTCGGTCCGGCCGGTATGGCGGCCGTTTTTGCTCCACTCGGTGGCCCCGTGACGGATGAGGATGCAGCGGGAGGTGGGTTCGGACATTGGTGTAGGTCACCATCCGGACATCCGCTTGGCAAGTATTTCCGGAGAAAACCACCCAAAAACCCATAATTTCCTATCGGAAGTGGGAATATCGAAGCGTTGGTCGCTGTTGACCGACGTGACCGTATCGGAAGGGTTCCGTGGAGACACGGCACTCCGAGTGCATCCAAGGAGAGGAATGTCCAGCCGCACGCTTCGGGGGGAGCAGCAACGGGGGAACACGACCGAGAGCCAGACGACCAGGTCAGGTTCGCCCCGATCCACCGCCACCTCGAACGCCGGTCGACAGGCCGCTCCACGGAGTCGCACCTCGGAGTCCGATGCCATGGGCCTGTTCCTCCGGGATCTTGACTTCCATCCCCTGCCGGACCACGACGCCCAGACGGTGCTCGCCCAACGGGTCGCCACCGGTGACGACGAGGCCCGCCGGGAGATGGTGGCGGCCAACCTCCGGCTCGTCGTCCACTGGGCCCGTCGCTACCAGGACCGCGGCGTTGACCTGCCCGACCTGATCCAGGAGGGAACCTTCGGCCTCATGCGGGCCGTCGACAAGTTCGACTGGGAGCGGGGCTTCCGTTTCTCGACCTATGCCACCTGGTGGATCCGCCAAGCCCTCCAGCGGGCCGTCCAGCAGCACGGCCGGACCATCCGGCTTCCGATGGAGGTGGCCGAGCGCAACCAGCAGGTTGACGCCGCCTTGTGGGAGCTCACCAACCAGCTGCAGCGCCCGCCGACCGACCAGGAGCTTGACGAGGCCACCAACACCACCACCGGTGTGCGGGCCGACCTGAGCCAGGTGGCCCGGGTGGTCGCCAGCCTCGACCAGCCGGCCGCCAGCGAGTCGACGGCCACCCTTGGCGATCTCGTCTCGACCGATCTCCACGAGTTCGAGGACGAAGTCACGACCAACCTGACGCTGGATCTGGTGCGTCAGGCTGTCGAGGGTCTCTCCGATCTCCAACGGGCCGTCGTGCTCAACCGGTTCGGGTTCGACGGCAACGAGCCGGCCTCGCTCCAGACCACCGCCGAGCGGCTGGGGGTCGGCGTGCGCAAGGTGCGTCAGGCCGAAGCCGAGGCGTTGGCCATCCTGGGTGACAGCGACCTGCTGGAAGCCGCCCGGGAAGCCGCCTGACCCTGCCCGGGGCGACCGGGACCGAGGCCCGGGAGCCTCTGGCCCCTCCCCTAACGGAGGGCAGCCAGTTGCTCCGAAAGGTCGGCCGGCAGGGGTGACTCCCAACTCAGGCGTTCGCCGCTCGTCGGGTGGTTCACCGCGAGGGAGTAGGCGTGGAGGAACGGACGTTTTACCGTGGCCTGGTGCAGACTCCTCCCCTGACTGTAGACGGGGTCGCCGACCACCGGATGGCCGATGGCGGCCAGATGGACCCGGATCTGGTGGGTTCGACCGGTCTCGAGCGATGCCTGGATCAGAGTGGTCGGGGCCGGTTCGGTGAACCGTTGTTCGACTTCGTAACGGGTGCGGGCCTCTTTTCCCTTCGATGAGACCGCCATCCGGGTCGGCGTGGTGACCGAGCGACCGATGGGCGCATCCACCACGCCGGCTTCGCCGTCCACCGCGCCGAGCACCAGGGCCCGATAGGTGCGTTTCACACTCCGGTCGGCCAGTTGTTCGACCAGTGACCGGTAGGCGACAGGCGTCCGGGCCACCAGCATCAGTCCCGACGTACCCCGGTCGAGGCGGTGCACGATCCCGGGCCGGTCCCACTCGGCCCCCTCGAGATCGGCCAGCGCCGCCACTTCCGGGTAACGGGCGAGGATGCCGTTGACCAGGGTGTGGTTGTCATGGCCGGCCCCGGGATGCACCACCAGGCCGGCTGGCTTGTCGATCACCAGGAAGTCCTCGTCCTCATGGACGACGACAAACTCGACGTCCGGATCGGCATCGGGAACTTCCCGTTCCCGTTCGTCATCGAGATCAACCTGCAGTCTCTGGTGCTCCCGAAGGACCAGGCTCCGCCCTTCCACCAACCGGTCATCCACCCTGACCCGGCCGTCGGCGATCAACTGGTTCACGGCCGAGCGGGACAGGTCGGCCAGCAAGGCGATCACCCGGTCGACCCGTACGCCGTCCAGGGTGGACGGCACCTCCACATCGAGGGCGCTCACCGGGCCGCCGGTCGCCACAGGAAGCTGGCGGCAAGCAGGATCGATCCCACCACCACGCAGGAGTCCGCCAGATTGAAAGTGGGCCAGAACGACAGGGCAACGAAGTCGACGACCCCTCCGTGGGTCGGTCGGAACGCCCGGTCGGCGAGGTTTCCCAGGGCGCCGCCGAGGATCAGACCCAGGATGGCGGCCCGGGCCGGCGAAGCCGCCCGCCAGGCCAACACGACGAGGAAGGCCACCAGACCGAGAGCCAAGGTCGCCACCAACGCCGGCCGGCCGGTGAACAGGGAGAAGGCCGATCCGGTGTTGTAGGTAAGGGAGAAGGAGAGCGGGCCAGCCACGTGGATGCTGCCGTTGGCCAGCCGGTGGACCGCCCAGGCCTTGGTGAACTGGTCGAGAAGCACGACCACCATGGCCACGGCCACCGCCACCAGAAGTTGGCGAACGGGACGCCCGGGCGACCTCGGACCGGTCACCGGACCGGTCATCCTGTCGGTCGCCGGGTCGTGCTCAGTCACCGTCTCCGCCGCGGTCAGCGTCGGGATAGCCCACCGTTTTTACACGGAACGCACTCTCGGGCAAAGGGCAGGGCCTGCAGGCGCATCTTCGGGATGGGCTGGAAGCACTTCTCGCACATGCCATAGGACTTGCGCTCGATCTTGCGCAGGGCGTCGTCGATGTCCTCAACCCGGGACATCTCCTTGGCCGACATGGCCAGACTGCGTTCCCGCTCGACGGCAACGGTGCCCCCTTCACCCGACTCCTCGTCAAACTGGACGTCACCCGGTTCACGCTCCAGGGCCAGCGAATCCGCCTCGGCCCGCAGGTCGGTGGCCTGCTGCATGGCTTCTTCCCGTTCGGCCTTGAGCAGGTCAACCTGCTTGGCCAGAAACGCCGAATCCTTGGCATAGGGACCCACCGCCGGACGAATGGGAGCCTCGGGGGCCTTCTTGGCCGGGGCCTTGGTGGCCGGGGCCTTGGTGGCAGCAGCCTTGGTGGCAGCAGCCTTGGTGGCAGCAGCCTTCTTGGCCGGGGCCTTGGTGGCCGGGGCCTTGGTGGCAGCAGCCTTGGTGGAGGAAGTGGATTTCTTCACGGTGTCTTTCGCGCTGGTCTTGACTGCCGACTTGGCCGAGGGCGGAGCGCTCTTCTTGGTGGTTCCGGTCTTTGCTGCCGGAGCAACCTTTTTGGTCGCAGCGACCTTCTTCGTAGCCATCGGGAAAGCTCCTTTTACAACTGAGCGACAGGGTGGGCAGTCATCCGGCCGAAGAAACGTCGCTACGCCAACCGTGAATCTCCCCGACCATTCGGGGGCGCGAGACCCTACACCGCCATGGTGTCCCCGTAAAGGTCAGCGGGCACGACAACCCGCAGCAGACTACAGGCAAGTGACCCGTCTCCAAACAACCGGTCCGGACCGGGTTCTGTGGTCACGATCCCCGTCCAGAAGCCACCGACCGGGGATGGGTACCCGCTCAGAGTTACCGGGCGGAACCCTGGGCCTCGTCGCCCAGACGATGGACGCCGGTGGGTCGCATCGGAGTGACCTGACCCATGGTTTCTCCCGATGCCTCGGCCGATGGCCCCGGGGTATCCGGGGACTCCGGGCTCGTGGACTCCGCCGTGGCCGCTGGCGGCATACCACCGGCCGACGAATCGGCGGAACTCCGGGCGGAGGTCTCGTCGTCGCCCGCCGCCACGTTGCCATCCACCCACGCCAGAATCTCGGTCAGTGCCATACGCAGCCGACTCCGTTCGGCGGTGAGATGCCGGCTCATGCTTTCCACCTCACCGGTCAGCTTGGTGCGACTGGACTCGAGTCGGGCGATCTCATCCCGGAGGCGACGCTCGGTTTCGATTGCCTCGCTCGACGCCTGACGCTTCGCCTCTTCGGTGATCACCTGCGCCTGGGCTTCCGCCTCGGCCACGAGGCGCCGGGCCTCGGCCTCGGACTGGGCCTTGGTCTCGTCGACGAACTTCTGGGCCAGCACCAACGTCCGCTGCAGGGTGTCGTCGGTCACTTCGCCTGATGTGGCCGGGGCAGCCGCCTGGGGGGCTGCCGGGGCCGGCTGGGCGGCCAGCGCCGCTTCGAGTTCGCTGATGCGCTCGGCCGCCTGGAGGAGTCGGTCTCGGTCCTGACGCCACTGTTCCTGGAGACCTTCCGCCTCGATGGCGGCCTTTTCCAGGTATTCGTCAACGTCGTCCCGGTGGTAGCCGCGCAAGACTTCGCGGAACTCCACGGTCCGGAGGGAATCAAGTGCAGAGTGAGCTACGTCCATACGGTCAGACTAGCGGGCACGCCCTTCCGGCGGTGGGATCCAGTCGGACCGGTCCGCTCTGGTCCGACCCGTCGAATACCCAATGCGCCACATCCGGTCGACCACCCGCCGGGACGCAGGGGCAGGCTAACGAAGCAGGGGCAGGACCACGTAGGCGCCGACGAGAAAGACGACGAGTACCGAAAGGTCCAACGACGAGTTCCCCACCCGCACCGGCGGGATCAGGCGGCGAATGGGTCTGAGTACCGGGTCGCAGACGGCCGAGAGGAACTTCTGGATCTTGTACAGCGGCGAGTCGTAGGAGGCCCGGGAGTAGGCGATGACCCAACTCATGATCGAGTAGACGAACAGCAGGAGGAGGAAGAGTTCGACGAGTACGCCCAGAAGGGTCAGGATCACTTAGACAACCAATTCTTCCCGGTGGCCACCCGGGAGTTGTCCGGGCGCCACGACGTGAACCATCAAGGATGCAAGGCGGGTGTTCAGGTCGAGACCAGACCCCGGTCGGCGAGACGCTGGCGCTCCTCGTCCGAGACCTTGACGTTCGACGGGGTGAGCAGGAACACCTCGTCGGCCACCCGCTCCATCCCGCCCGACAGGGCGTAGGTCACCCCACTGCAGAAGTCGATCATCCGACGCTGCAGGTCGCGGGATGCACTCTGCATGTTCACGATCACCGGCTGGTCGGCCATCAGGCGGTTCGCGATCTCCTGGGCATCGGCAAACCGTTCAGGCGCCACGATGTGGACCTTGGCCGTCGCTTCGGGAATCACCGGGCGGACCGATGAGATGCCACCGGAGAGCCGCTGGGCCGGAGCCACCGGCGCCGAACTCTGGGAGTCGAACTCGGCGGCCGGGCGCACCGTGCGGGGCACGGAAGCCGTGGGCGGGCCACTGTCCCGGTCGTCAAGGACCGACGAGCGGGTCCGGGCCGGGCGCGAGTCGTACTCGGCATACCCGTAGTCATCATCGTCGTCAACCAGACCCAAGTAGGCCATGGCCTTTTTCATCATGGAAGCTGCCATTGTCTCCTCCTGTCCCCCACTCTACCCGGAGTCCGGCCCCGGGTTGGGGAGGCCGCACCAGAAAAACGGCCGGGCGGCAACCGCCTGACCTTAGCGCGCCGGGCCATCATCAAGGGGCGGCGCCATCACGGCCCGGCCCGGCCGGCGACGGCCGGTCGCCAAAGAGCACCCGACCCAGCCGGACCATGGTCGAGCCCTCCTGAACGGCGACCTCGAAGTCATCCGACATGCCCATGGACCTGACTGCGAGGTCGAGACGGTCGGCCAGGTACGCCACCGCGGCAAAGCCCGGGCGGCCGAGTTCGGGCGGTCCCGGAGGGCCGACGGTCATGAGGCCGGCCACGTCGAGGTCTTCGTCCGCCAGCCGGGAGACGAGTTCGGGGACGTCCCGGACCGGACAGCCACCCCGGTCTTCCCGGTCCAGGGTGTCCACCTGGACCAGCACCCTCGCCCCGGGGGAGCGTCGGGCAATCGCCTGACCTTCGACGTGACGGGAGACAGACTGCCAACAGTCGACGTGGGGAACCAGCCGGGGAATCTTGTTCCGCTGGATGGCGCCCAGATAGTGCCAGTTGACCGGGCAGGCACCGGCCAAGGTGGCCTTGGCCACCATCTCCTCGGCGTAGTTCTCGCCGACATCACGCAACCCGGCCGAGGCGGCCAGCTCCACCGCCGAGACGTCAAAGCCCTTCGTGACCGCCACGATGGTGACCTCCTCGGGCCGGTCCGTGCAGGCGGCGATGCGCTCGCGGACGGCATCGAGGCGGCGGCGGAATCCGTCAGGATCCCCGGCGGCCACCGAGGTCACGACGCCACCGACCACATGACAAGCGCCTGGCGGCCCGTGTCACCCCGGGCCCGATGGGAGAAGAACCTCGGCGAGCATGCCGTGCACACGTCCTCGCCGTCCAGAACGGACACCTCGAGTTGCTCGAGGGCCGTCCGCAACGCCCGGGGCAGGTCGAAGGCCAACGTTCCGGCTGCGGTCACGCTCCGGACCCCGGGGCCGAACCGGTCCTCGAGGCCCCGAAGGTCATCTTCGGCGAACTCGTAGCACTCGGGATGGATGCACGGACCAACGGCGGCAGTAAGCGAGGAGGCGCCCCGGTCGACCATCGCCTCGACCGCTCGTTCGACCACGCCGGCTTCGAGTCCACGCCAGCCGGCATGAACGGCGGCCCACTCCCCGCGGTCCGAAGCCAGCGCCACGGCGCCACAGTCCGCCGTGAAGACGGCGGTGGCCACGTCAGGATTCGTCCCGATGAGCGCATCGCCGACACCGAGTTGCTGCCACGCCGGCGGGGCCGACGGCCGATTCCCGGCCGGCGCACCGGGCGCGAGAAGAACGTGGTTGCCATGGACCTGGCGGGCCCAGGCCAGGCGGGAAAAGCGGCCACCTTCATCCCGGCCGTTGGACACTTTTCCGTCCTGACGCAGCGATTCCAGGGCCCGCAGAAGCGTCCCTTGGGTGTCTTGGCCTTCAGGGTCCGGCCGCAGATCACCGAACGAGGCGTCAAACCAACAGGCCCGAACTCCGGCTCCGAGGTCGTGGAGTGGTGGAAGGATCAGCGCAGGAACGACGGGACGTCGAAGTCGTCGTCACCGATGTCGAGATCGTCGTCCGGGGTGGCGAAGATGTCTTCGTGGGGAGTGCTGAGACCCAGAACGCCGCCCTTGTCAGCCGGGGCGGCGGGCGCCGTTTCGGGCGCCGCCGACGTCCGGGGCGCTCCTTCCCACCGCTCGAAGCCGGCGGCGATGACGGTCACCCGCACTTCTTCGCCCATCGATTCATCGATCACGCTGCCGAAGATGATGTTGGCGTCCGGATGGGCCACCCCATGGATGATCTCGGCCGCCTCGTTGACTTCGAACAGTCCGAGGTCCGGTCCACCGGCGATGTTGAGAAGGATGCCCCGCGCCCCTTCGATGGAGGCCTCAAGCAGTGGCGAGGTGATGGCGGCCCGGGCCGCATTGACGCTACGACCCTCACCGGTGGCCGAACCGATGCCCATGATGGCCGTTCCGGCGTTGCTCATGATCATCTTCACGTCGGCAAAGTCGGTGTTGATCAGGCCCGGCACGGTGATCAGGCTGGTGATGCCCTGGACGCCCTGCATGAGGACCTCGTCCGCCATCTTGAAGGCGTTGACCATGGAGGTCTTCTCGTTGGAGACAGTCAACAGGCGATCGTTCGGAATGATGATCAGCGTGTCGACCTTCTCTTTCAGGGTCTGGATGCCCTGTTCGGCCTGGACCGAGCGTCGACGGCCCTCAAAGGCGAAGGGGCGGGTAACCACGCCGATGGTGAGCGCACCGAGGCTCTTGGCGATCTCGGCCACCACCGGGGCGGCGCCGGTGCCGGTGCCGCCACCCTTGCCGGCCGTGATGAAGACCATGTCGGCGCCCTTCAGCGCCTCCTCGATCTCGCTCCGGTGCTCCTCGGCGGCCAGGCGCCCGACTTCGGGGTCGCTTCCGGCCCCGAGCCCACGGGTCAGCTGACGTCCGATGTCGAGTTTGAGGTCGGCGTCGCTCATCAGCAGCGCCTGGGCGTCGGTGTTGGTGGCGATGAACTCAACCCCGCGCAGACCGGCGTCGATCATCCGGTTGACGGCGTTCACCCCGCCACCGCCGACGCCTACCACCTTGATCACTGCGAAATAGTTGTTCTGGGCCGGAACGGTCATAGATTCCTTTACCCTCGACCAAAGGTTGAAGCCGTTCCAACCTGCGAGTTTGTCCATACGATACGGTTCGGGTCCCGGCCGGTCAAACGACAGGGCACGGGTTTATCAGGCCCTTACGCTACTCCTTCCCGCTTGGCAACGGTGGGAACCGACACCGGCTACGACGGGGCCACGGTGGGCAGCGACGGGACGGTGACATTGATCACCGCCCCGGGGTAGAGGTGGGCACCGGCCAGCACGTCGGCCGTGGCTTGGATCTTCTGGGCCAGAAGGGCGGTCGAGCCGATGCGCACCGTGATGTTGTGGGCAAACAGGAGGGTCACCGACCCATTCGGCGCTTCGGTGACCTTCAGGACCTGATCGACAAAGGCCGGAGGCAGTGCGGCGGCCACGACGAGACCGTTGGCAGCCGGAGGGTCAAAGGCCTGGCCCAGTTGGGCGGGCACCAGTGGGCCGTGGGGGGTCCGGATGGAAAGGACCGGCGTCCCCGCCACAGTCGTGGCGACCACCGCCACGGTCCGGCCCGTCGGATCAACCAGCGACCACGAACGGCCCGGGCCGGCCATCTCGGCGACCGGGTGGCGTTCGGTCACGGCCACATCGACGGCATCGGGCCAGTGCCGGACCACCGTGGCCGTCCGGATGTAGGGCAGGGCCTCGATGTTGGCCTCTGATGTGGCCGGATTGACCGTGATCATGGGCGGATGACCGGCCAGACCCCCGGCCTCGAGGATGGCCCTGGTCGAGACTTCGGAATGGTCGCCGGTCACGCGGACCACCCGGGCGCTCAGGAAGGGTGAGTGGGCGACGAGTACGAGTAGCACGAGAAGTCCGAGCGCACCGCCGGCGACGTAGTACCACCGGACGCGGCGCCGGGCCCGGTCTTCGTGAACCGACTCGCGACGCTGCCGGATGCGCGGGTTCATGGTCGGGAAGTGGGCGACTCCCGCCTTCTGTGTCGTTTCGTCGTCGATGGCCATCGTGCTCGGCGCCATTCTCCCCGGTTCCGATCGTTCAGCGGGGGATCAGGAACGTCACGCCCCTCCCCCGGCGTCGTCGAAGCCAACCATGCGGATCTCGGTGGACAGCCGCACACCCCGCTTGCGCTCGACCTCGTTACGGACGTGCTCCATGACCGAGGCGACATCGGCCGCCAACCCTCCGGCATCGGCCTGAATGAAGTTGGCGTGCTTGGTGGATACTTCGGCAGTTCCGATGCGGAAACCCCGCAAGCCGCACGAGTCGATCAGGCGGCCGGCCGAATCGTCGGGTGGATTGGTGAACACCGATCCGGCGTTGCTTCCGCCCGGTTGGTGTTCGCGTCGCCACCGGACGATCTCGGAGATCTCCGCCTGCCCGGCCTCGGGGTCGCCGGGTCGCAGGGCGAACGAGACGTCCACCACCACCTGGCCGGGCCGAATGGAGGTCGAACGGTATCCACACGCCAGGTCAGCGAGGGTCGACACACCTACCTCGCCGGTGGAAAGGTCGATCCAGCGAAAGGTCCTGACGGTGGCGGCCATGTCCGAACCGTGGCCACCGGCGTTCATCCGCAGCGCACCGCCGACCGATCCGGGCACTCCCACCGCCCACTCGAGCCCGGTCAGCTCCATCGCCACGCTTCGGCGGGCGAGGACCGGCAGACTCAGGGCGCCACCGGCTGTCAACTGGTCCCCCTCTCTCCGGATCGACTCGAATCCCGCACCCAGCACCACGACAAGTCCGGGGAATCCGACATCGGCCACCAACAGGTTGGAACCCCGGCCCAGAACCATCAGGGGAACATCGAACCGCGAGGTGATCCCGGCCACCGCCGACAACTCGCCTTCGTCGGCCACCACAACCAACAGACCCGCCGTCCCACCGACGCGGTAGGTGGTGCGGACCCCAAACGGTGCGTTTCGCTCGACGCGGTCACCGAGGGCGTCCGCCAACTCGTCGAGGGCTGTCTTCACCGGGGTGTGCCCAGGCCTTCGATGAGTTCATCGGGCAGTCCGGTCAGGTCGCCGGCGCCCAGGGTGAGACAGAGATCTCCGGCCCGGAGCAACGGCGACACGCTGGAAGCCAGGGTGTCGCGCCCGGGCACGTAATGCACTTCGACGTCGGGGCGCAGCCGGCGCACTTCGTCGGCCACGAGCAGACCACTGACGCCCTCGACGGCATCTTCCCCGGCCGGATAGACGTCGGTAATGACGACCACATCGGCATCACCGAAGGATGCGCCGAACTCGGCCCACAACTCGGCGGTGCGTGAGTATCGGTGAGGCTGGAAGACGGCGACCACCCGTCCCCAGTCCCCGTCCCGGGCCGCCCGCAGGACCGACCGGATCTCGGTGGGCAGATGGGCGTAGTCGTCAACGAAGTTGACCCCCGCCGCCTCGCCCCGGAACTCGAACCGGCGGGCCACCCCCTCATAGCGGGCGAGGGCCGACACCACCGCCGCCATCTCGACACCGATCTCCAGGGCGGCAGCCGCAGCCATGGCGGCGTTGCGGGCATTGTGGATGCCCGGCACCGGAACATTCACCCGTCCGAGTTCGGTGCCGGAGGGATCCACGAGACCGAACGCCACCGATCGGGGTCCGAGATTGAGATCGGTCATCCGCCAGGTGGAACGATGCCCCACCCCCACCAGTTCGGCTCCGACCGACTCCCCTACTTCGGCGGCCTCGGCGTCATCGCCCCCGACAAAACGGCTCCGGGGAGCCAGTCGAAGGAACTCGCCGAACGCCGCCCGGACGTTGTCGAACGTTCCGAAATGGTCGAGATGGTCCGCTTCGATGTTGGTCACGAGCGCCACCTCGGGTTCGAGGTCGAGGAACGTGCCGTCGCTCTCGTCAGCCTCCACCACCAACCATTCCCCTTTGTCCCACGCAGCATTGGTCCCGAGTTGTCTTACGTCACCGCCGATGACGTAGGACGGTTGCAGGCCGGCCTCGAGGAGTATCAGGGACAGCAGGGTCGTCGTGGTGGTCTTCCCGTGGGTGCCGGCGACGGCGATCACCCGCTTCAGGGCCGCCACGGCAGCCAGCAGTCGGGCCCGGGACCACACAGGAATGCCGAGGGAGACGGCGGCCTGACGTTCGGGGTTGTCCTCCTTCACCGCCGTCGAGATCGTGACCACGTCCACCCCGCCGACCAGACCTGCATCGTGTCCGATGGTCACGGCAACACCGATGGCGCCGAGCCGCTCCGTCACGACCGAAGCGCGTTGGTCGCTCCCGCTCACCTGGTGGCCCAGCGCGTGCAACACGAGCGCCAGGGCACTCATTCCGGCCCCGCCGATCCCGACAATGTGGAACCGGCGACGTGGACCGCTCACCAGGGCAATGTCGTCCACCCTGCTCACCGGTGAGCCTCCCGGTCACCCCGGGCGTTGGCCTCGACCACCCGGGCCCCGGCGGCGGCGGCATCCTTTCGACCCAACCGAAGGGCGCGGGAACCCATCAGGGCCAACTCGTCCGGTGCATCCAACAACTCTTCCACCAGGGATCCCAACGTGGCGGCCGTGCACGAGCCGTCGGGCAGCAGACGGGCCGCTCCGGCGTCGGCCAGGACCCGGGCGTTGGCGGTCTGGTGATCTCCCGGGGCCCCGGGCAACGGCACGAGAATCGCCGGCACGCCGGATGCCGCCAACTCCGCCACCGTCATCGCTCCGGCCCGACTGACGACCACGTCGGCGGCGAGGTAGACCAGATCCATCCGTTGTTCATAGGGCACCCGGATCACCTCGGGTAAGGGCGCAGGGGCATCTTCATAGCGGGGCCAGTCCCGCTGGCCCACAATGTGGTAGATCGACCTCTGCGACCCTTCCACCACGACTCCGCCCATCGAGTCCACCGCCTGGTTGATCCGGCGGGCGCCGAGCGAGCCGCCAAAGACCACAACCACCTGACCCTCTTCGGGCATTCCGAGCTCCCGGCGTGCCGCCCGCCGGGCCACCTGGTCGCTCCGGTCCACGTCGGCAATGGCCGGTCGAACCGGCGTGCCGGTGACCACCGCCCGGGGCAGGGGCGTCCCCGGCCAACCGACGGCCGAGGCCGCTGCGAACCGGCCGAAGAGCTTGTTGGCCGCACCCGGTACGGCATCGATGTTGACCAGCACCAGGGGAACCCGGTGCACCAGGGCAGCCAGTGAAGCGGGAACGCTGGCGTAACCCCCGACCGAAACCACCACCCGGGGTCGCAGCCGAGCAACCAGCGTAAAGGCGGTGATGCTGGCCCGGCCGAGGCCCCAGAGGGCACTGACGTTCTGTCGCACATCCGCCGGCCGGAAACTTCGCACGATGCCCCGCCCGGGCAGAAGGCTGGACGGAAACCCACGCCCGGCCAGAGCTTCGGCATCCTGGCCCCGGGCCGAGCCGACAAAATGGATCGAGTCGCGGTGGTGGCCGGCTTCGACCAACGCCTCGGCAATGGCCAGTGCCGGCTGCAGATGACCCGCAGTCCCTCCGCCGGCCACAAAGGCGAAACTGCGGTCGGTCACACCGTCACCGGCCGGGGACGCTTCGAGGGCCGCAGCGGCGTCACCTGCCCCGATGCCGCCACGGCATCACCTTTCATCGCAATGTTCACGAGAATACCCATGGCCATCAGGTTGACCACCAGCGAGGTGCCGCCATAGGAGATGAAGGGCAGGGGAATGCCGGTGACCGGCATCACCCCGATGTCGGTACCGATGTTGATCACCGCCTGGGTGATGATCCAGGTGGTGATGCCCATCGCCATCAGCGAGCCAAACCGGTCGGGAGCCCGCAGGGCGGCCCGGTAGCCGAACAAGGCGAGGGCGAAGAACAGGCCCATCACCGCCAAGGCTCCCACCAGACCGAGCTCTTCGCCGATGATGGAGAAGATGAAGTCGGTGTGGGCGTTCGGAAGGATGGTGTAGCCACCTTGACCACCCAGGAGTCCCACGCCGAAGGTATGGCCACTCCCCAGGTAGACCTTTGACTGGCTCACCTGGTAGCCGGCACCCGACGTCACCCCGCTCTGGTGCAGGAACGAGAAGAACCTCTCCTTGCGGTAGTGGCTCGAGAAGGTGAATCCGACCGCGAGGAGGAAAAAGACGCCGGCCGTCTTGGCCAACGGAACCGTCTTGACACCGGCCATGAACATCACCGCGAACGCAATGAACACCAGCACCATCGTGGTGCCCATGTCAGGTTGGGCCATGACCAGCAGGCCGGCCAACCCGAGGACCAGGACGACCGGCCCGATCTGCATCCGGGGTTCGTCGCTGCGGTCGGCCCGGCGGGTAAGGAGGTCGGCCACAAAGACCACCAGCGCGAACTTCATCAGCTCCGACGGCTGGATCTTCAACATGCCGACCCCGATCCATCGGCCGGCACCATCGACCGACGGAGCGGTCATCAACACCATGACCAGCAGTCCTAACGTCACCAGCAGGATGAGCCGGGAGAGACGCTGCCACAGGTGGTAGTTCACTCGTACCGCGATGAGGGCGAGGACAGCGCCCAGCAGCATCCAGAGCACCTGCTTCTCGAAGATTGACCAGACCGCCCCGCCCTGGCTGACCGACACCAGCGTGGAGGACGATCCGACCATGACCAGTCCTACGGTGCAGAGGATGCCGGTCAATACACTGATGGCAGGCGCCGTGGGCATCGTGGTCCCCGTCAGTTTTCTCAACCCGGCGCCGTTTGCCGATCCTTCTGCCGTCGATGCCCGACGACCCACAATCGTTCGTCCTCCGCTCATGACGTTCCTCCCTTGTGTCCTGACACCATCACCGAATTTTCACCTTCACCGAACCGGCACGTTGAACGAAACGACAACTCCACATCACGCGCTCCGGCCCTCCAGAGGGACCGGCTCATCCGAGTCCTGCCGCATGGAGGAAGTCGGCGTAGAACAGGCCGAGGCCGAGAGCGGAACACAGCCCAGCCAGAATCCAGAAGCGGACGATCACGGTGGTCTCGGGCCAACCCATCAACTCGAAGTGGTGGTGAAGCGGAGCCATCCGGAACACCCGCCGGTGAAAGACCCGGAAACTGATGACCTGAATCACGACCGAAAGGGTCACGATCACAAACAACCCCCCGATCACGACCAGCAGGAGGTCAAGATTCATCAGCAGGCAAAGGGCCGCAAGCCCGGAACCGATGGCCAAACTTCCGGTATCACCCATGAAGATCTTGGCTGGTGCGGCATTCCACCAGAGAAATCCCAGGCAGGCTCCGGCGAGGGCGACTGCGGCCAGCGCCAGATCCAGGGCATCGGGCACGTGATAGATCGAAAAGTGCCGGAACTGCCAGTAGCCGATGATGGCCAGACAGGCGAAGCCGAAGGTCGCTGAACCAGCGGCCAGTCCGTCCAGGCCATCGGTCAGGTTGACCGCATTGGCTGAACCGGCAATCACCAACGTGACCCAGACCACCCAGACGGCGGTTCCCATGTGAAAGCCGGGGCTGTCAAAACGGGTGAAGGACAGGGTGGTTGCCGAATGCGCCCAGTAGACCGACAGCAAGCCGAAACTCACCCCAAGGGCGATCTGGGCCACCAGTTTTCCCCGCTTGTTCAGTCCCAGACTGCGGCGGTGACGGTTTTTGATCCAGTCGTCGGCAAATCCGATCAGACCGGCTCCCACCACCGCGTACATGACCAGCGCGCCCGAACGGGTGAAGTTGTCCCCCGGGATGGCGTGGGCCACCAGAAAGCCGCACACCACCGCGGCCAGAATGCAGATGCCGCCCATCGTTGGCGTACCGGCCTTGGCCAGGTGGACTTGCGGCCCGTCCTCGCGGATCTGTTGACCGATGTTGTTCTTCAGGAGCCACTTGATCAGCAACGGAGTGGTGAGCACCGCCACCCAGAGGGCAAGCCCACCCGAACACATCAGGGACTTCACGGGGCCGACACCTCCCCCGGGTGACCGAATCGGCCGGCCAACGCCTGCCGGGCGACCTCGCGGTCGTCGAATGGGACAACCTGGCTGCCCAGATCCTGGGTGCGTTCATGGCCCTTGCCCGCCACCAGAATGACATCGCCCGGTTCGGACATGGCGAGCGCCTTTCCGATGGCGGCAGCCCGGTCGGGCTCGACCACCACTTCGGCGTCGGAAGCCGAAAGGCCGGCCAGAATGTCGTCGATGATTGACGCCGGGTCTTCACTCCGGGGATTGTCCGATGTCACCACCACCACGTCCGCCAGGGCTCCCGCCACCTCGCCCATGGGAGCACGCTTGCCCGTGTCACGGTCGCCACCGCAACCGAAGACACAGACCAGCCGGTGGCCATCGGAAACCGGCACCAGGGATCGCAGCGCCTCGGCCAAACCGTCCGGCGTATGGGCGTAGTCGACCAGGACCGTGACCGGCATGGTGCCACCCACCGATTCCATCCGCCCCGGCACGGCCGGGAGGCGGGCCATCGAGTCGACGATCTCGTCGACATTGAGGCCGAGGGTCCTCGCCACTTCGGCCGCGACCAACGCATTTTCCACGTTGAAACGCCCGGGGAGCGGCACGTAGACCTCGCGGTTTCGCCAGGTGAAGGCCATACCCTTGCCCCGACGGCCAAGGATGGCCGCCACGGGTTGCACGGTGACCACTTCGGTCGACGGATTGGAGGACGCCAGGCGCCCGGCGAGGCGTGCCCCCCATGGATCGTCGATGTTGATCACCGCCGTTGCGCACCGTCCACCATCGAACAGCGCTGCCTTGGCATCGAAGTACGCCTCCATGGAGCCGTGAAAGTCCAGGTGGTCGTGGCCCAGATTGGTGAACGCACCGACCCGAAACTCCACCGCATCGACCCGGTGCTGGACCAGGGCGTGCGACGAGACCTCCATGGCCACCACTTCGACTCCGGCGTCCCGGACCTCGGCGAGCCACCGCTGGAGATCCGGAGACTCGGGAGTGGTGCGCGGTCCGCTCAGCGTCCCCAAGACCTCGGCCCGCCGTCCGGACGACTCCATCAGGGCCCGGATCATGTGGGTCACGGTCGTCTTTCCGTTGGTCCCCGTCACGCCCACGACAGCCAGCGACCGACTTGGATCGCCGTAGAACCGACTGGCCAACTTCGCCATGACCGGTCGGATCTCCCCGGCTTTGACCTCCACCTGGGCGGCCGCAACTTCCATCGGGCGTTCACAGACGATGGCCGAGGCACCGTTTCGCACCGCTTCCCCGACATACTCGTGTCCGTCGGCCACCTGACCGGGCACGCAGCAGAAGACGGACCCGGTCCTGACGCGTCGGCTGTCGAACTCGATCGAGGTTACGTTCGTGGCCGGGTCACCATGAAGCTCATAGCCCTGAAGACCCTCAAGCACGTCGGACAGCATCACGAACGGATCGCCACCTAGTTGCTCTCGACCACGGCTGACGGAACGGCAACCGTTCCCTGGGCCGACGTGGAAGTCACCGACGGGGCCACCGTTGTCGTGGTGGGGATGTTGTACTCCCGCAGGGCGTTGGCCATGATCTGCGAGAAGACCGGGGCGGCCGTGGCCCCGCCGTAGATGGGTGTCGGATGGTTGTACACCACGATGGCCGAGAATACGGGATGCTGGGCCGGGGCAAAGCCCACGAACGTGCCGTAGTAGGCCCCTGGAACGTACCCACTTCCGCCCGGAATCTGGGCGGTGCCGGTCTTGCCCGCCACGGTGTATCCGTTGATGCCAGCTTCCGCCCCGGTTCCGGTGGACACCACGTTCGCGAGCATCTGGGTGAGTTCCTGGTTGAGCCACGGCGCAAAGACCCGGTGGTGCCTGGCGGCCGGAGCGGCGGTGATCTTGCGGTTGTCGCTGCCCGAGACAAAGCCCCGGACGATGCGGGGTTCCACGAACACCCCACCGTTGCAGACGGTGTTGTACGCATCGAGAACCTGTTGGGCCGGGACCGAATCCACCTGCCCGATCGGAAGTGAACCGATCGAGGAGTCGTTGAAACTCCCGAGCAACTGCCCGGGCGTCTCGCCCGGGAACCGCAGGTCGGTGTCCCGGCCAAATCCGAGTTTGGCGGCCTGCTGCTCGACGGAAAGCACTGCCTGGGGAGCCGTCTGGCCCAGGCGTTGGGCCACTTCAATGGTCCCCAGGTTGGACGATTGGGCCAGGATCTGGGATGCGGTCATGACCTCGGTGCCGTGGGACTCGGCGTCGGCAAAGCGGGCGGTACCCAACTGCAGGCTCGAAGGTACGGACATCATGGTCTGAGGTGTTACCACGTGGGCACCGAGGGCCGCCGAGAACGGCACCAGTTTGAAGACCGAACCGGGTTCGTAGTCCTGGGTGACCAGCCAGTTCGATGCGGTTTCTGCCACACCGGCCGGCAACGGATTGGTTGCCGGTTGGTTGATGCTGCCACTGGAAAGGGGCGAAAGTCCGTTGGCCAGGTAGCCGGGAGATGACGGCGTCACCGAAGTCTTCGGGGTTTGGGAACCCGACGTCACGGTCAGACTGGCGGCGGCCAGGATGTCTCCGGTTCGACAGTCCATGATCTCCGCCTCACCACTCGTCGCATGGAACCGGGGCAGGCCGGCGGCAAGTGCGGCCTCGGTCTCGGACTGCAGGCTGCTGTCAATCGTGGTCTCGATGCCGGTTCCGTTCACCGCCGCCCGGTAGGTCACCGGAGTCCCCGGAATCTGGACATTGCCGTTCTTCTCGGCGACCGAGAGACCGTTCCGTCCGGCCAGCAATGTCTGGAACTGTTCCTCGAGGCCCCCCTGACCTTGCCCTGAAGTGCTGACGGTACCCAACAAGGGCAGGCCCAGGGTGCCGTTCGGCATGACGATCTGGTTGTTGTCGATGCCCCCGGTTTGCAGGTACACGCCGGGGAGCTTGCCCTGAGAGACCAACGCCGAGATCCGGGCGGCTGCGGAGTTGGGAACCCTGAGTCCGAGTCGGACATACGTCTTGTTAAGCGTCATGTCACGTTCCACCACGCCGGTCGGCATGTGCAGGATCGGAGCGACGAGGGCCGCTTCGCGGGCCGGGTCCTTGATCTGCTTCGGATCGTCTTCCACGATGGCAAGGGAAACCGGCTGGGCCAGAACTTCCCCGTTCCGGTCGTAGATGCCACCCCGTTGCGCCGGAAGCACCGTCGGCGACTCCACCTGGGTGACCGAGTCGCTGGCGTAGGCCGAGTACGACAGCTCCTGGATGCCGAACAGCCGCCCCATGAAGACGACGAAGATCGCCGCCATGAACAGCTGGATCACCCGGATCCGACGTCGGGTGGCTGACGGGAACTTCACTGGCCCGCCTTTACAGGTGCGGCCGGTGCGGCCGGTGCAGCCGGTGCGGCCGGTGCAGCCGGTGCGGCCGGTGCGGCCGGTGTGGCGTACATCACCGGAGCGGGCAGGGGCACGTTGAGGGCCACGTCAGGAATCTCGGTGATAGTGGACGGTTGCACCATGCCGTAGGAACTCTCGGCGATGGATCGCACGCTGCTCGGGTCCATCTTCAGTGCGTAGGAAAC
>CAITPI010000053.1 GCA_903894295.1 uncultured Acidimicrobiaceae bacterium
CCACCACCCCGGTGGCCGTCACGGGACTCACCGGGGTGACTTCCATCGCCGCTGGCGATTACCACACCTGTGCGCTGCTCTCCGCTGGCACGGTCGAGTGTTGGGGGGAGAACGAGTACGGCCAGTTGGGTGACGGGACCAGTACGGGACCGCAGACCTGCTACCCCGATGCGTGCTCCACCACCCCGGTGGCCGTCACGGGACTCACCGGGGTGATCGCAATCTCTGCTGGCTCAGGCCACACCTGTGCGCTGCTCTCCGCTGGCACGGTCGAGTGTTGGGCCTACAACTACTTCGGCGAGTTGGGCAACGGGACCACGACAAACTCCGACGTGCCGGTGAGCGTCTGGGCTTAGTTGGCAGAGAACGGCCACTTTCGTGTGCCGAGACCAAGGGTCACATGGAACATCAAGTCGCCCTCTGGATTTCTCAGCCGAACTCGCTGATCCACAGTCTTCCCGGCCCAGTCAATCACCAACGACTCGCGAGCGAATACAAAATCCAGGCAGGTCTCGACCGCTGGACACCGGCCAGAGACGGCCAGAGTGGCCGCATGAACTGATCAGAAGAACACACGAGTGAGGAACCCGAGGCAGGCCCCTTCACGCTGCCATGCCTGTCGCAGGAGAAAGGCATCGGGATCTGCTCGGGTCTTTACAACGCGGGTGCTCAATCCTTGGCTTGTCAACTGGAGAAAACGAAGAGGAAAGTACCAGCCTGACGAACGGCACGACGCCCTCCCTTTTGCGGTCATCCAGTCGTCCTGGTGATGGATCAGCATTGAAATCATCCGGCGTTGTCCGAGATCCTGCTTCGGACTGGTCCTTCGCGTTGGGTCAACTCAGGGCGAAGCTTCTGGGAGCGGGATTGGGCGTTGTGGGTTTCCGGTCGGGGGTCTTTGGCGAATGGGCAGTTCCGACTCGTGACATGGACGGTGCCGGCGAGCCCGGGACCACCGTCTGATGCACGGGGCGGAACCGGGGATGGTGACGAATGTAAGCCCCTGCCCGCTGATGCTGATCGGGGAATGACGGGCCCCACAGGCTGGTGTGGGTAGGGGCCTCGAGCAGTTGTCCGGCCGGGACCGAAGCAAGTGATCGAAGCGAGTGACCGAAGAAGAGGTCCGGCTTCGTTACGCTGAGAGGGCCATGAACGGGCAGCAATGAATAGGTCCAGCAAGGACACCCATGGTCACTGAACTCATGGACCGACCCACAGTTGAGGAAGCCGACTTCGGTGTCGGTGATCTCCCGGCGTCCTCGACTCCCGGGGCCCGCTTCCCGGAACCCCTCGTCGCGTGTCTCCTGTTCTTTGGCACCCTGGCCGTCTATCTCATGGTGATGCGGGCCCGCTTTGACGTGTACGACTGTCGGGCCATGTTGGCGGTAACCGAGAACCTGATGAGACATGGCACCCTGGTGACCACCGGGGTGGGGTTCGGGGACCGCTTCCATCAGGCCACCCCGTATTCGCCTTACGGCATCGGGATGAGTCTGTTGGGCGTCCCGTTCTACGCCCTCTCGTTGCACGTCGGGAACATGCCGGTGCTGGTCTCGTTGGTGAATCCGCTGGTCACCTCGGCCACCGTGGTGGTGATCTGGCGGATCGGCCGGGCGCTCGACTGGAAGGCCTGGCACGCCGCCACCGCCGCCCTGTTCTACGGCGTGGCCTCGATGGCTGTCTGGTACACCACCGAAGGGTTCAGCGAACCGGCGGTGGCGTTCTGTCTCTCCCTGCTGGTGCTCGGGATCATCCGGTGGTCCAAGGGATCGAACCTGGCGCCGCTGTGGATCGGCCTGGCGGCCGGTTTGGCCATCCAGTTCCGGACCGATGCGCTCGTGACGGTGTGGATCGGTCTGTTGACCCTGCCCTTGTTTGTGCCCTGGCGGAAGCTGGTCGGCTGGCCGACCTGGGGGTTGATGCTGCCCCCGATGGCGCTCGGTGTGGCCGGCCTCGTTGCCTACAACGAGTTCCGCTACCACAAGGCCGTTGTTTCGTCGTATGGGGGCCGGTTCGACGTGCCCCTGCGCTTCGGGGTCCGGGGACTGCTGGCCAGCCCGGATCGCAGTTTGTTCATCTTCAATCCGCTGGCCGTCCTCGGTGTCCTCGGCATCGTCCTGCTGCTGATCAAAGTCCGGCCGGTCGGCATCCTGTTCCTGTTGTTGATCGTCACCCGGGTGGTCTTCTTCGCCCGCTGGAGCTCCTGGGACGGGGCCTGGTGTTGGGGACCGCGCTTCTTGTTGCCGGTGGTCCCCTTGTTCATGCTGGGTGCCGTCGAGGTGATCCGCTCGACCCGACCGGCGGCCTTCATCGGCTTCCTGGTCCGGGCGGTGACCGCCGTGTTGGTGGCCGCCAGCCTCGCCGTCAATGCGCTGTCAGTCCGGGTCCCGGTCAACCAGTGGTTCGATGTGCTCTACACGCCGTCGCGCCGTCTTTACTACGGACTCCCGGCGGCCGGGGTGGGCTACAGCAACTGGGACTGGAACAACGGCGTGATCGGGGGGTATGTCACCCTTCTCCGGCACCACAACGCCCAGATCGCCCCATATTTCTGGGCCGAAGGCCATGGCGGGGTCTGTGTCGCCCTCCTCGTTCTGGCCGGAGTCCTTTTGGCACTGGCCCTGTGGGGATCCTCAGCGAAGTCGGTGCACCGGCACGCCCGATCCCGCACCACCGGGGAATAGACGCCGGGCTGCTACCGGTCTTGCCCGAGGAGGCCCGACCTGACGTCGGACTGGGCTGTTGCATCCGGCCGAGATGGTTCTCTGGAAGGATGGTGATCGGTGGCAGAACCACCACCACAACGAGTTCAGGTCGGTGACCGATCGCCACGGGGACGACCGGGTGACCTCCACCTCGAACCTGTCATGTTCTCGATTCCCGAGGTCGGCCGGTGGGCGGACTTCTGGCAGTAGGGTGGACTCCGGTGTGACGGGAAGCCTGGTCGTCGGTTCGATTCGACGACGCCGGCCAGATCCGGCATGAAGGAGACTTCCGTGCAACACAGGACTTCCACGCCCCTCCTGGCGCTGTTGGCGCTCGGTGTGGTGTTCGGGGACATCGGCACCAGTCCCATCTACGCCTTCCAGCAGTCGGTCTCGGATGGTCAGGCCTCGGTCGCCGGCATCTACGGCACCGTCTCCCTGATCTTCTGGGCCCTGGTCATCGTGGTCTCGGTCAAGTACCTGATCTTCGTGCTGCAGGCGGACAACCACGGAGAAGGAGGGATCCTGGCCCTGTTCGCCCTCCAGCCCCGGTCTGTCCGGGAGCCGAAGAAGAAGCTCAACCACGTCCTCTACCTGGCCCTGATCCTCGGGGCCGCCTTCCTGTTCGGTGACGGCATCCTCACCCCGTCCATCTCGGTCCTCTCGGCTGTGGAGGGCACCGGGGTGATCAATCCCGGATGGGTCCACTACGAAGTGCCCATCACGGTGGTGATCCTCATCGCGCTGTTCGGGGCCCAGTTCGCCGGCACGGCCCGGATCGGCAGCTTCTTCGGGCCCGTGATGATCGTGTGGTTCGCCACCATCGGCTACCTCGGCATCCCCCAGATCATGCACGAGCCCGGGGTCCTCAAGGCCCTCAGTCCCACCTATGCCATCACCTACGTCGGAGACAACGGCTTTCGCACCTTCATCATCCTCTCCAGTGTCATTCTGGCCATCACCGGGGTGGAAGCGCTCTACGCCGACCTCGGCCACTTCGGCAAGCGACCGATCCGCCTCGCGTGGTTCCTCCTCGCCGGACCGTGCCTGCTGCTCGACTATCTCGGCCAGGCTGCCGAGGAGATCCACACCCCGAAGAAGGCGAACGCCCTGTTCTTCAACCTGGCGCCCAACCGGGGTGCGTTGATCTACCTCGTCATCATCTCGACAGCGGCCACGGTGATCGCCTCCCAGGCGCTCATCTCCGGGGTGGGTTCGATTGCCAAGCAGGCCGTGCAGATGGGCATCTTCCCGCGCATGCGGGTCATCCACACCAACGCCATGTCGTCCGGCCAGATCTACGTGCCGCTGATCAACACCCTGGTGGGACTGGGTTCGGTGACCCTGGTGCTGGTCTTCCGGACCTCGGGTCATCTGGCCAATGCCTATTCCTTCGACATCTCGGGCACCATGCTGATCACGACCGTCGGCATGGCCGTGGTCGCCCGAACCCGGTGGAAGTGGCATCCGGCGGCGGTCGGCCTGTTTGTGGCCTTCTTCGGCTCGATCGACCTGGCCTTCTTCCTCTCGACCTCGACCAAGATCTTCAAGGGAGCCTGGGTTCCCCTGATGATCTCTCTGGCCATCCTGTACCTGATCCTGGTGTGGCGTCGGGGCCAGCGGGTCCTCGTCGCCCAGTTGAGTGAACTCGAGCTGACCTGGAGTGACGTCGAGGAACAGGTGGCCGACGGCACGCTGGCCGAAGTTCCCTCCACGGCGATCTTCCTCAGCTCCCAGCTGGCCAAGGTACCCACCGCAGCCGTGGCCCAGTTGCGCCAGATGCACGTGGTGCAGCGCCACATCGTCCAGGCGTTGCTCACCACCACCGACGAGCCGTGGGGCCGGAGTGTGACACGGGACGAACAGGTGAACGACCGGGTCCGGCTCGTCGAGTTCGCCGTCGGCTACCTCGAAGAGATCAACGTGCCGGAGTTGGTCTCGGCCTATGTGCTGGGTCCGGAGGAAGAAGCGACCGCCACCTACTGTCTGGCGGATTTCAACTTCAGCAACCGGGGATCCGGCCAGATCCGCGGCGTGACCGAAAAGGTCTTCAGCTTCATGCACCGGAACTCGGCCCCACCGCTCCGCTTCTTCGGCCTTCCCGACGACCGGGTCATCACCCTGGCGGTGCAGTCGGACCTGTAGGGCTGGCCATCAGGACGGCACCGGGGGTAGTGACCAACCGGCGCCAATGATCCCGAGCGCCGATCCGACCGGTGACCCGACATCCAACCGAAGTTCTGTGATCTACTGTTGCAAACTTTGCAAGGCAGGAAGGTTTGACGTTCGGTCTCGACCTCTTCCGGTCCTTGCGGGTCTGCTTCGACTGGCTACGGAACGGAAGGCAGGAAAACAATGCGGAGAGTCGGAAGTCGGCGTGGGCGGATTCCCGGGATGGGTTCGGGAGTCAAAGGGTTTCTGACCCTTGTCCTAGCTCTTTTGCTCGTTGCGACCACCCTGGCAGTGGCGTCCGATCCGGCCAGTGCGTCAAGTCCAAAGGCCCAGACCCTGAAGCCGACATCCCAGAGCATCCGGTTCGACCGGCCGCGTTCCGTGCACGGAGTCCTGCACCTGAAGGCCAGGGCGATGTTTGTCAGGGCATCCCACAGCGATGCCCTCCGGGCCGCCGCCCAAACTGCTCCCGCACCGTCAGCTCCGTTCTACGAGTGTCCCGCCATGGGATCCGACAGCAGTTGCGGCATCCTCCTCTTCATCACCAACCAGGGAACCCAAATTCTTCAGGATCCGAACCAGGGCCCCTATGACGGAAGCGACGACACGCTCGTTGGTGTGCTCAACGAGTCCAGCCAGCCGGTCTCTGCAGAAGCTCTGTCCTCGAACACGGGCATCTTCGGTTTTGACGGCGACGGGATCTGCTCTTACTCCTGGAGTGGCTCGGGGGCCTGCCCGTTTGGCCCCACCCAGTACGAAGGACCCAATACGAGTTTCTCGATCGCGAACAACAACAGCGGTTCCGTCAACTTTGGTCAGCCGCTGATCCCCGGCGCCACGGCATTCTTCGGACTCGAAGATGCCCTGACCCAGGCGCAGATCCAACAAAGCCCGTCCTATGTGGCGATGGGCGATTCCTACTCCTCGGGTGAAGGGACGATCAATCCTTCCCTGACACTTACGGGGAAACAGAACTATCCGTACTCCGGTTATCCCGCGGGCAGTTCGACCCGGGACGGTTGCGACCGAGGTCCGGCGGCATGGCCCGTAGTCATGGCAGGGGAGTCCCAGGGACTTCTCAATCTTGTCGCCACCGGCAGCAAGGCCGGTTTTTTTGCCTGTTCCGGGGCGACGACGGGCCAGATGGAAAATCTGGCCAATCCGTCCCCCAAAGCCTGCGGTTCCGGAACAAATCCCAACTATTGCAACGATGTCGAGGAGCTGCTCCACCTGAAAGCGTATGTGGCGAGCAACGGATCTCCGTCAATGCTCACGGTGACGGCAGGAGGCGATGACAGTCAGGTTGATTTCGGACCCATTCTCACCGCTTGCTACTTGTTGGGCCTGGGAAAGTCGCATCTTGGACCATTTTTTCCGGGTTGTGGGAACGCACTTGATGTGGCCATTGCCGCGTTGACCAAGGACAAGTCCCAACTTGTCCAGTCCTTTGCCGGCTTTTTCAAGAAGATCGAGGCGATCACGGGTCCGAAGACGAGCATCAACGTTGTCGGCTATCCCCGGATCATGAAGACCCCTTCGTTCTGGGGTGGGCTGGATGCGGCCTGGGGGCACTGCATGGTGTGGATATCCCCGGGCGACCTGAACACGTTCTTTACCGCCGAAAATGACCTCAACTCGATCGTCCAGTCGGCGGCGGGTGACGCCAACCTCAACTTCATTTCGACCCAGACCGCCCTGGCTGGCCATGAACTCTGCACAGGTCAGTCCTATGTCAACGATCTGGATGTTGCCACTAGCTACCGCATGGCCGCCGGACATCCCACCCCCAAAGGACAGGACGCCATGGCTTCGACGGTTCTTTCGGCCCTGATGGGCAACATGTCGCTTGCCTTGGGCAAGCAAAGTGGAAGGCACCTGGTCCTGCCCCGAGGCCCGGGTCATGCCCTCGTCACCGGTCGCCCGCATTTGACCAGTGCCTCCGTCGCCCCCATCGTCATCGATACCTCCGAACTCCCGGAGGCCGAACCCGGCGTCCCCTACTTCGGCTTCGTTTCTGCCACCGGCGGATCAGGTGCCTACTCGTGGTCGCTGGGTAGTGGCTCCCTGCCGTCCGGCCTCAGCCTGGATCCCGACACGGGCATCGTTACCGGAATCGTCGGCAACGTCGGTTCGTCGACGTTCACCATCCAGGCCCAGGATTCGTCAACGCCCGCACCTCTGGTGGCAGCGGCGTCGGTGACGTTGACGGCGGTGGCGGCACCCACCCTGACGGTGTCGAATCCACCCACTCTGCCGGCGGGGACCGTTGGGCAGGTCTACGTGGCCAATCTGACCTCGACCGGCGGAACGAACCCGGACTCCTGGGCGGTCTCGTCCGGAACGCTTCCGGCTGGTCTCTCGCTCAATGCTTCGACCGGACAGATTTCCGGAACCCCCACAGCGGGTGGAACGAGTTCGTTTACGGTGACCGAGACGGACGGTTCCGTACCGAGTCCACAATCTGCGTCTGAAGCGGTGTCGATCACGGTTTCACCGGCATCCGCTCCGCTGACGGTTACCACGACCGCTCTGCCTGCCGCGCAGGTCGGTGGGTTCTTCGACTACTTCCTGAACTCGAGGGGTGGGGTTGCTCCGGTCCTTTGGTCGCTGGCCAGCGGATCTCTTCCGACCGGGCTCGATCTGGACCCTGGTTCCGGCGAGATCACCGGCATCCCGACCCAGTCGGGATCGTTCCCCCTGACCCTGCGGGTGACGGACCGAAGTGTTCCGTCCGTCAAGGTTGCCACGTTGTCCCTGCACCTGACGGTTGCTGCTGCGCCGACACTGGTGGTCACCTCGACGTCACTGGCCGATGCTTCGCAAGGGACTGCTTATTCGGCGGAACTCAACGGCACCGGAGGGGTCGCACCCTACGTCTGGTCTCTGGCCTCAGGCTCGCTCCCCGACGGACTGACCCTTGATCCGGTGTCGGGCGAGATCAGCGGTGTTCCTACGGGATCAGGCACTTCAACGTTTGTGGTCAAGGTGGACGATGCCGGCAGCTCGCCAACGGATTCGGCGACCCAGACCATCTCCCTTACGGTCCAAGCTTCCGTCCCGGCGGTGTCCGCCTCACTGGGTTCGGCGGCGGTCGGCTCACCTTATCTGGCGAACCCGGTCGTCACCGGAGGGGTTGCGCCCTATTCCTGGGCGATCACTGCCGGTTCTCTTCCGCCCGGGCTGGCCATCGATCCGGGCAGTGGTTCGATCTCCGGCCTGCCCACTGCAGCAGGAACGTTCCATTTCACGATCGGCCTGTCGGACAGCTCAACGCCCAACGGGCAATCGGCCACACTTGCCACCACGTTGGTGGTAACGGCCGCACCCCCCTTGACCGTCCTGAATACCGCATTGCAGGGTGCCATCGAGGGTGTGCCCTACCTGGCGCTGGCGGATGCCACCGGAGGGGCGGCGCCCTACACCTGGGCGGTCACCTCCGGGTCCTTGCCGACAGGACTCTCCCTCGATCCTTCGACCGGCGTCATCTCCGGAACACCGACTGCGGCCGGAACCTCGTCGTTCGTCCTCGCCGTGACGGACAGTTCGACGCCGGTGGCCACCACGGTGAAACAAACCCTCTCAATCACGGTTGGAACGCCCCCGTCGTTGACCTTGGTGACCACCTCCCTCCCTGACGCCACTCAGGGCCAGCCCTACACGGCCTCGTTGGTGACGTCCGGGGGTGTCGTTCCGCTGAGTTGGCAGGTCACGTCCGGATCATTGCCCGACGGGCTCTCCCTGGATCCCAATGCTGGCGTCATCTCCGGCACACCGACGGCCAGCGGTCCGTCATCCTTCTCCCTTGGAGCAACCGATTCGTCCAGCCCCAACGCCCAGTCGGTATCAGCCACGTTCACGTTGACCGTGGATCCGACGCCGCCACTGGAGCTCTCCACGTCCTTGTTGCCGGAAGCGACCCAGGGAACCCAGTACTCCGTGTCGCTGACGGCCGACGGAGGTGTCGCTCCGCTGGGTTGGCAGGTCACGTCCGGATCATTGCCCAACGGGCTCTCCCTGGATCCCAACGTCGGCGTCATCTCGGGAACACCGACCGGCTTCGGCCTGTTTCCGTTCACGGTGACCGTGACCGATTCTTCAACGCCGACGCCTACGGCGGTCTCGGCGGCCTACGTCATGGATGTGGTGGCAGATGGACCGCTGGCGATCGCCGGGACTCCCCTGCCGGACGGAGTCCCAGGTCAGTCCTACTACTACACCATCGGCGAAACGGGAGGAGCAGGTCCCTATTCGTGGTCGGTGACCTCCGGAAGCCTTCCGGATGGGCTGTACCTCGACCCATCCGGTGATCTTTATGGAGACCCGACCTCGCCGTCTTCGGCGACCTTCACGGTTGCCGTTACCGACAGTTCAACTCCGGTCAACCAGGTGGCGTCGCACCAGTTCACCTTGAACGTGGTCGTGCCCCAACCGCCCGGTACCCCCCGTGGGGCCACCGCACGCCCGGGCCTTGGCGTGGCCACGGTCTCATGGTCCCCCCCGGCTTCTTCGGGGAGTTCGGCCATCACCGGCTACACGGTGACATCGTCGCCGGGCGGTCTGACCTGCACGACGGCCACCACCTCCTGCACCGTGACCGGTCTGACCAACGGCACGGCCTACACCTTCACGGTGACGGCCACCAACCAGGAGGGAACCGGACCGGCGGCCACCACCCCACCCGTGATACCTGGTCCGGTGGATACCGGCTACTACCTCGCCACGGCCACCGGCTATGTCTACGCCTACGGCGATGCCGTGAACTA
>CAITPI010000054.1 GCA_903894295.1 uncultured Acidimicrobiaceae bacterium
CTCCGTGCATGAAGAGAACGGGGGCGGCATCCGGGTCGCCCCGGACGTCGGCCACGAGGTTCACGCCTTCAAAGCCGGTGAAGCTGACCGTCTCGGATTCCATGGTTGTCATCGTCCCACCCCTCAGGGGCAGCCGAGACCGGCCAGGGCCGCGCAGGCCGGACAGAGCCAGACCGGTCCCTGTTCGTCGCGGTGGAGTTGGGCCAGGGGAGACTGGCAGGAGGCACAGGCGGGCGGCGGGTTTCGGTCTTCGTCGGCCATGGCGAGATGCTACCCAGAAGGCCTGTTACACCCTCTTCGTACAATCGTCTTTCGTGTCGGGCCGGGCAGTACCGTGGCGGTACGGCGGCCCGGTCCGACACGACCAGGTCGGAGCAAGAAACGGCAGGAGTTGCGTTGACCCCCCAGCCCTGGAGCGAAGAGTACCGGTGGGCCCAGTACGCCCGCACCCTGGTCGAGGTGGAGATCACACCCGGGCACTGGATCCACCTGAACGGCCCCGAAGCGATCGACGAGTGGCCGTGGTCGCTGCCGGTGCACATCGTCACGGCCTGGAACCCCGGGGCCGATTTCCGTTCGGACGACGAGAACCGGGAACAACAGCGTGCACTGATCCGCGAACTGGAGGAGATGGGTCTCACCTGGCTTCCGGCCCACGGTTCAGGTTTCGACGTCGACCACGGAGAGGAGAGCGTTGCCATCTTCGACCTCGGTCGGGATGCGGCGGTGGCGCTGGCCCGACGGTGGAGTCAGGATGCCGTCTTCGAACTTGAGGCGGACACCATGTGGCTGGTCTTCTGCATCGACGACCGGGTGGTCGAACTTCCGCGGCGCCACGACTGACCGTTACCATCGCCAAAGTTCGTCAGTGAGGAAGTCGTGAAAACACAAGCTGCCATCTGCTGGGGTGTGGGACAGAACTGGTCGGTCGAGGAGATCGAACTTGATCCACCCCGGGAGGACGAAGTGCTGGTCCGGGTGGTGGCTTCGGGGCTGTGTCACTCGGACGAGCACATCCTGACCGGAGATTCGCCGTTTCCCACGCCGATGATCGGAGGTCACGAAGCCACCGGCATCGTGGAAGAGGTCGGCTCCGGGGTCCGTTCCCTGATGCCGGGCGACCACGTGGTGATGGCGTTTGTCCCCTCCTGTGGTCGGTGCGTTCCGTGCTCGACGGGCCACCAGAACCTGTGCGATCTCGGTGCGCTGATCACCCACGGCCGCCAGGCCGACGGGACCTCCCGTCACCACGCCCGTGGCGAGGACCTGAACCTCATGTGCCTGGTGGGGGCCTTCGCCGACCACACCGTGGTGGGTGAGGCGAGCTGCATCCGGATCGATCCCTCCTACCCGATGGAAAAGGCGGCCCTGGCCGGCTGCGGTGCCGTCACCGGGTGGGGATCGGCGATCCATGCCGGTGCGGTCCGACCGGGCGACCGGGTGGCGGTGGTGGGCTGCGGGGGGATCGGATCCGCCGCCATCCAGGGGGCCCGACTGGCCGGAGCGGCCGAGATCATCGCCATCGACCCGGTGGCGTTCAAGCGGGAGAAGGCGGTGGGCTTCGGCGCCACCGCCACGTTTGCATCGATGGCCGACGCCTTCCTTCCGGTGCGCGATCTGACCCGGGGGTTGATGTGCAACCAGGTCATCATGGCCATGGGGGTCGGGCAGGGTGATGTCATGAACGAGGCGCTGGGACTCACGGCCAAGATGGGTCGGGTGGTCGTCACCAACATCCATCCGGCCCGGGAGCGACACGTCACGATGAACCTGTCGGCGCTCACCAGCCTGGAGAAGCAGGTGGTCGGTTCGCTGTTCGGTTCGGCCAATCCCCGCTCGGACATTCCGAAACTGCTGGACCTTGACGCTCGGGGGCTGTTCGACCTGTCCGGACTCATCACCCGGACCTACCCGCTCGCCGAGGTGAACCAGGGCTACCAGGACCTCCGGGACGGAGTGAACGTCCGCGGCCTCCTCGTCACCGGCTAGGTCAACCGGGACGCCCGACGCGAGGCAAAGGTCCACCGGGCCGGCTTGGCTGCTTCCCCATCCCCTCCGTCGACGTCGGAAGCAGTCGCCGTGTTCGCCATATGTCGGCCGTAGGCGGCAATCAGCGGATTGGTACTGATCCCGTGGGCCAGGATGCTGAGGGCCACCGTCATCGAGACCACGGGAAGGATCACCGGCTCCGACGGGCCGAGCTGGTCGATGGCGATCAGGGCGAAGCACACCGAAGCCATGCCGCGTGGCCCGAACCAGCCGATGAACATGTCGGTGGCCAGACCGAGGCGTGTCCCAACCAGGGCGATGGCCACGGGAACCATGCGGATCACGGTCAGGCTCGCCACGCCGTAGATGACCGGCTTTTCCAGGTTTCCATGGACGAGTGTCGGATGCAGCATGACCGCGCCGAAGGAGAACCAGATGAAGCACGACAGCAGTTGGCTGAGGGCATCCGGGGCACCCGCCACATCCGGCCCGACCTGACTCTCGAAGACCCCGAAGGTCAGCCCCCCGATGAAGGCCGCGACGAAGCCGTTTCCGCCCAGGCTGATCGAGACGGCATACGTGCCGATCGCCGTGGCGGCCATGGCCACACTGGCACTCGATTGGTCGGTCCAGTTCCGACGGATGGCGAGGCGGAGAAGATAACCCGCCAGGAGGCCCGCCACGATGCCGATGGCGACACCGAGCAGGATCTCCCCGACGGCATCGATAACGGCATGGTGGGTGTGGCCGATGGCGCCCAGGACTCCGGCGATGGCCAAGGGGACCAGGGGGGAGGCAATGCCGTCGTTCAGGCCGCTCTCGACGTTCAGCGACTGGCGAACCCGAACCGGCACCATGGGGTTGGTCACGATGCCGGCGCCCAGTCCGGCGTCGGTCGGGGCCAGACAGGCGGAGATGAGTACCACCAGCCACAGGGATGATCCGCCGAAGAGCAGGTTGGCCACGACGGCGCCCAGGATGACCGTGAGGGGGAGGCCGACCCCGAGGAGCCGGGCCGGTATTCCTGCCTGGTGGCGCAGCGACGAGACCCGCACCCGGGCGGCGTCGGAGAAGAGGATCAGGGCCAGGGCGAGTTCGGCCACCGTCTGGATCATGGACGACGTCACGGTCATGTGAAAGCCGGGGAGACCTTCGAGAACGACACCGGCTCCGGCGAAGACCATGGGTTCGGTAATGCTCCACCGGTCGGCCACCGAGGCGAACGAGGACCACGCCAGAATCAACACGGTGATGACGGCAACATCTCCCCACGTCACGGTGACTCCCTTGGTCGTGTCCGCCAGAGATCATCGCCCCTTTTGCCGCTTCGGTGGTGCCAGATCCGGTTTCCACCTCCTCCCTCACCGAGGGGACCGAACCCTCCGCCCGGCCCCGGGCAACGCCGGCGGGACCGTCGAAGTCGGAAGTGGGCCCCGGGAGCGGGGTGGATCGGCGGAGGGGATGTGCCCGAAGGGTTTCGCCTCCTGTGCAAGGCTGGAGAGGTGGCGCTGCCCCCCGTGATGAAACAGATGTACCGCCGTCTCCCGGAGCCAATGCGGCGGGCGTTGGCCAACGCGGCGGGGACCCACGCCCCATGGGAAGCGGGCTTCGATTTCACACCGCCGGGACTTCTGGCCGGCGAAGTGATCGGACCTCCGGACTTCGTGGGAGTCGGCGTGCAGAAGGCGGGAACCAGTTGGTGGTACGAGTTGATCCTCGAGCATCCTGACGTCTACCACCGGAGGGACATCGCCAAGGAGCGTCACTACCTGACCCGGTTTCTCGACCAACCTTTCGGGCCGGCGGAGATTGAGGGCTACCACGGGTGGTTCCCCCGCAAACCGGGAACGGTGACCGGAGAGTGGACTCCGAACTATCTGACCTACCCCTGGGTGCTGCCGCTTCTGGCCGAGGCCGCTCCGGACGCCAGGATTCTGGTGGCCCTGCGGGACCCGGTGGCCCGCTTCCTGTCCGGCTTCACCTTCCGTCTGTCGATGGGCGCTCCCCATGGGGTGACCACGGTGGCTGACGCCTACCGCCAGGGCTTCTACGCCCGGATGCTCAACGACCTCTACCAGTGGTTTCCCGCCGAACAGGTGCTTGTCCTCCAGTACGAGCAGATGCGGAACGACCCGCAGCACTGGCTCGACCAGACCTTCTCGTTCCTCGGCCTGGATCCCTTCCGGCCGGCCGAGATCAGCCGGGAGGTCAACGTGACCCGGCAGAAGCGGGTGGAGCTCGATCCCGAAGCCCGACGTCGGATCGTCGACATCTACCGCCCTGATGTCATCGAGCTCCGGGGCCTGGTGCCCCAACTCGACGTCGGCCTGTGGCCCGATTTCGCCGATCTGGCCTGAGGGGATCCCGGCTAGGCGGGTGGCCAACTCACTAGAGTCAAAAGGGTGAGTGAGCGCGACCCTGGAAACCAACAGGAATCGACAACCGAAAGCGACCAGTCTCCGCCACCGGTGGAGCGAAGGAACTACGTCACGCGTCACGAGGCCGGACCGCGCCTGATCAATACCACGATCGAACTGCTCCGGACGATGACCTTCCCGGAAGTGACAACCCGACGGATCGCCGAAGCGGCCGAGTTGAACCTGCTGGCCATCCAACGGATCTTCGGCTCCCAGACCGGTCTCTTTGTGGCCGTGGCCCAGACGTTGGCCCACAACACCGGTGAGCGACTGCTGCGGGAAGACGCACCGGACGCCATCATGGCGGTGTTCGCCGATCCGGACGTTGTGTTGCGGACCCGGCTTGTGGCCTGGTTGGTGGGCAACGGAACCGACCCCAAGGTGTTCCGCACCGACCCCGAATCGGCCCAACTCCCGATGATCCTGCGGAAGCGAATCGAATCCCATGGCCTGGGCGAGAACTCACCGGTGGCGGCCCGGGTGTACTCGGAGATCCTCACGGTGGCGACCGAAGGCTTCGTCACCTTTGCCGAGACCCATGACTTCACGGCCGGAGACTACGAGAAGGCGGCCCAGCTCCTGACGCTCCTGGCGGACCGACTGCCCGGACTCGCCGGGGAGTTGGGCTGGGAGAACTAGTCCCCGGCGTCGTCGGATGCCGGGCAGGATCCCTACGCGAGGGCGTGCTGCATGAGTTGGCCCATCGAAAGGCAGACCTCCGTGGCCAACTGGTGGCAAGTCGCCACGATGCCCATGCCGAAGAATCCGTGGATCTGGTCGTCGTAGCACCGATGGACAACCGGAACCCTGGCGGCCCGGAGGGATTCCGCGTAGGCGAGGCCTTCGTCCCGCAGGGGATCAAAACCGGCGGTCACCACAAGGGCCGGGGCCAGTCCTTCATGACCAGGGGCGAGTATCGGCGATACCGAAGGTAGCAGCCACGTTGCCTCGTCGGGAAGGTAGGCGTGGCGGAACTCCTCCATGCCCTTGCGGGTCAGGAAGAAGCCGTCGGCCAGGGTTCGCATGGAGCCACTGTCCAGACGGGCGTCCACCGCCGGATAGACCAGTCCCTGGGCAACCGGCGCCGGCACGTCGGGCACCTCGATCCCGTCGACGACCCCGCCGTCCCGGGTGAGCAGGGCCACCACAGCGGCCAGGTTGCCCCCGGCGCTGTCTCCCATGACTCCCACGATGCCCGGGGCCGTGCCGAGCTCGTCGGCATGGTCGTGCACCCATGCGTAGGCGTCCAGTGCGTCGTGGATGGCGGCCGGCCAGGGATGTTCGGGCGCCAGGCGGTAGTCGACGGCCACCACCACGCAGCCGGTGACGGCAGCCAGCAGCTGGCAGTCGCCGTCGTGGGAGTCAAGGTTGCCGAGTACCCAACCTCCGCCGTGGAGGAACAGGATCGCCCCGTTTCGCCGGCCCGGGTGGATGCCCGAGCCGAACCGGCGGTAGATGCGCACGGGAACCTCGGCTGATCCGTTCGAGGAAGGAAGCCGACGGTTGGTGACGTAGACGTCCCGGCGTTGGGGCATCGACATCCGTGCCGTCTGGGCAAACGTCTGCCGGGTGGCGGTGGGGTCAGGCCCAAGTCCCTCGAGCGGTGCCCCCGAGAAGCGCTCGGCGGCGGACGAGAGGGCCAGCAACGCCTGGAGGCTCCGGTCGAGCTGCCGTCCTTCCCGGATCACCGGGGCGCTCTGGCCGGTCAGACGCAGGAGAGGCTCAGGGTGGGCCAGGACCTTGCGGATCAGGGCACCGGAGATGCTCCAGCGCTCGTTTCTCCGACGCCGGACCGGATCGAAGGCGGCCATGGCCATCCCGCGCTTCCACGGTTCCCGGGGGCGCGACGGTTCGGACGACGGGGACGGGATCGTGGCCATGTCTTATGGTTGCCGTTCCCGGCTGGCTTGGCAACCGGCACCGGCGAAGCTTCTGGGCCAAGATGGTCCCGTGCGCTACCAACTTGATCCTGCCCACACGGCCCTTCTGGTCATCGATGCCCAGGAGGAGTACTTCGATCCTGACGGTCCGGCCTACTTTCCCGAAGCGGCGGCCACCCTCGGTGCGCTCAACCGGCTGATCGGGGCGTTTGACGACCGTGCGGCTCCGGTCATCTACCTTCGCCATGCCCACCGGGACACGGGCGTCGACGTTGGGCGCATGGGGGATTTCGCTGAAGACGACGAGGAAGACTCGTTCGTCGAGGGAAGCGCCCGGGTGGCGTTCCACTCCGGACTCTGCGAGGCGGCCAACGCCACGATCGTGACCAAGAACCGCTACGACTCGTTCATCGGGACCGACCTCGAGGGGATCCTGCGGACGCTTGGCATCCGCACCGTCGTGGTCTCGGGCTACATGACGAGTTTCTGCTGTGACTCGACGGCCCGGGGCGCCCACAGCCGGGACTACGAGACCGTCTTTGTCCTCGATGCGGTGGGGGGACCCGACCTCGAGCGACTCGACGGCAGTGACTACCCGGCCGGCGAGGTCAAGGAGGACGTGGCCGCCGCGCTGGCGGCCGGATTCGCCGATGTGGCATCGGTCGACGACGTTGTTGCGGCGCTTGGTGGCTGACCATGGGTGAGGCCCAGACGATCAACGTGAACGTGAGACGCCAGGGCTGTGGCTCGGGTTGCGGCACGGCCTTGTTGATCTTCTTCGCCATCGCCCTGGTGGTGTCGGCGGTCAGTTTCCTGGCCCACTACTGGTACGTCACGGTTCCCGTCCTGGTCGTGGTCGTGGTCCTGATCGCCGTCGGCATCCGGGCCGGGAAGAAGGATCAGGGAAGTGCCACCGGGAAACCGGATCCCGGATCGACCGTCTCCCCGATCGAAGCCCGCACCTATGACCAGGACGGGTCCCCTGACCAGGACGGGTCCCCGGCCCCCACGTTGAGAGTCGTTCCGTCACCCACGCCACCTCCGGTGCCGCCTCCGCCTCCGGCGGTCGAACCGGGCTGGATCACCGACCCCGCAGATCCGACCCACATTGCCTACTGGGACGGGATGCGTTACGTGGCCCACAAGTGGCTGCGGGGATCGGAGTGGGTCGACGGGGACGGGTAGGCCGGAGGAAGGGTAGTCGGGCCGACGGAACGTCGGCGTCGAACCTTCAGAGCGCGTCGGTCGACCAGCCGGTCGTCGCGGTGACCTGGAGAACGATCATCCCGGCAAACGGCCGCCGGCGATACTGGACGATCTTCTCCGCCAGCGTCCTGGCGAGGATGGCGACGACCTCAGGGGCCGGATCGGGCTGGTGGAGCAGTTCGGCCCGCACCCAGAACAGCCGGGACCGGTCGCCTGGATCCTGGTGACCGACCAGCAGGGCCGCTCTGGGATCCGTCTCGAGGTTCATCTTCCGCTGGAGCCGGGTGGTGGATTTGTCCTTGACCGTGTCGATGGGGATGCCCACCAGATCGCCGTCAACGGCGTAAACACACGGAACCGGATCCACGCCGCGGTGGAGGTGGGCCGTGCAGAGCACACCGTGGTGGGCGGCGGCCAGGAGGCGTTCGGCTTCGTCGGTGTCAAGTTCCACACCAACGAGGTTCCTACCAACCGGGCCGGGAGGCAACTCCGGGATCAGTCGGCGTCTTCTCCGTCCAGAAGGTCGCGCAGTTCGCGCTTGAGGACCTTGCCGTAGCCCGACGTGGGCAGGGAGTCGACGAAGCGGTACTCCTTCGGTCGCTTGTAGCGGGCAATGGAGTCGAGACAGAGTTCGTCCAGTTCCGCCGGATCGAGGGCCGGAGCATCGGGAGAGGCGACCACGAAGGCCACAACGGTCTCACCCCACTCGGCGTCCCTTCGGCCAACCACCGAGACGGCGGTGACCCCGGGATGGCGAAGGAGCACCTCTTCCACTTCCCGGGGGTAGATGTTCATGCCGCCGCTGATGATGAGATCCTTCGAACGGTCCTGGAGGGTCAGGAAGCCGTCTTCGGAGAACGATCCGATGTCGCCGGTGTGCAGCCACCCTCCCCGCAAGGTCTCGGCGGTGGCCTCCGGCTGGTTCCAGTAACCCGCCATGACCACGTCGCCCCGGACCACGATCTCGCCCGACCGGCCCGGTGGCAGCGGTTGGTCATTCTCGTCGACCACCCGGACCTCGAGGTCGGTCCGGACCGTACCGACACTGGCCAGGTGCTCCTTCCAGTCGGGATGTTCGTGTTCGGCGTGATGGCGCTTCGACAGGGCGGTGATGGTCATGGGGGTCTCGCCCTGGCCGTAGATCTGGGCCAGACGGGGTCCGAAGACCCCGAGCGCTTCTTCGAGGTCGGCGAGGTACATCGGCGCCCCGCCGTAGATGATGGTCTTCAGGTTGGTGAGATCGGCTCCTTTCACCACCGGATCGTCCGCCAGGCGTTTGACCATGGTGGGCGCGGCGAAGAACGAGAGGCCCGGCCAGTGCTGCACGAGTTCGACGATCTCTTCGGCGTGTACGCCCCCGGAGGCGGGGATGACGCTGACCGCGCCCCGCGCCACGTGGGGCAGACCGTAGAGGCCGGAGCCATGCGAGAGCGGCGCGGCGTGCAGGATGGCGTCGCCCGGCTCGACGGGATCGATGTCGGCGAAGTAGCTGAGGCTGGTCTTCAACAGGTTCCGGTGGGTGAGGGTCGCTCCCTTCGGCCGACCGGTGGTGCCGCTCGTGTAGAACAGCCACGCCGCATCGACGGGAGCCCGGTCGACGAGTTCCATGGGTGGCGAGTCGAGCAGTGCCCCCCACTCCTCCGTGCCGACAACGACAACGTGGTCGAGCCCGTCGATGATCCCGGCGAGGGGAACGACGTCGTCTCCGTGCTCCGGGTCGGTCACCACGATCCGGGCACCGGAGTCGTCAAGGATGTAGGCGATCTCGTCGGGATGGAGGCGGGCGTTGACGGGAACGGCAACCAATCCGGCGTGCCACGCAGCAAACTTGGCCTCCAGGTACTCCGGCCGGTTCCGCATGACGAGCGCCACCCGGTCGCCCGGATCGAGGCCGAGGTCACGGAATCCCCGGGCCAGGGAGGCCACCGTGGAGGCGAAGCCGGACCACGTGGCATGCACCTCGGTTCCGATGGCGATGGCCGGATCATCCGGGCGTTCCCGGCCGTGTCGGGCAATCCAGTTTGCGAGGTTCATGGAGGTCCACCTTTGCCGGTCGGAGATGGGCACCGGTGGTACTGCGTAGTACGCTGGTGCCCATGAAAATGGAGTCTGGCGAGGCGGTCCGACGTCTGACCACCTCGAATCGTGGAGTGTTGTGCACCCTGAGTCCCAAACGTGGCGTGCATCCCGAGCCGTGCCTCTACGCCGCCCATGGCGACCTCCTGGGCTTTGCCGTCGAGGCCATCAAGGATCGGGACCGGCCCCGGTTGGACTGCGAGAAGAACCTCGAGAACGACCCCCGGGCCGCCCTTCTGGTCGAACACTGGGACCCGGCAGACTGGTCGAAGTTGTGGTGGGTGCGGGCCGAGTTGCGTCATGTGGCCACTCCGGATGCGGAGCAGACCGAAGGGGTCTCGTCCGCCCTGGCCGCGGCCTTCGAGCGGTTCCGTGACCGCCCGTTCGACCGTCTGGTCGTCTTCGAAGTGGTCGGGCTGACCGGCTGGGCCGCCACGGGATAGCCGCCGCGGCCCAGCCGTCGGGCCCGTCAGCTGGCTTCGACCTTGGGCATGATCTCTTCGGCGAGCCGCTTCAGGTCGTCCATCGTCTTTGCGACCGGGACGTCGTTGAACGGCGGCCAAAGAAGCGGCATCGTCATGCCGGCCTGCTTGAACTCCTTCAGGTTGTCGGTGATCTGGTCCGCCGTGCCGGCCAGCAGGTTGGTCAACTTGCGGTTCCGGGTCTGGTCGGTCGGCTCGTCGGTGATCACGAACCAGATCATGGAGCACATGTCGAAGCCGTCGTCGAGGGAGCGGTCGCTTCCCATCTCGGTCAGCTCCCGCTGGATCTCGGCTTTCCACCGGGCGATCTCTTCGGGAGTGTCCTGGATGCCGATCCAGCCGGACAGTCCGTACTGGGCGATGCGGCTGGCCGAACGCTTGGCGTCCTTCAGGCCGCTGAAGTAGATGGGCATCTGACTCTGCAGGGGCTTGATGCCAAAACCGCAGGGCTCGAAGTCGGCGAACTCGCCGTGGTACTCGAAGATGTCGTTGTTCCAGATGCCCTGCATGATCTCGATCGTCTCGCGCACGTGGGCGTGACGCCGCGGGAAGATGGCGGTGGCGCTCGCCGCGGCGAACTCCTCGGGCATCCATCCGGCGCCCACGCCGACGTTCAACCGTCCCCCCGAGAGCTGGTCGATGGTGGCGAGTTCGGTGGCCAGCACGGCCGGCGCCCGGTAGGGGGTGTCGGTGATGCTCATGCCGAAACGCAGCTTGGTGGTCTTGGCGGCGAGCCAACTGAGGAGGGGGTAGCCCTGGAACCACTCGCCCCGGGAGAGGACGGGCATGGACTTCGGGAACTGTTCCATCATGCCGAAGGGGTGCTGGAGACCTTCGTGGTCCGACGACTCGGGAACGACGATCCGGTCCAGGGTCCATACCGAATCGAACTCGAGCTCTTCGGCGAGCATGGTCAGGTCTTCGAGTTCCTTCAGTGTCACCTTGGTGCGGAAGTTGGGTAGGTACAGGGCAAGCTTCATGATGTTCCCCCATTCAGTTTGTCTGGATGCGGCGCCTGGCCTCTCCGGGCGTCGCCACCGACCCCGGGTCCCCCGGTCGGCTGGTTCGCACCGTAGAGAACGAAGTTCGTCACGGGATCAACGGTTTCTCAACTTTTGATCAACAGGTACCCTTCTGGCCATGGGCGAGACCCATTGGATCATGGTCGTGGACGACGACGAAGGCGTGCGGACCACCGTCACCTGGGCCCTCGAAGCCGAAGGCTTCGGCGTTGTGGCCCTGGACAACGGCGTGGCCGCCCTGGAGGCACTCCGGGCCGAGGCGCCTTCGCTGGTCATCCTGGACCTCTCCATGCCCGGGGTGGGCGGTCTCGACATCCTGCGGGAGGTGCGCCGGGCGGAAGATCTTGACGGGCGCTGGCGGCAGCCCATCATCATCCTTTCGGGCCGGGACAGCGAGACCGACCGCATCGTGGGTCTTGATCTTGGGGCCGATGACTATCTGGTGAAGCCGTTCTCGCCGGCCGAACTGGCGGCCCGGGCCCGTTCGGTGCTGCGACGAAGCTCAGGGCCTTCGCCGGTCGGGAGGTTCACCCCGGGCGGCCAGGGTGTCGAGGTGGACCGGGAGTCGCGGGAAGTGTGGGTCGAGGGTCGGCCGGTCGACCTGGCCGCCAAGGAGTTCGATCTGCTCGTCTACTTCCTCGACCACCCCCGACGGGCGTGTAGCCGGGAAGAACTGTTGTCGGCGGTGTGGTTCAGCCACGGGAACTGGCAGAACGAGTCCACGGTGACCGAGCACGTCTACCGGCTCCGCGCCAAGATCGAAGACGATCCACAACATCCAAGGCGACTCCGCACCGTGCGGGCGGTCGGCTACCGCTGGGAGGGTTGACGTGCTGTCGGGCACCGACATCGGCGAGGTCCTGGACCACCAGACGGCCATGATGGGCGAACTCGCCTCGGGTACGCCACTGGCGAGCGTCCTCGAATCGATCGTGCTGGCCCTCGAGGAGATGATGCCGGACAGCCGGAGTTCGGTCTTGTTGCTTGATGATTCCGGACGCCTGCGTCACGGTGCGGGACCCTCGCTTCCCCGCTTCTATCTGGAGGCGATCGACGGACTCGAGCCGGGACCGCGGGCCGGATCGTGCGGCACGGCCATCCATCTGGGCGAACCGGTCATCGCCGTTGACGTCACGGTGGATCCCCGGTGGGAATCGTTTCGCCAGCTGGCGGCCGACAGCGGCCTCGGTGCCTGCTGGTCGAGCCCCATCCGGGGTCGGGACGAGGTGGTCGGGACCTTCGCCGTCTATCACCCCTGGCCCTACGAACCCACGCCGAGGGACACCGCGCTCGTCGGTCACTTCACCCATTTGGCCTCGCTTGCGGTGGAACACGACCGGGCGGCCAAGGAACGGGCGGCCCGGGACGAGGCTGACGCCGCCCGCCAGGCCGCCGAGCGGGCCAACCAGTCCAAATCGCAGTTCGTGACCGCCCTCAGCCACGAACTGCGAACACCCCTGCAGGCCATCACCGGCTTCACCGAGAACCTCCAGACCCTGGATCTCACCGCCGACCAGCGGCAGTTGGCCCTTGAACACATCGGCCTGGCGTCGTCCCACATCCTTTCGATTGTGGACGACGTACTCGACCTGGCCCGGGTCGAAGCAGGCGCCATGCCCTTCGACGTCGAAGTGGTCGATGCCCGTGACGTCATCGCCAGGTCCCTCGCCATGATCCGGCCGGTGGCGGACCGGAAGGACATCCGGGTCGAACCGGCCGGTGTTCCCCTCGTGGTACTGGCCGACAGCCGGCGTCTCCGGCAGGTGATCCTGAATCTCGTTTCGAACGCCGTGCGGTTCTCCCCCGGGGGCAGTGTGGTCCGGGTCGAAACCGGGACGGACAACGGCCACGGCCTCATCCACGTCATCGACCAGGGTCCCGGCATTCCGGCCAACCTGTTGGCCCGGCTGTTCGTGCCCTTCGACCGGTTGGGCGCCGATGCCGGCCGGGAAGGTGGAGCCGGGCTCGGGTTGGTGCTGGCCCGTCGTCTCTCGGAAGGAATGGGAGGGACCCTCGAACTCGAAAGCGTGGTGGGTCAGGGAACCCACATCACCGTCCGGCTGCGGCAGTGCCGGGTCGAGGACGAGGCACGACCGTGACGAACAGACCGGCAGGTTCTGCGGTCAGCCGAAGCGGCCGTTGACGTAGTCCACCGTCCGCAGGTCGGAGGGATAAGAGAAGAGTTTCGCCGTCCACTGCTGGTGGCCCTCCTGCGGGCGCACAAGACACGACAAGGACGGCAATGCTGGGAGGCTCATGGGGCCTACCAGAACGGAGGCGACGTTCTGGCCGATGACCTTGGTCATCCCCTCCATCCGGACAACCTGTCGAAGTCGTTCCGGGTCGCCGTCGTCCAGTCAGGACTGCCCCAGTTGCGTCTCCACGACTGTCGGCACACTGCCGCCTCGCACCTGCTGATGGCTGGGGTACCGGTGCAGGTCGTCGCCTCGAACTTCGGTATCGAACCCGCAGTGCTGATGCGCACCTACGCACACTTCTTTCCGGGAATGGCCGAAGATGCGCTGGCGAACCAGTCCCGGTCGTTCCTCGGCTGAAGCCCTACCGGGAGGCCTGCTCACGCACTTCGTTGTCAATCGGTTGTCACTCCGCCGGAGAACGGGCACCTTGGGACTCATGGCAACCGGTTGAACTGGACTTCAGTGGGCCGTGTGGGTCTCGATCCCACCACCTTGGGATTAAAAGTCCCCTGCTCTACCGGATGAGCTAACGGCCCGCCGGGAAGGATAACGCGAACTGGTCTCCCACCTGCACCGCCAACCGGTGCCTTCCCGTAGGATCCCGTCAGGTGATGACGGCGACCGACCCCACGCATCTGCTCGACAACCCGGTCTGGTCGGCGCTCACCGGCATCCAGCGCGGGTTCGGGGTGACGAACGAACTCGCCGGCCGGTTTGCCCCTGACCGTTCTCCGTTCGGTGCCTTTTGTGAGGAACCCGGCAGGGACCACTGGCAGGCCATGGCCGAACTGGTGGGACCCCGGGGAGTGGTGGGTCCGGTCGGCGTCCTGGGCGATGTTCCCGAGGGATGGACCCAGATCTGGAAGGGTCACGGTCTCCAGATGGTGGGCGACCGCATCTCCGCAGCTCCGGCCGACGGGCCACCGGGCGAACTGGCCGATGTGGTGGTCGACCTCGGGAAGGACGACGTGGATGACATGTTGGACCTCGTGGCCCTGGCCGAGCCCGGTCCCTTCGAGCGTCGGACCATCGAGTTCGGTGGCTACGTCGGTGTCCGTCGCCACGGCCGGTTGGTCGCCATGGCGGGTGAACGCATGCAACTTCCCGGTTTCTCCGAGATCAGTGCCGTCGCCACCCACCCGGAGGCCCGCCGGGAGGGACTGGCCCGGGAACTGGTGTCCCGGGTGGCCCGGAGCATCATCGACCGGGGCAACACGCCGGTTCTGCATGCCTCGTCCACCAACCAGGCCGCCATCGCCCTGTATCGGGCGATGGGTTTCACCCCGCGCCGCCTGATCACCTTCGGGCGGGTGCAGGCGCCCGGCTAAGCCGGCGCCACGATGACAGCCGACGGCTGTCCGCCCACGGTCGCCGAGTGCAGGACCCGTCCGTCCGACAGGTCGACTTCGGTGGCCGTGCCGTTCCCGCCGGCGACCCACGCCCGGGTCGTGCCCGGCGTGATGGCGACGCCCCGGACGGTAAAGGCCAGCGGCCACTGCTTGAGGACACGACGGGCCGTCGTGGAGATGGTCACCAGGCGGGCCCCGGCGCTGGCCACGAGGGTGTCGGTGTCCGGAATCGACGCCAGTGCGGTGGGGTCCGCGCCCAGGCCGATGGGGGCGAGCGGCAGGGGAGTGGGTCCCGACAGGGAGACCGGGAGGATCTGGCTGCTCATGAGGTCGGCGACAAAGAGCTCGGTGCCCTTGTTGGTGTAGCAGAGCGCCGTCGGCTCGGCACCGGCCACGAACTTCGCGGTCACGGTGACCGAGGCGGGTGACGTAGTGGTCAGCAGACTGACGGTTCCACCCCGGAAGTTGGCCACCGCCGCGCTTTTGCCATCGGGGGCAAAGGCAACGGCAACCGGCCCCTGGCCCACCGCCATGGCCGGCCCGGCGGCAAAATCCGACAGGTCGACCAGGGTCACCGTATTGTCGGCGTAGTTGGCAACAAGGGCCAGGGTGCCCTTCGGATCGACGGCGACGGCATCCGGTTCGAGGCCGACGCCGACCCGATGAAGTTCCCGTCCCGAAGCCACACTGAACTCTGTCAGTTGGTTGTCTCCCTGGTTGGTGACGAGAAGGTCCTTGCCGTCGGGAGTGAGGGCCATGGCCGAGGGCAGGGCTCCGGTGGCCAGGGGTTGCAAGATGGCTCCGGACGACGCGTTGATGACGGCCAGCGTGGAGGCCGGGTCGACCAGGGTCGAGTGGTTGGCGACATAGACGGTGGGAGCCGATCCCCCGGTGGCCGAAGCGGAACTGCAGGCACCGAGGCCGAGGGAGGCCAATGCCAGGGCGATGACCGGGAGGGTGAACCTGGACAGTCCGGCGGTTCTAGCCACGGGAGCAGGCCGCGCCAAGTTCTTCGGCTGCGTGGCGCCAGTCCGGGTGGTCGGTCACGGGAAAGAAGTCACCGGTGGCGATGTCCTGCTCGTAAGGGACAGGGCTTTCCCCTCCACCCGCCAGGAGAGCCACGGCGGACACGAGGGCGTCGATGTCGGCAGCCGATGTACCCAACCCGGCGCTGGCCCGCACGGCGCCGGGAATGTTGCGGTGGTCGCCGGCGATGACCTCCCGTCGGTAGGTGTCGACCGCTTCGTCGGACATGCCGAGGAGGCGGATGACGTAAGGGTGGGCGCAGAAGCAGCCGTGCCGGACGGCAATGGCGAACTCGGCACTGAGGCGGGCCGCCACCAGGGCGTGGTGCATCCCGTCGATGGTGAAGGTGGCCACGGGAAGGGTCTCGACCGGCTCGCCGTGGCCGGCGGGGCCTCTGGGACCCAGCACCGTGACGCCGGGGATCCGGGTCAGCCCGGCGAACAGCCGGGCCGCCAGGGCCCGTTCATGTTCGATGATGGCATCCCACCCCACGGCAGAGAGCGCGTCGATGGCGGCGTGCAGGGCCACGGCACCGATCACGTTGGGTGAACCCGCTTCATCCCGGTCGGGGGGTGTCGTCCAGATGACCTCGTCGAGGCCGACCAGGTCGACCGCCCCTCCTCCGGCCAGAAAAGGGTCGCCGGTGGCAAAGGTGGTCCGGGGGCCGATCAGTGCTCCCGAGCCGAATGGGGCGTAGAGCTTGTGCCCGCTGAAGACGAGGTAGTCGGCATCGACAGGCATCGGACGGTGGGGGGCCAGTTGGGCGGCATCCACCAGGACCGGCACGCCCCGGGCGTGGGCCGCTTCGATGATGGCGTCCAGCGGGGGCAGCCAACCGGTGACGTTGGAAGCGCCGGTAATGGCGAGGAGGGCCGGCGTTCTGTGGCCGGCATCAAGCGCGGCGGTCACGTCGTCGACGCTGAAGGTTCCCGATGTGTCGCACTCCACGTAGTGACGCTCGGCCACCCGACCCCACGGCAGCAGGTTGGCATGGTGCTCCACGGTGGTGGTGACGACGATGTCATCCTTGGCCAGGCGAAGCCGGTAGGCGAGATGGTTGATGGCCTCGGTGGTGTTGCGGACGAAGATGGCCACGTCCGGGCCATCCGGGTCCCGACCGGCGAAGGTCAGGACCGCCCGACGGGCCTCTTCGTAGGCGGCCGTGGCCCGCCGGGACCGGAACCCGGCGCCGCGGTGGACGCTGGAATACATCGGCAGGAACGCCTCCACCCGGGCCACGGCGGCTGGATGGGCCTGGGTGGAAGCCGCCTGGTCCAACTCGATGGCTCGCCTCATTCCGCCATCGAGGCAGGGCACCATGAGGCCGGCCCCCGCCAACTGGGCGAGCGGGGAATCCCCTTCGGTTGGTGTAGCCGTCTGTGTCACCTCCTTACCCTACGACGCCCGATGCCCGGGGTTATGCTCTCCCGCCATGGAAGAAGAGCGCACGGGTGGGTCCTCGGCGACGTGGGTGACCCGGCCCCGACCGGTCGTTGGCGGCTCCACGGGGAGCACCCGGGAGGCCCCGGTTCCGGCCCAGGCGTCGCCATCGGGTGAACGGAACGCTTCCTGGATCGAGCGACGTCAGGGTTCCCAGGTACTCACCGTGTCGGCCGAGACCGAGGCGATTGACGAAGCCGAGCGGGTGCTCGACGAGGTGGAAGCCGCCCTCGGGCGTCTGGACCACGGCACCTATGGCACTTGTTCCACCTGCGGGGAAGCCATCGACGATGAACGACTGGCCGACCAACCGACGGTCCAGATCTGTGGCTCCTGTAGTGCCTCCCCTTCTCCCGGTCTTCTCGAGGTGACCGCGGCGCCATGGGATCCGGAAGGTCTGCCCGGATGAGCACGCCGGTCCGAGACGAGGACGGCATCGACACCGGGGCCATTGCGCTCAAGGTCTTCAAGAAGCAGATCACCCTGATCCCCCTGTTGGGCCTGATCTATTTCAGTGTTTCGGGCGGACCCTACGGACTGGAGAACGCCATCTCCTCCTCGGGGCCGGGCATGGCGATGCTTCTCATCATCGTGGTGCCGGTCATCTTCGCCATACCGTGCGCCCTGATGAACGCCGAACTGGGCTCGGCTCTCCCACTGGAAGGCGGCTACTACTACTGGGTCAAGGTGGCGATGGGCAACTTCTGGGCCTTCGTCGAGGGCCTCAGTTCCTGGTTCACGTCGTTTCTCGACACGGCCCTGTATCCGGTGCTGTTCGTGGACTACCTGGCCACCTGGTTCCCCGGTGTGGCCCGGGGCCAACATGTGCTCTTCAGTGCATTCAACGGCAACTTCTCCATCGACCTCCACTGGGCCATCACGCTGGCGTTCATGGCTCCGCTTGCCTACCTGAACGCCCGGGGCGCCAAGGTGGTGGGGGAGACCTCCTCGGTTCTCACCGTGGTCATCCTCGCCCCGTTCGTGGTGCTGACGGGCCTCGGCTTGTGGAAGATCCTCTCCACCTCGGGTGTGCATCCCCTTCACCCTTTCGTTCTTTCCGGCCAGTCCAAGTTCAGTGCCTTCAGCGCCGGCCTGGCCGTGGTGATCTGGAACTATGTGGGCTTCGACTCGATCTCGACGGCGAGCGAGGAGATCGTCCGGCCCAAGCGGAACTATCCGCTGGCACTGGCCATCTCGATCCCCCTGATCATGATGTCCTACCTGTTGCCACTCCTGGCTTCGCTGGCTTCGGGTCTCCACCACAACAACCTGACGGCCTGGACCGACGGCGACTTCGCCAATGCCGCCGGTCTGCTGGGCGGTTCGTGGCTGAAGGCAGCGATCATCGGCGGCGCCATGTTGGCCCAGGTCGGACTGTTCTCGTCGTTGTTGATGTCGGGATCCCGGGTGCCGGCCGTGATGGCCGCCGACCGTTACCTGCCCGAGTCGCTGGCCCGCACGAATCCCCGGTTCGGGACCCCGGTGGTGGCGATCGTGGTGTCGTGCGCGGCCTTCGCCGTGTTCTGCGCGTTGAACTTCCAGACCCTGCTTGATGCCGACATCATCCTGGGACTCGGTGCGTTGGGGCTCGAGTTTGTGGCGTTCCTGATCCTGCGGGGCAAGTTCCCCCAGATGGCCCGGCCGTATCGGGTGCCCGGCGGATGGATCGGGGCCATCGTGATCACTCTGCTCCCGCTCCTGGTGTCGGGGGCCATGATCTGGAGCACCTTCACCGGAGAGGCTGCCGCATTCTGGATTGGCGTCATCGGCTTCCTGCTGAGTGCCGCCCTGTTCTGGCCCGCCAAATGGTTCATCAAGCGGAACCACCCCGATGCCGAGATGGATCTCATGGGGGTTGACCTCGGCCCGGGCGTCGATGTGGCCGCCATCGTCGAGAACCGGGTGCCGGCCCGGGTGGGTTGAGCCCGGAGCACAACGCTCACCCGTCGCTTGGAGTGGTGTCCGGACCGGCTGCGTTCTTCAGCCCGAAACGGAGAGGTCCGGCCTGCGAGGCAAGGACGGCGGCCTGTGGTCGGAACAGTTCGGGGTGGCGTTCGGCGCCGATCGCGAGTGCTTCCTCCGGATCGAACGCGTCGATCTCTTCGGCGTGGAAGTCGGGCCGGCCCATCCGTCCCCAGGTGACGATGAAACAGTGGAGTGTGGCCACGGAGCGATGCTACCGGCGGGATGGACGCGACAACGGCCGCACCCCGAAGGATGCGACCGTTGTCGCGAGGCCGGAAGGACCGTCCTCAGCGAGGAGGAACTACTTCTTGGACTCCCAGAACATGGTGTCGATGTCGGCGATCTCGGCCAGCAGGCGGTCCGCCACGGCGACATCGCCGGTCTTCTTGCACTCGCCGGCCGTCTTGGTGGCCTTCCAGAACTTGTCGTGCAGGTCGGGGAAACGCTCGAGGTGCTCGGGCTTGAAGTAGTCGGTCCACAGCACCCAGAGGTGGTGCTTGACCAACTCGCAGCGCTCTTCCTTGATGATGGCCGCCCGGGTCAGGAACGACGGATCCTCGGACGCATTGGCCTTTTCCATGGTGGCCTTGACGGACTCGGCCTCGATGCGGGCCTGAGCCGGGTCGTAGACGCCACAGGGAAGGTCGCAGTGGGCGTGCACCGTGGTCGGAGCAGCGATGTGGTCCATCAGGTCGAGAAGGCGGTCAACGATGCGCATGAATGAACTCCTGGCTTCTGGCCGGGGCCGACGGTCCCGGGCGTCTGGTACAAGTGGGGCGTGACACCCGACCCTCTCACTGTATCCAGCCACGGAAGCAGGCGTGACCGGAGCAGGGGGAGGAGTGTCGTCGTCAGCGTGGCGGCCGTTCTGGCCGCTCTCCTCGTTTGGTTGCGGCGGGGCCACCCGCCGGTCCGTCGGGTCGAGGTTCACGGCGTCTCGATGGCCCCGACGCTGTTGCCCGGTGATCGTCTTCTGGTGTGTCGCTGGCCGGTCCGCATCGGGGATCTGGTTGCCGTGTCCGATCCGCGCGCACCGGCCCGGGTGCTGGTCAAGCGCATCGCAGACCGGGATGAACGGGGTTTTTGGCTGCTCGGGGATGCACCGGACGAGAGTACGGACAGTCGCACGTTCGGATGGGTGGAGCCGGGCCAGGTACTGGGAAAGGTGGTCTATCGCTATGGACCGGCGCACCGCTCCGGGTCCCTGGTGGGAACCCGGGCGCCAACGCCCGGGGTGGGCGAGTACGATTCCCGGTGATGGAAAGCCACAAGGAAGACCTCGCCCGAATTCTGGTTCCTACGTATCTCGACGGGATCGATGACCTGCCACTTGACGAGATCCGCGCCAAGCGCAGCGAGTGTCAGCAGATCGAGGTGGCGCTGTCGTACCTGCGCCGGTTGATACAGGGCCGACTCGACATCGTCTTTGCCTACGTCGCCCAGGCCGAGAATGGCGAGACGCTTGAACTGGCGAACGTTGTGGACGACCTGCCGGGCATCCTCACCGCCGGTACCGGCTCCCGCGGGGCTGGCCGGCTCCCCCTGCTGCTGGCGCCGGACACCGAGGACTACCATCTCACCAGCGAACTCGACGCCATTCTCGGAGCCGACGAGATTGTCTCTCTGCCCGGCCGCGACCTGGCGGAGCTGCAGGATCTGGCGACCCGGTTGAGTGTCCTTGAAAAGCAGGTGTCGGCCGAGCGCCGTGGTCTGCACGAGCGGATCGATACCCTTCAGGCCGAGTTGGTGGACCGTTACAAGTCCGGGCGGGCGTCGGTGGACGGCCTGCTGGCATGACGCCGTCGACGAGAAGTGACGGCCCGGGCCTCGGAGAGTTGCCGGAACGTCTGAACGACCTCGGCACCTTCATCCGGGAACAGCGGGCCTCGGCCCGCCTGTCCCTCCGGCGGCTGTCGGAACTGGCGGGCATCTCGAATCCGTACCTGAGCCAGATCGAACGGGGACTTCGGCGCCCGTCGGCCGAGATCCTGCAACAGATTGCCAAGGCCCTTCGCATCTCGGCCGAGACCCTCTACGTGCAGGCGGGCATTCTGGACCGGCCGGACGGTGACACCGACCTGACCCGGCACATCTTCGCCGATGCCCACCTGACCGAGGAGCAGCGTCAGGCCCTGATCAGGATCTATCTGTCGTTCCGGAACGAGAACGAGAACGAGGCCGCCCAGGGCGTGCGGGTGTCGGGCGCGGAGGTCTGACCTTTTCCGTTCCGCCGTCGGGTTGCCCACCGGCTTCGGAACACGACCTTGGCCGTTAGGATCGAAACCGCATGCAGCGCCTGGCCGTCCTCTCGTTTCATACCTCGCCGCTGGCCCAGCCCGGCACCGGCGACGGCGGCGGGATGAACGTCTACGTCCGGGAACTGTCGTCCGCGCTGGCCCGGGCCGGAGTCACCTGCGACGTCTTCACCCGGGCGTGGTCGGACGACCTTCCCGGGTTCATCGACATCGAGCCGGGCTTTCGGGTGCACCACATCCCGGCCGGCCCGTTGGCGCCCGTCGACAAGGAGGAACTGCCCGGACTGGTCGGCGCCTTCACCGACGGAGTGCTTGCAGCCATGGAGAAGGTGCAGGCCTCGGAGGGAACGAACTACGAGGCGGTGCACGCCAACTACTGGCTGAGTGGGGTCGCCGGCCATTACCTGAAACACGAGTTGAACCTGCCGTTGGTGTCGACGTTCCACACCCTTGACCGGGTGAAGGCCGAATCGGGCCTGAGTGAACAGGAGACGTTGGCCTCGTACCGGCGGGCCGAGGAAGAGGCGGCGGTGATCCGGTGTTCGGACACGGTACTGGCGTCCTGCTCGGTTGAAGCGAGTCAGATCGTCGAGCTCTACGGCGCCGACCCCAGCCGGTTGCGCATCGTGGCTCCCGGCGTGGACCATGCCTTCTTCGGCCCGGGTGACCGATCCCAGGCCCGACGCGCCATCGGCCTGGCCGAAGGCGGACCACTGCTGCTGTTCGTCGGCCGGTTGCAGCCCCTCAAGGGGGCGACGGTGGCCGTCCGGGCCCTGGCTGAGGTCCGACAGCGGCATCGAGATGCCCAGTTGGTGATGGTGGGTGGTCCGAGTGGACCCCAGGGCGAAGACGAGGTCTTCCGGATCGCCGAACTCGTCAGAGAACTCGGTCTCGCGTCGGCGGTGACCCAGGTGCCGCCGCGTCCCCATGAGCTGCTGTCTTCCTACTACCGGGCCGCCGATGTGGTGCTGGTGCCCAGCCGCTCGGAGTCGTTCGGACTGGTTGCCCTCGAGGCTGCCGCCTGTGGCACGCCGGTCGTGGCCAACGACGTGGGCGGCCTGCAGAGTCTGGTCGATCCCGGCCGGACGGGATTTCTGGTGGACGGTCAGGATCCCGGCCAGTTCGCCCGGCGGGTGCACGAGATCCTCGACGATCCGTTGTTGGCCGGCCAACTGGGTTCCGGGTCGGTCCTGCGGGCCCGGCGCTACACCTGGTCGCACGCGGCCGAGTTGCTGTTGGAAATCTACGCCGACCTCACGGCCGGGCGATTGGTGGAGTGCTCATGAGCGATGAATGGTCGGGCCTGCTGGGTGATGACGAGCGGGAGACGGTCTGCTCGGTGATCGACGCCTGGGCGGCTAGGGAGTTCGCCGCCGGTGGCGCACTGGTCGCGGTGGACCGTCAGCCTGGCGGTGACCCGGTGACCGGGGCGCCCCGCTGGTACCTGCGGATGAAAGGGGAGGAGAAGGAGTTCGTCACGGTGTGGCTGACGTTGCGTCAACGTACGCTCCATCACGAGACCCAGTTCATGCCGTTCCCCGAGACCAACATCGAAGCCACCTGGCAGTACCTGATGAAGAAGAACGCCGATCTCATGGGGATGTCCTTCGCACTCGGCCCGGAAGATGCGGTCTACCTGATCGGACGGGTACCGGTCGGCCGGATCAGCGAGGACGAACTGGACCGCATCATGGGTGCATCGCTGGCGTACACCGACGAGTGCTTTCCCACCGCCATGCAACTGGGCTACGAGGGCCGCTATCGGCGGCGAACGGCTGCCGAGCGAGCCTCGTGAAACCCGGGACCCGCTGGTAGCGTTTTCCCTGTGCGTCCCAAACTGTTGATGGTCGGCGGAGGAAAGATGGGCACCGCCCTGCTCGGTGGCCTCGTTTCGGCCGGCTGGGCGCCGGTGGGCGAACTCGCGGTCTGTGATCCCGATTCCGGGGCGCGGGAGCGGTTGCTGGCGGAGTTCCCGGGCGTGACGGTGACCGATCTTCCGGTCGAGGCCGAGGGTGTCGTTCTGGCCGTGAAGCCGGATGTGGCCGAGAGCGTCCTGCGTGCCCTGGCCGCAGTGGGCAACCGTCGGGTGCTCTCGATCGTGGCCGGACTGGCCACCGCCCGGTTGGAGGCGGCCATGGAACCGGGCGCAGTGGTGGTCCGGGCGATGCCCAACACTCCGGCCCTGATCGGGGCAGGCGTGTCCGGGCTGTCTGGTGGTTCGGCCGCCACTTCGGCCGATCTGGCCTGGGCCGAGGAGATCCTCGGCCAGGTCGGTTCGGTGATCCGGCTGCCGGAGCGCTATCTGGACGCCCTGACCGCCGTATCCGGCTCGGGACCGGCGTACGTCTTCTTCATGGCCGAAGCGCTGATCGAAGGTGGGGTCCATGCCGGCCTGCCCCGGGACGTCAGCCGGAAACTGGTACTCGAGACGATCCTTGGGGCCGCCCGGATGATGACCGAAACCGGTGACGATCCGGCCCTGCTGCGCGAAGCCGTGACCTCGCCGGGAGGCACAACGGCGGCGGCGCTGCGCACCCTCGAGTTCAAGGCGGTGCGGTCGGCCTATCTGGAAGCGGTGATGGCGGCCACCGAACGCTCGCGTCAACTGGGCCGGTGAGTCGGTTGGGAGGATCCCGGGCGAACTCGTGGTTCGCCGCCGGCCTCGTCGCACTGGTGGCGTTGACCGTCACCTCGTGCGCATCGGGCAACGCGCACCACCACCTGCCGACCACGACCCTCACGTATCCGACCACCCCCTCGGGCCCGACGACCACGACGTCACCTCCGCCGGTGCTCCGGTCGGTTCTCGAACCACGCCTTCTGACGCTGTCGTCTTTCCCTGCCGGCTGGACCAGCGATTCGGCCGCCGGGGCCGCCGACACGACCGGCTCGCCGGCCTGCGTTCAGGATCCCGTGCTGATGAAGGGCTCGCTGGCCAGTTTGTCGTCGGTCTTTACCGGTCCCACCCCACCCACCCCGCCGGATGCGGCGGTGCAGGCCGTAGGACTGTTCGCCAACAACGCCCAGGCGGTCGCCTCGGTCAAGTTCGAACATCAGGTCACCTACACCTGTGATGCCAACCTCACCGGTGTCTCCATGGCCATCGTTGCGGTACCCAGTCCGACCCAGCAACGCGATGGCTATGCCCGGCAACTGGTCTTCACCAAGGGGACGGGCCGGGCCATTGTCGACGAGTTCTATGCCATCAACGGACGCCTGGCCACCGCGCTGGTGTGGAAGACCTCGTCGACCGACACCACGGCGTTCACCTCGGCGATGAACGCCGCCTACAGCCTGCTGGGCTCAGCCGGCTGACCTGTCCGGGATCCTCCCCGATGGCGTCACCGGCGGTTTTGCCCGGCATCGAGGCGCCAATGCTCCTACGATTCACGCATGGCGCCCGGAGAAACCGATGCTTCCGGCCTGACGGCGGACGTTGATGTGACCGAAGAAGGAGTGCGGGAACAGGGCGTCTCTCCCCGTCGGATTCCCCAGGCGACGGTGGTGCGACTGCCGACCTACCGGCGCCTGCTGGAAGAGTTCGGACGCTCCGGTCTCTCCACGATCTCCTCGGAGATGCTGGCCGCCGCCGCCCACATGAATGCCGCCAAGGTGCGCAAGGACCTCTCGCTTCTCGGATCGTTCGGCACCCGGGGCTCGGGTTATGACCGCGATTTCCTGATCGGCCAGATCGACCTGGCACTCGGTCTGGACCGCGTCTGGCCGGTGGTCATCGTGGGGATGGGAAATCTCGGCCGGGCCCTGGCCAACTCGACCCGGTTCGCCGGGCAGAACTTCGAAGTCGTCGCCATGCTGGACGCGGACCCGGACCTGGTCGGCCAGGAAGTGGCCAACGGGGTGATCCGGCCGTTCGGGGAGCTTGGCGCCATAGCCTCCAGTCGGCCGCTTGCCATCGGCGTCGTCACCACCCCGGCCGACGTCGCCCAGGATGTGGCCGACCAGTTGGTGGCGGCCGGCGTCCACAGCCTGCTGGTGTTCGCTCCCCGGGTGATCGACGTCCCCCGCGGCGTCATGGTGCGCTACGTGGACCTCGGTATTGAACTCCAGGTGATGAGTTTCTACCAGTCCCGCCGGGAACGTCAGGGAGAGGATCACGACATGGCGGTCCTCGGATCGGTCGGCCTCGCCGGACCCCCCGGGGACTGACGTTTGGCGGCCACCGGGGGGCAACTGCCTAGAATGGGGGGCGCCGTCAGAGTGGGAACGAGTGGAGGGACCACTTGTCGCAGCGGTAAAGGACGACCGGTCGCCGTGGGAGAAGAAACCCAGATGCAGGTGATGGCGTGTCGGTAATCGTCGTGGGCCTCGAGCAACGCCAGGCCCCATTGGACCTGTTGGAGCAGGTGGCCATCTCCGAGGACGACCTGCCCAAGGCGCTTTCCCGTTTGCAGGATCTGGGCAACATCTCCGAGGCCGTTGTGCTGTCGACCTGCCTGCGGACGGAGATCTACGCCGTGGTCGAACGGTTCCACGAGGGAGTGGCCGAGCTTCAGGAGTTCCTCGCCTCTCTGGGTGGCCGCCCGGGCGAGAGTCTGACCGACCACCTCTCGATCCGCTTTGACGACGAAGTGACCGCCCACCTGTTCTCGGTAGCCGCCGGTCTGGACTCGGCGGTCCTCGGCGAGAGTGAGGTACTTGGTCAGGTCCGTCGTTCCTGGGAGCGGGCCCAGGCGGAGGACGCCTCCGGTCCGGTGCTCGGATCCCTGTTCCGCCATGCCGTGGAAGCCGGCAAGCGCGTGCGGTCGGAAACCGCGATCGCCCGGGGCATCACCTCGCTCTCCCATGGCGCCGTGGCCATAGCCGCCGGTCGTCGACCCGGCGGTCTGCAGGGTGCCCGGGTTCTGGTGGTGGGCGCCGGAGAGATGGGCGAGGGCGTCACCCAGGCCCTGGCCGACCATGACGTGGCGTCCATCGCGGTGGCCAACCGCACCAGTGACCGAAGGGATGCCGTCATCTCGAACTGGCCGGAAGGCCGGCCGGTGCAGCCCCGGGGAACCGATCTGGAAGGACTGGTGGAGGAGTTGGGTGAGGCTGACGTGGTGTTCACCACCGTCGCCACGACCCACCCGATCATCGACCGGGAGATGGTCGAGGTTGCCGTGGCCGGCCGGGAAGGTTCGGCCCCACTGCTCATTGTCGACCTCGGGGTACCGCGCAACGTGGCGCCGGCCGCCGCCGCCCTGGCCACGGTCGTGCTGCTCGACATGGAAGTACTGCGTTCGGCGGTCGAAGATGCCCTCTCCGGCCGTCAGGAGCAGGCCGTGTTGGCGGCGGAGATCGTTGCGGAAGAAGTTGAACGGCACCGGGTCGATGTGCGGGCCCGGAGCGCTGCGCCGACCATCGCCGCCCTTCGTCGTCAGGTCGACGAGTTGCGGTCGGCCGAGCTCGAGCGGCTCCGGGCGAAGAACGGGGATCTGACCGACCAGCAGTGGGAGCAGATCGACGTCATGTCCCGGGCGCTGGCCAACAAACTTCTGCACGGTCCGACGGTGGCCCTGAAGGAAGCGGCCGGCACACCCCGTGGCGAGCGGATGACCGAGGCGCTGCGCGCCTTGTTCGACCTCTAGGTGTCCGGGACTCCCGACTTCCGTGGCTGAAACCGTGCCACTCCGGTTGGCGACCCGTGGATCACCGCTGGCCCGCTGGCAGGCGCTCCGGGTGCAGTCGCTTCTGTCCGAGGTGGGGGTGCCTTCGGAACTGGTGGTGGTCGACACGGAAGGGGATCGCCGGAGCGACCTGCCCCTCGGCGCCCTCGGTGGGGCCGGTGTGTTCGTGAAGGAGATCCAGTACGCCCTGCTCCGAGGGGAAGCCGACCTTGCCGTCCATTCGGCCAAGGATCTTCCTGCCTCGTCCACCGTGGCCGTCAAGGGCCTCACCCTGGCCGCCGTTCCCGAGCGCGGCGACTCCTCCGATGTCCTGGTCGGGGCAACTCTTGAATCACTGTCCCCCGGAGCCATCGTGGCGACCGGCTCTCCCCGCCGCCGGGTGCAACTGGCTGCCGTACGACCCGATCTCGGGTTTGTCGAACTTCGGGGCAACCTGGCCACCCGCCTGGCCCAGGTGGGAGTCGACGGGGTGACCGCCGTCATTACCGCCAAGGCGGCGCTTGACCGTCTGGAGTGGCAGGCGTCCCCGGGTCTGGAGTTCGAGATCCTCTCTCCCGACGTCATGGTCCCCCAGGTTGGCCAGGGCGCCCTGGCCGTCGAGTGCCGGAGCGACGATGTCGCCACCCTGGCTGCGGTGGCTGCCATCGACCGGCCGGCACAACGCCGGCTGGTGGAAGCCGAACGGGCGTTCCTCGCCACCCTGGGTGGTGGGTGCACCATGCCGGTGGGGGCGTGGGCCCGCTATGTGGAACCGGGTTCCCCGCAGTTGCCGTCCGCCTCCACCGTGATCGAACTTCTGGCCATGTTGGCTGACGAAGACCGGGGCGTGGTGGTTCGGAAGTCCGCCCAGGGGACAGATGGCGATTCGGTCGGACAGTCCCTCGCCGAAGCGTTGCTGGAAGACGTACCGCTCGCCGCCCCGGAGCATTCATGACCGTCTTTCTGGTCGGCGCCGGACCGGGTGACCCGGGCCTGCTGACGGTTCGGGGGACCCAGGTACTGTCCGAAGCCGAGGTGGTGATCCACGATCGTCTGGTGGCTCCGGCCATCCTCGGCCTCGCCCCCGAAGATGCCCTGCTGGTCGACGTGGGAAAGGTGGCGGGAGGATCTTCCACCCAGGCAACCATCAACGACCTGCTGGTCAGCTACGGGCGTCAGGGTGGTCTGGTGGTCAGGCTGAAGGGCGGAGACCCCTTCGTCTTCGGCCGGGGTGGCGAAGAAGTGGACGTCCTCGAGGCCGCCGGAATCGCCTGGGAGGTTGTCCCCGGCGTCTCGTCGGCGTTTGCCGCCCCGGGGGCGGTCGGTATCCCGGTCACCCATCGGAACGAGGCGTCTTCGGTCACCGTGGTGACCGGCCACGAAGATCCCACCAAGGCCACCAGCGACGTCGACTGGGCGGCGCTGGCGGGCATCAAGGGGACGTTGGTCATCCTGATGGGAATGGCGCAAAGACGGGCGATCGCCGACGCATTGATGGCCGGCGGCATGGACGGCGCCACTCCGGTGGCGGTGGTCCGGTGGGGTACGACACCGGACGAGGAGCAGGTCCGGACGACCCTGGACGGACTGGCGGACGTCACCCTCGGCGCCCCGGCGGTCATTGTGGTGGGACAGGTTGCCGCCCGGGGCCGGGGAGACGACGGGTGACCGGTCGCCCTCTCGCCGGTCGGTCGGTGGTCGTGACCCGAAGTCGTCCACAGGCGTCCCAACTGGTGGAACACCTGCGGGAACTCGGCGCCGAGCCGGTCGAACTGCCGGTCATCGCCGTCTCCGACCCACCGGATGGTCGCCGGGCCCTGGCCGAGGCATCCCGTCGGCTTCTCGCCGGCGATTACGACTGGGTCGTCGTCACCTCGACCAACTCCGCCCACCGACTGATGGCCGAATGTGCAGGCGATCTTCCTCCGGAGACGGTGAAGTGGGCCGCCATCGGCCCCGGCACGGCGCTGGCACTGGCTGCTTACGGCATCACCGTTGACGTGCTGCCCGAGCCGTCGGTGGCCGAAACACTGGTGGAGGACTTTCCCGGGGCAACCTCCGGTCCGGCAAGGGTGCTCTTTCCCCGGGCCGCCCGGGTCCGCCCGGTCGTGGCCTCCGGACTGGCCGCCAAGGGGTGGCAGGTTGACGATGTGGTGGCTTACCAGACGACAGCGGGCGATCCGTCCCCCGAGGCCTGTCGGGCGGCCCGCCAGGCTGACGCGGTCGCCTTCACTTCCTCGTCGACCGTGGAGCGCACCGTGAAACTCCTGGGCGCCGAGGGGGTCCCACCGGTGGTGGTGAGTATCGGTCCGGTGACGTCCAGGGCCGCCACCAAGGCCGGGTTGCGCGTGGCGGCCGAGGCGGACCCGCACTCCATCGAAGGTCTGGTGGGAGCCATCCTGCGGGCCCTGACCTAGTCTGGAACCGTGACTTCAGCGACCGGTCCGACGCCCCCCAGTCCTCCCGTGCTCAGGCCGAGACGGCTCCGGCGCACCGCCGCGCTCCGCCGTCTGGTGGCGGAAACCCGGTTGGGTATCGACGATCTCGTGGCCCCGCTGTTCGTGGCCGACGGACTCGACGATCCCCGACCGATCGGCTCGTTGCCCGGCGTGTCCCAGCACTCCCTCAACTCCCTGGTTGAAGAGACGCAACGCCTGGTTGACCTTGGTGTTCCCGGCGTCATCCTCTTCGGCCTGCCGAAGCCCGAGGACAAGGATTCGTCGGGATCTGCCGCCTGGCATCCTGACGGCATCACCCAGCGGGCCCTGCGGGCCGTGCGGGATGCGGTCGGGGATGAGGTGGTGGTGATGGCCGACTGTTGCCTCGACGAGTTCACCGACCACGGACACTGTGGCGTCATCGATGCCCGGACCGGTCGGGTCGACAACGATGCCACCATCGATCTCTACGCCCGTCTCGCGGTCGCCCAGGCCGAAGCCGGAGCGGCCGTCATCGCCCCGAGCGGCATGATGGACGGACAGGTCGCCGCCATCCGCCATGCGCTCGATGCCGGTGGATTCTCGGACACGGCGATCCTGGCCTATGCCGCCAAGTACGCCTCGGCGCTCTATGGCCCGTTCCGCGAAGCGGCCGGAGTGACCATCGAGAACGGGGGAGACCGGCGTGACTACCAACAGGACGTGAGGAACCGTCGGGAAGCGGCGGTGGAGGTGGCACTGGACCTGGCCGAAGGCGCCGACATCGTGATGGTCAAGCCGGCGTATCTCGACATCGTGGCCGAGGTCCGGGCGAGCGTCGACGTTCCGGTGGCGGCGTATCACGTCTCGGGCGAGTACGCCATGGTGAAGGCGGCCGCCGAGGCGGGATGGATTGACGGGCCGGCTGTGGCCCTCGAGGTCCTGACCGGCCTGAAGCGGGCGGGCGCCGACATGATCCTCACCTACTTCGCCCGAGAGGTTGCGGAGATGCTGCATGGCTGACGATCGGGTGGGAAAAGCAGACGGGCCATCGACCGCCCGCTCCGAGGCGCTGTTCGAACGGGCGTGTGCCGTCATTCCCGGAGGGGTGAACTCGCCGGTCCGGTCGTTCCGGTCGGTCGGTGGCCACCCGTATTTTGTCAGCCGGGGCGAAGGGGCCTACGTGTGGGATGCCGACGGTCGTCGCCTGATCGACTACGTGCAGAGTTATGGAGCGTCGTTGTTGGGCCACGCCCATCCCGCCGTCGTGGCCGCCATCAACCACGCGGCGACCCAGGGGACGACCTTCGGTGCTCCCACCGAGGGAGAGGTGCTGCTCGCCGAAGCGATGGTCTCCCGGGTCCCCGGACTGGAGATGGTCCGGTTGGTGTCGTCGGGAACCGAGGCCACCATGAGCGCCATCCGGGTGGCCCGTGGCTTCACCGGCCGGTCCCGGATCGTCAAGTTCTCCGGCTGTTACCACGGCCACTCGGACGGCCTGCTGGCCGGCGGAGGAAGTGGTGTCGCCACGTTGGGGTTGCCGGATTCCGCCGGCGTGCCGGCCGGTTCGGTGGCCGACACCTTGGTGGTGCCCTACAACGCGGTCCCCGCCCTGGACACTTCGGTGGCCTGCGTCATCGTGGAGCCGGTTGCCGCCAACATGGGACTGGTGCCGCCGGAGCCGGGTTTCCTGGCCGGCCTGCGTGAAGCGTGTGACGCCGTTGGGGCCCTGTTGATCTTTGACGAGGTGATCACCGGTTTCCGGCTCGGATCGGGCGGGGCGGCCGCCTGGTCCGGTGTGGTTCCCGACCTCTGGTGCTTCGGCAAGGTGATCGGCGGAGGCCTGCCGGTCGGAGCCTTTGGTGGCCGGGCCGACATCCTCGAGGTCCTGGCTCCGCTGGGACCCGTCTACCAGGCCGGCACCCTGTCGGGGAATCCGTTGGCCACCGCCGCCGGCCGGACCGTCCTCGAACTGATGACCGACGACCGTTACGAAGCGCACGCCGGTCGGGTGGCGTCGTTTGCGACCCGGCTGGCTGACGTGTTGAACGATGGGCTCCGGGCCGAAGGGGCCACGGACACGAACGGCGAGCGGGTTTCCGCCCTGGTGCCGGTTCTCGGTCCGCTGTTCGGCCTGTTCTTCGTGGCCGGAGACCAAGGTGGTGTGCGCAACTACGACGAGAGTGTGGCGGCGGCCACGACCGGTTTCTACGCCCGGTTCTTCCGGGAGATGCTGGACCGGGGGGTGGCGCTGGCCCCAGGGCCCTACGAAGTGGCCTTCCCCTCGCTGGCCCACAGCCAGCAGGATTTCGACGACACCCTGGAAGCGGCCGGCAACGCCGTGGTGGCTGCGGCACGACAGTGAGGGTCGTGGCGCAGTCGGCGTTGCTGCGTCAAGATGTGGTCGTCGTTGGTGCGGATGAGGGGCCGCTTCGACCGGGCTGGACCTGCAGGATGGCCAGCGATCAAGGAGCAGGCAATGACCGTCGGACTGACTGAGCTTCCCCCGGAAGGCATGCAGCTGGGCGGCGTGGCTCTGGCCGGTGATCCGGACCGGGGCACCCATGCCACCGAAGGACTCAGTCTCCTGTTCACTTCGGCCGGGGTGACCGTGCAGGGTCCGCAACCCCAGATCGAACGCCTCCTGGTGTGGACCGGTCTGGACTCGGCGACGTGCGACGAGCGGACGACGCTCACCGATGGCCGGGATGCGGCAGTGATGCGGTTGACCTCAGGCGGTCAGTCCATCCGGTTCCTGCTGTGGCTGGGCGAAGTGTCGGAGGGCCAGGTGGCATTTCTGGCCCAGGCCCTCCCGTCCTGGCTCGATCGTTACGGGCGCCGCCCGGAGAGCCCGGAACCGACCGTCGTCCCTTCGGGCTTCACCGCTGATCCTGCTCCGGCCGTCCATCCTCCCGAACCCGGCCCCGCTGCTCCGGAGGCGGCAGGAGACCCGACACCGGTCCCCCCGCCTCCGCCCGACGAGCCGGTCGGTGAAGTGCCGACGATGACCCGGGAGGGGAGTGCGGCCGAGAGGGTGCCGGGGAGCGAGGCCGGGAGCACCACCGAGACCTTGTCAGGAGAGTCCCCGGGTCCGGATCCGATCCTGGCGGCCGCGGCCGCGGCCGTGACTGCTGCGCCGGTCGACCGTCCGGACCAGCGAGAAGGCGAGCGACGGAAGAAGGACCGCCGGGCACCGGTTCCGCTGGCCTGGGAGCCACCGCGTGATCCGGTCACGGGGGAACTGCAGTGGGACTCGAAGGCCACCCCGGCGGGCCGACCACGGGAGTCCCGACGGTCGGCCGATGCGCCAGCGTCATCCGTGGCACCCGTCATCATGGCCGAGCCAACGAAGAAGACCGGCAAAAGGGTCCTCTGGATCCTTCTGGTGGTCGTGGTGGCCGCCCTGGCGGCGGCGGCCATCTATGTTGCGCTGCGCCACCACAACCAGGCCAGTTCGACGCCGTCCTCCCCCAATCAGCCCGCTGGCGAGCCGGGGGACACCGCCACAAGCGCACCATCGGCGCTGGCGACGACCACCGCCCGGGCCATCAACCTGCGGCTGTCCGACCTGCCAACGGGCTGGGTTGTCTTCACCGAGCCGCCACCGCTCCGGCCGCCTGGACTCGGGACCTCCGGGCAGACGGCGGCGCTCGCCACCTTGTCGACCTGCCTGAACACTTCACCCGCCCTGGCGGCCGGCGTGTTTGCCCAGACGCTTGCCCCCGGTGAGGGCGTCGTCGGGGCATCCCCCAACTTCGTTGCGTCGCCGACGTCGGGCGTCATCATGCACTCATCCACGGCCGTCTTTGCCACTCCCGCCCAGGCCGACAACTGGGCCGTCATCCTGGCCCGGCCCAACTTTGTCCGGTGCATCGGGAACTACGAGTCAACCCTGGTGGCCCGAAGCGTGCCCGGTGGAACCGCAACGGTGGCTCCGGTTGCCTTGCAGGCTCCGGCCGGGACGCGGGCCTTCGGTTTTCTGACGATGGCTTCGGCGTCCAACGGACAGCACACCGTGGTGGGTCAGGCCTTCCTCTTTGGTGGGAGTATCGAGAGCGAGATCACCACCACGACGGGCGGTGCCCCGGTGCCGACCGTGGCGTTTGCCCAGGCCTACCTGGCGCTCGGCAACCGTTTGGCCACGGCGGCCAACGCTCCCAACTAGGCGGGTTCCGGGACGAGTGCGGCCAGGCGCGCCATGGCGCGGTAGGCCGCTTCGGCCGGGCCGATCTCGTCGGGGCGCAACAGGTTGGCCATGATGCGCAGAATCCAGGACATCAGCGTTTCGGAGTACATGCCGGTTCCCACGCAGATCCGCATGAGGCGGGGATCGCTGATGACCCGGATAAAGGTGCGGGCCACCTCGTAGTAGAGGCCGTAGGCCTCGTCGAGCCGTTCTTCGTAGCGGCGCAGGGAGGTGGTCCCTCCTCCGTTCAGGGCTTCACCGATGCTGGCGGCGGCCAGGCGACCGGTCTCCAGGCCGTAAGCAATGCCTTCCCCGTTGAACGGGTTGACCGCGCCACTGGCGTCGCCGGCCACCAGAACGTTGGGGCCGACCCGGGGCCCCACCGACAGTCCCATCGGGAGTTTGCCGCCGGTCGGGGCGCCCAGGGCGGTGGCCGGTGAGAGTTCCCACTCCTTGGGTGCCCACGCCACAAAGTGGTCCATCAGGGTCCCGGTGTTGATGCCCTTCCACCGCTTGTCCGTCGAGAGCAGGCCCACGCCCACGTTCACCCGACCGTCTCCCAGGGGAAAGATCCAGCCGTAGCCGGGAACGATCTCGCCATCGGCGGTCCGGATGTCCAGATGGGACTCGATGAAAGGTTCCTCGTGGCCGGGCGAGGTGTAGTACCCGCGCAGGGCGAGACCCATGGGCTGTTGACGGTTGCGGGAAGCGCCAATCGCGCGGCCGAAGCGCGAGTTGGACCCGTCGGCCACCACGACGTAGCGGGCCCTGATCTCCCGACGTTGTCCGGTAGCCTTGTCCTTGACCAGGGCACCTCGGCAACCGGCCAGGCCGGACGGGTCGGCGGGACCGTCGTCCAGGATCGGCTCGATGGCTTCGGTGCCCTGCCAGATCGTGGCGCCAGCCTCGGCTGCCCGTTGGTTGACCAGGCCGTCGAGATCGTGGCGGGTGATGACGTAGCCGTAGTCGGGGAAACCGGGGTGGCTGGGCCAGGCCAGGTCCATGACCTTGCCGAAGGCATGGGCCCGCAGGCCTCCGTAGCGGTGGGCTCCGGACAGGCTGTCCTCGAGTCCCATGTCGGCGATCTGACGCACCGACCGGGGGGTGAGGCCATCCCCGCAGGTCTTCTCCCGGGGGAAGACCTTTTTCTCCACGAGGGCGACGTCCCAACCGGCCTCGGCGAGCCAGTAGGCGCACGAGGAACCGGCCGGTCCTCCTCCGATGACGAGCACATCATGCATCTCGTTGTCAGGTGCGGCTTCGGGGGTCATGACGGTCGGATCGCTCACGCCGGACATCGTAGGGCGAGGTCTGCCGCGACGTTTCGGGTGGGCCGAACGGGCGTGGTTCCGCCCGGGTCGACGCCGGCGGAGGCGATCGCCCGCGGGAAGTCATGCCGGGTGACCCTTCCCCCGAGGAGAGTGGTCGCCACCGGAGCGGGACCGACCCGGACCGGCCGGCGACGCCCGGTCGTGCTTGTGAACGAAAGCACCAGCGGGCGTGGTAAAAATGTAGGCACCGTGGACGCCTACCTGCCCATCCTGATACTTCTCATTCTCGGGCTCCTTTTTGCTGCACTTTCCTTTGTGGCGTCGACCTTTCTGGCCCCCAAAAAGAAGCCGACGGCGGCCAAGATTGCTCCTTACGAGTGCGGAATCGTTCCCGAAGTGGAACCCCCGAGCCGTTTTCCGGTCCGGTTTTATCTGGTGGCCATGATCTTCATCATCTTCGACATCGAAGTCGTGTTTCTCTATCCGTGGGCCGTCATCTTCCGCCAGCTCGGGTCGTTCGGCCTGGTCGAGGTGGTGGTCTTTGCCGCGGTGGTCTTCGTTGCGTTCCTGTTCCTGATCAGCAACGGGGCATTCAGTTGGGGCCCGGTCGTCCGCCTGACTCCCGGCGTTCCGGCCCGGACCTCGTCATCCACGATTGCCCGGATTTCCGGTCGTCCCGGTGGGCCGGTGACGGCGGCCGGGGTGCCGGTCTCCACGGGAACGCCCGGGCAGGCAGCCTGAGATGGGCCTCGAAGATCTCCAGCACAACTTTCTGACTGGAACCCTCGAGGAGGTCGTCAAGTGGTCGCGGCGGCACTCCATGTGGCCGGCCACGTTCGGACTGGCGTGCTGTGCCATCGAGATGATGTCGGCCGGCGCCGCCGACTTCGACCTGGCCCGTTTCGGCATGGAAGTGTTCCGCGCCTCTCCCCGTCAGGCCGACCTCATGATCGTGGCCGGTCGGGTATCGCAGAAGATGGCTCCGGTGCTCCGTCAGGTCTACGACCAGATGATGGAGCCCAAGTGGGTGATCTCGATGGGGGTCTGTGCCAGTTCGGGCGGGATGTTCAACAACTACGCCATCGTCCAGGGGGTGGACCAGATCGTCCCGGTCGATGTCTACGCGCCGGGCTGTCCGCCCACGCCGGAGACGCTGATCCACGCCATTTTGACCCTGCACGAGAAGGTGCGGACCGGAGAGATCACCCGTCGGCACCGTGACGACCGGCGGGAACCGGTCGAGGCCACGCCGGCCTGGACGCCCGAGCAGCCCGATGCGTTGCATGTCGGGACTCCCAAGCGCATTGCCAGCATCGCCCGAAGCGTCGGTGAGCCCCTGTGACGGCTACGCACAGTGGAGAGTCCACCAGCTCGGTCCCGTCCGGAGGGCATCCGGGGAACCGGCCTGGCCACCCGGGAGTGCAGATGCTGTTTCCGTCAAGGGGCCAGTATGCCGGGCTGGTCGAGGAGTACCGCCAACAGGGTTTCGAGACGTGTTCGGACCTGTGCGCCGTCGACTACCTCACCCATCCCGGACGGAACCTTCCCGACGGCGTCAAGGCCGAGCGGTTCGAGATCGTCGTCAATCTCCTCTCTCTAAGCCAGGTTCGACGGGCCCGCATCCGGGTGCAGGTGCCCGAGTCCGATGCCCATGTGGCGTCGCTCTTCCCCATCTATCCGGGAGTGGAGGCCATGGAGCGGGAGGCCTACGACCTGATGGGGATCCTGTTCGACGGGCATCCCGACATGACCAGGATTCTGCTTCCCGAGGATTGGGAAGGTCATCCGCTGCGCAAGGACTTCGGGGTGAGCCGGGTCCTTGTCCAGTTCAAGGGAGCTCCGGGACCGCGATGACCGGTCACCACCCTGATCCCGAGGTCGCCCCGACCGGGAGAACCGGACCCGACGCCCTGGTTCTCGAGACGTCCGAAAGCCACCAGGGCCTCCAGCCCCGAGAGCAGACGTCGCCCGAGGAGTTGCGCCGGGAGGTCGGAGCGGTTCTTCGTCTGCCCGAAGGTGTGTCGGTCGACCCCACCAACATCGACGTCGAGCGGTCCGACGACGAAACGATGATCATCAACATGGGTCCCCAGCATCCCTCGACCCATGGCGTACTGCGGCTCATGTTCGAACTCGACGGCGAGACGGTCCTGCGGACCAAGCCGGTGATCGGTTACCTCCACACCGGCATGGAGAAGACGGCCGAAGAGCTGACCTACGTCCAGGGCTGCACGAACGTGACCCGCATGGACTACCTCTCGCCCCTCCACAACGAACTGGTCTTCTCGTTGGCCACCGAAGCGTTGCTGGGCGTGGAGATGCCACCCCGGTCCGACTGGATCCGGATGTTGCTCGTGGAGTTGAACCGGGTCTCGTCCCATCTCATGTGGATGGCGACCAACGGCATGGACATTGGCTCGACGTCCATGATGATCTACGGATTCCGGGAACGCGAGATGGTGCTGGCGTTCTTCGAAAAGACAACCGGGCTCCGCATGAACCACAACTTCATCCGGCCGGGGGGCACCGCCGCCGACCTGCCTGACGGCTGGGAAGACGACGTCATGGTGATCTGCGACACCATCCTGCCCCGTTGCGACGAATACGACGAGTTGATGACCGGCCAACCGATCTTCCGGCGACGGACCGAGGGGGTGGGAGCCATCACCGCCGAAGAGGCCCTCGCCCTCAGTCTCACCGGTCCGATCCTGCGTTCGACCGGTGTGCCCTGGGATCTCCGGCGGGCCATGCCCTACCTGCGCTACGACGAGGTCGAGTTCGACGTCATCGTCGGGACCTACGGAGACAACTTCGACCGCTACTCGGTCCGTCTCAACGAAATCCGGGAATCGATCCGGATCATCCGCCAGATCGTCGAGAAGATGCCGGCCGGGGACTACCGGGTACAGGACCGCAAGGTCACCCCGCCGCCTCGGGGCCGCATCGACGAGTCGATGGAGGCGCTGATCCATCACTTCAAGACCTTCACCGAAGGATTCCGGGTGCCCTCCGGCGAGGTCTACGTGGCCACCGAGTCGCCGCGGGGAGAACTCGGCTGCTACCTGGTCTCCGACGGCACCCCCAATCCCTACCGGATGCACATCCGGGGACCGAGTTTCGTGAACCTCCAGGCCATGCCCCTCATGATGCGGGGCGGACTGCTGGCCGACGCGGTCGCCGTCTGTTCCTCCATCGACCCGGTGATGGGGGAGGTGGACCGATGAGCGCGTCGTCCCCGGTTTCCCTGACCCGCCGTTCCGGCGCCCCGGCGTCGTTCACTCCAACCCACCTGCACCCTGAGGTGCTGGACCGGGCCCGCAAGTTGATCGCCCTGTATCCCGAGCCCCGTTCGGCCCTTATTCCTCTCTGCCACCTGGCGCAGGGCCAGGACGGTTGGCTTACCCCGGAGGCCATGATCGACATCGCCGGTCTGGTGGGTGTGACGCCGTCCGAGGTACTCGGCACGGCGAGTTTCTACGACATGTTCCATCTGGAACCGGTCGGCAAGTACGTGGTCTCGCTCTGCACCAACATCGCCTGCCTGCTTCGTGGGGCGCTCGAGTTGCTGGAGCACGCCGAAGACTCGCTCGGCGTGAAGTCCGGAGGCACGACCGAGGACCAACTGATCACCCTGGAGGAGGCCGAGTGCCTGGCCGGTTGTGACCGGGCGCCGTGCGTCCAGGTCAACTCCCGCTATGTCGAGGCCACGACACCCGAGACGTTTGACCACCTCGTGGCCGATCTGCGGGCGGGACGTCGGAGTGCCGAGATCCCGGCCCACGGCACGCTCATCCGGGTGCAGCGCACCGTGGGCCTGGCTGCCGACCGGGACGAGATCGCCCGACAGCGGGCGGCCATGGCGGAAGCGGAAGCCCGGCGGGCGGCCACCGACGGGACGGCGTCATGACGACGATGGCCGTGCCCAGAATCGTGTCGGCCCGGGTGCATCACGACGACTCGCACACGCTGGATCGCTATCTGGCCACCCGGGGCTACGAGGGCCTGAAGAAGGCGCTTGCCATGACCCCGGAAGCAGTCGCCCGCGAAGTGGACGAAGCCAACCTGCTGGGCCGGGGCGGGGCGGGTTTCCCGGCCGGGCGCAAGTGGTCGATGATGCGCAAGAATCCCACGACCTACCTGGTCATCAACGGTGATGAAAGCGAGCCGGCGACGTTCAAGGACCACCTTCTGGTCGAGAACGACCCGCACCAGATCATCGAAGGGGCCGTGATTGCGGCGTATGCCCTTCAGGTCAGCCAGATCTTCATCTACCTCCGGGGCGAGTTCGCTCTGGGTCTCGAGCGGCTGCAGAGCGCCCTGAACGAGGCGTACGCCTACGGTGCGGTCGGGCACGACATCTTCTCGTCGGGCTTCTCGATCGACGTCGTTGTGCATCCCGGCGCCGGGGCCTACGTCTGTGGCGAAGAGACGGCCCTGCTGGAGTCCCTCGAAGGCAAGCGGGGCTTTCCCCGGATCAAGCCGCCGAACTTTCCCGCCGCCGTCGGCATCTACGGCGAGCCGACCATCGTGAACAACGTGGAGACCCTGTCCAACGTGCCGTGGATCATCCTCAACGGAGGCGCCGCCTTCGCCGCCCTCGGGGAGGGGAGCTCGACCGGAACCCGGCTGTTCGCTCTGGCCGGTCGGGTCCGCAATCCCGGTGTCTACGAACTCGAGATGGTGAAGAACACCTTCTCTGACCTGATCAACGACCCCGCGCTCGGCGGCGGACTGTTCCCCGGCCGGGAGTTGAAGGCCTTCATCCCCGGCGGTGTCTCGGCCCCATGGTTCTTTCCCGAGCATCTCGACCTCCCGCTGGGTCAGGAGCAGGTCGATGCCGCCGGATCCATGCTCGGCTCGGGTTCGGTTGTGGTGATGGACGACCAGACCTGCGTGGTGCGGGCCTCGTGGCGGATCACCCGGTTCTTCCACCGGGAGTCGTGCGGCCAGTGCACGCCTTGTCGCGAAGGCAGTGGCTGGCTGGAGAAGATTCTGGAGCGTATCGAGATCGGTCAGGGTCGGCGAGAAGACCTCGACCTGCTGCTTGACGCGTGCGACAACATCTCGCCCGGACTCACCTGGCCGCCCCAGCAGACCACCATCTGCGTGTTGGGCCCCTCGATCCCCTCGTCCATCACCTCGGCCATCTCCCGCTTCCGGGACGACTTCCTCGCCCACATCACCCTGGGGAGGTGTCCGCATGTCTGATCCGACTTCTGTGGGTGACACTGCCGACGAACTCACGTTCTCGCTCGACGGCCGGAGCGTGGTGGCCCACAAGGGAGAGAAGCTGATTGCCGCAGCCGAGCGGGCCGGTGTGTTCATTCCCCGGTTCTGCTACCACCCACGGATGAAGCCGGTAGGGGTCTGCCGGATGTGTCTGGTGGAGGTGGACGGTCCGCGTGGCCCCAGTCTGATGCCGAGCTGCTTCATCGATGTGCAGCCCGACATGGTGGTGGTGACCGAGTCGGACACGGTCAAGAAGGCCCAGGACGGCGTTCTCGAGTTCCTGTTGATCAACCATCCCCTCGACTGCCCGGTCTGCGACAAGGGCGGGGAGTGTCCGCTCCAGGACCAGACACTGGCCTATGGGCCCGGGGAGAGCCGCTTCATCGAGGAGAAGCGTCACTTCGAAAAGCCGATTCCGATCTCGGAGCTGGTCATGTTGGACCGGGAGCGCTGCATCCAGTGCAGCCGGTGCACCCGGTTCGCCGATGAAGTGGCGGGGGAGGCCCAGATCGACTTTGTCGGACGGGGGCCGCACATCGAGGTGGCTCCGTTCCCCGAGTTGCCGTTCACTTCCTACTTCTCGGGCAACACGGTGCAGATCTGTCCGGTGGGGGCGCTGACCGCCACCCCGTACCGCTTCACCGCCCGGCCGTGGGACCTCGACCAGGTCGAGTCGACGTGCACGACGTGTTCCCTCGGGTGTCGGGTGGCGGTGCAGTCGTCATCGAACCGTCTCACCCGCATGCTGGGCATCGACGCCGATCCGGTCAACCAGGGCTGGATGTGCGACAAGGGCCGCTTCGCCTTTGAAGCCGTGAACGATCCCGGTCGTCTGACCCGGCCCCTCGTTCGCAAGAACGGCGGGTTGGTCGAAGTCTCCTGGTATGAGGCTCTGGAAGCAGCGGCCGCCGGCCTGAGGAAGGCACGGACGGATCACGGACCGGCCGGAGTGGGGGTGATCGGCGGAGCCCGGTTGACCAACGAAGCGGCCTACGCCTGGACCAAGCTGGCCAAGGGCGTCATCGGCACCGACTCGGTCGATGCCCAACTCGGTGACGGCCTACCGGCCGAACTGGTGGTGGGCCTGCCCCGGGCCACCATTGACGAAGCGGTGAACGCCGACACCGTCATCCTGCTGACCGGCGACGTCCGGGAAGAAGTCCCGGTTCTCTTCCTGCGGCTGCGGGCCGGGGTCCGGTACGGCTCCCTGAACGTCGTCGAGCTTTCTCCCGGGGACACCTCGATGACAGGATTGGCGGCGGCGTCCTTGCGTTATGCCCCCGGCGAGGCCGACGAGTTGGTTCGCATCCTGCTCGACGTCAAGGCACCAACCCCGAACGGCATGCACCCTGACGAGTTCGCCGACGCCCGAAGGCTGATCGGCTCCCCCCGGGTGGTGGTGGTCCTCGGCCGTGGATCGCGGTCCGAGGACGAGACGATCATGGCCGCCGCCGCCCAGCGCATTGCCGCCGCCTTGCCCGGCGCCACGTTCCTTCCGGTCCTGCCCCGGGGCAACGTCATGGGTGCTCTGGATCTCGGGATGGCTCCGGGTCTTCTGCCGGGTCGGGTGGCACTCGATGACGGAGCGGAGTGGTTTGGCCGTTGGTGGGACCAGGTGCCGGCCGGCCGGGGCCGCACCACCATGGAGCAGCTGGCGGACCTGGCGTCGCCGGAGCCGTCGATGGGTGCCGTGGTGCTCCTCGGGGCCGATCCGTGGGCTGACGTTCCGGATCGGCGACTGGTCGAACGGGCCTTCGATTCGCCGGTGTTTGTGGTGGCCGTGGGCACCCAGATCGACTCGACGACCGAACGGGCCGACGTGGTGCTGCCGGCGGCCTCCGTGCACGAACGGTCGGGGACGACGACCAATATGGAGGGTCGCATCAGCCGTCTCGGCCAGAAACTCGTCCCACCGGGCCAGGCGTGGGCCGACTGGATGATCGCCGCCGAGTTGGCGGTGCACCTCGGATCCGATCTGGCCCTTGAGTCCGTCGGTGCCATCTGGGACGAGATCGAACGGTTGACCCCGCTTCATTCGGGGATCACCTCGGCCGTTCTGGGTCAACCCGGGGCGGCCGATGGTGTGGTGGCGCCACTGAGCGCAGCCAAGGTGTCTCTCTTCCGCCGCAGAGGTCGCCAGATGGACCCGGTGGCCATTCCCGGCGTGGAGTCGACCAATCGGCAAGGTCTGGATTTCCGGGCCGGATGGGCGGAAGACCCGACCTCGGGCTGGACCGGTCGCCCGGCGGTTCCCGTCAACCCGACGGAGGAGCGACCTTCGATGCTCCGGAAGATCCCGGCCTATGTGGCGCCTGTCATCGGCCGGGTCGACAGCTACTCGCACCGGTTGATGGCCACCCGCTGTCTCTATGACAACGGAGCGGCCATGGCCAAGAGCCCCGCCCTCGATGCGCTGGTCGAGCCCGCCACCTTGGCCGTCCATCCTCACGATCTCGACGATCTCGGACTGTCGGCGGGCGACCGGGTCCGGGTGAAGACTGCTTCGACGTCGATGGTCATGGCGGTGCGGCCCGATCCGGGGTTGCCGACCCGGGTGGTGGCCCTGCCCATGAACGTCATGCTCGACGGTGTCCCCGACGGAAGTCGTCACGACGTGGCCGACCTGATCGATGTCACGGTGCCGGTGACCGTCGTTCGTCTGGAGACGCCATGACGTTGCTCGCCAACAACGAGAATCCGCTCTTCGTCCACGGTGTGTCGTGGATGGTGTTGCTGATCGTGGTCATCCAGGCCGTGGTTGTCTTCGGGGCCTTGATGATCTCGGTCATGCTGATGATCTGGTTCGAGCGCAAGGTGATCTCGGACATGCAGAGCCGGATCGGTCCCAACCGGGCCGGACCCTTTGGCATCATGCAGACCCTGGCGGACGGCATCAAACTCTTCTTCAAGGAAGATCTGCAGCCGGAGCAGGCCGACCGCTTTGTTTTCAAGCTGGCGCCCTACCTGACGATCATCCCGGCCTTTCTGGCCTTTGCCATCGTTCCCCTCGGTGGGGAAGTCACGCTCGGTGGCCACCGGTTCTATCTCCAACTGGCCAATCCTCCGATGGGCATCCTCTTCCTCCTCGCCATGTCGGCCATCGGCGTCTACGGCACCATGCTGGCGGGCTGGGCGTCCGGATCGAAGTATCCGCTGCTCGGGTCGGTTCGGGCCTCGGCCCAGTTGATCAGCTACGAAGCGGCCATCGGCATGACGGTGGTGATGGTGGTTCTGGTCACCGGTTCGCTCACCACGCATGACATCGTGGTGGCCCAGGCCACCCACCTCTGGCAGTGGAATGTGATCCGCCTGGCGGTCGTGCCGTTCGTGATCTTCTTCATCGCGGTCATCGCCGAGACCAACCGTCCGCCGTTCGACCTGGTCGAAGCCGAGCAGGAACTGGTCGGCGGATTTGTCACCGAGTACTCCTCGATCCGCTTCGCCCTCTTCTTCCTGGCCGAGTTCATGAACACCATCACCATGTCGGCCATCACCGTGACCCTGTTCTTCGGCGGCCCCGACGGACCGGTTCCCCATCTTGGGGGTTTCTGGTCCCACCTCCTGTGGATCGTTCCGCTGCTCTGGTTCCTCGGAAAGACCATCGCCTTCCTGTTCGCTTTCGTCTGGCTGCGGGGAGCGTTGCCCCGCTTGCGTTACGACCAGTTGATGGATCTGGGCTGGCGCCGCCTGATCCCGTTGAGTCTGGGCTGGCTGCTGATTGTCGCCGGGTTCATCACGGGCGGCTGGTGGGGCACCGGCCTGACGGCAGCCGTGGTGGTCTCCGCCGGCCTCATCTGGCGGGCCGCCATTGTCGGAGCCCGACGGGAAGACACCCAGGCCATCCTGACCCCGGTGGGCCGCCGGTTGTGGCGCCGTCCCGGTGGGTCGTTGCCGCAGGCCGGCGACGAGGGAAGCGGGGACGGGGCCGACGAGGTCGTCGGCGGACTCGACGCCCGGGGAGGGGCCATCTGATGGACGACGTGACACCGCCCCGCCAGCGCCAGAACTTCTTCGGTGGCTTCAAGCTCACCCTGGAGCATCTCGGACGTCCGGCGGTCACCCGGCAGTATCCCGAAGAGAAGCGCCCGAAGCAGCCCCGTCAACACGGCCGCCATGTCCTCAACCGGTACGAGGACGGCATGGAGAAGTGCATCGGCTGCGAACTGTGCGCCGGCGTGTGCCCGGCCAAGTGCATCTATGTGCGTGGCCTCGACAATCCGCCGGACCACCCCCATTCGCCGGGGGAGCGGTATGGGTACGTCTACGAGATCAACTTCCTCCGCTGCATTCACTGCGACCTCTGTGTGGAGGCCTGCCCGACCGAGGCCATCACCGAATCCAAGCTGATGGAGTTCTCGTTCACCAACCGGTCGGACGCGATCTACACCAAGGAACAGCTGCTCGTGGGAGATGACGGTCGTCCACAGCACATGCCCTGGGAGGACTGGCGCCCCGGTGACGACCTCCACACTTCTGGCTGGATGCGGGCCACCGCGCCGGCCGGGAACGCATCTTTCGAAGGCGAAGTGCAGTGGTCGGGCGAACTCGGTTACGGCCAACGTGCGCCCGAAGCCGGCCAGAGTGGTCCGCCCAACGATGCCGCCACCGGCAACAAGCCGCTGCGCCAGACGCTGGAACGGCACCTGATCCCCTCCGACATGCCGGCCAACCAACGCGGCGTCCGGGGCATTGTCACCCGCGGGCTTGAAAAGGCCCGACGGTTTGCTCCGGGTGCCTCGCGCCGGAACCACACTGCCCGGGACGAGGCCTACGACCAGGCCATCAAGGATGCCGACACGGAACAGGGCCCGTCGTGACGGCACTGGCAACCGTGCTGCTGTGGGCCACCGCCACCCATCCCACGCTGGTGGATGCCGGAACGTTCTCGGTGTCCGCCGCCCTCGTGATCGCCGGCGCGATCGGGGTGATCGTGGCCCGGAATCCTGTGCATTCGGCCCTGATGCTGATCATGACCCTGTTCGGGGTGGCGGTGCTGTTCCTGCTTCTCCAGGATCCGTTCCTCGCCGTCGTCCAGGTGATCGTGTACGCCGGGGCGATTGTCGTGATGTTCCTCTTCGTCATCATGTTTCTCGGTGTGGACCGGGAAGAGAATCTCGGCGCCGAGAAACTCCGGGGCCAACGGCCGACTTCGGTGATCCTCGCCGCCGCCAGCCTGGCCGGTCTGCTCATCCTGGGCTTCGTCGGACACTGGACGTTGGGTGCGCCTCACGTGGCGGGCCCCGATACCGGGGCACCGAACGTGAACCTGCTGGGCCAGTCGCTCTTCACCACCTATCTCTTCCCTTTTGAGGCCACGGCCGCCTTGTTGATCATCGCCGTGGTGGGCGCCGTGGCGCTGGCCCGCCGGCCCGGCGGGGAGCAGAAGGTCGTCGACGCCGCCCCTGGCCCCCTCGCCCCCGAGTTGGATCCGGCCTCCCGCTTCGTGGTGACGCCTCCGGCCCCGGGTGGGAACGAGGACGCAGAGCCGTCCGGCCCCGGCAACCAGAACGGCGGGGATGGGTCGTGACGGTCGGAGCTGACTGGTATCTGGGCCTCGCCGCGGTGGTGTTCGCCCTGGGTCTTCTTGGGGTGCTGGTGCGGCGCCAGACCCTCGTGATGATCATGTGCGTGGAGTTGATGTTGAACGCCGCCAACCTGACGTTTGCCACCTTTGCCCGTTCGCTGACGGACATCGGCGGTCAGGTTCTCGTGTTCTTCGTCCTGGTCGTGGCCTCCGCCGAAGCGGTGGTGGGCCTTGGCATCGCCATCACCATCTTCCGCCACAAGGCTGACGTCAACGCCGATTCGCTCGACCGGATGAAGGGCTGAGCGGGATGCTGACGGTCACCTGGTTGGTCATTGCCCTGCCCTTGTTGGGCTTCGTCGTGCTGGTGGCGACCGGTCGGCGCCTCGGTGAACCGTGGGCGGGCTGGCTGGCCACGGCCATGGTGTCGGCTTCCTTTCTCGTGGCCATCGGGCTCTATCTCGACCTGCTCGGTATCAAGGCACCGGTCAGGAGTTACTCGGAGAACCTCTGGACGTGGCTGGACGTCGGTGGACTGAACCTGCACGCCGGTCTCTACGTGGATCCGTTGTCGATGACGATGGTGCTCTTCGTAACCGGGGTGTCCGCCCTCATCCACCTGTACTCCATCGGCTACATGCATGGAGACAAGGACTTTGCCAAGTTCTTCCTCTACCTGAACCTGTTTGTGGCCTCCATGCTCATCCTGGTGCTGGGGTCCAACATGGTGATGACCTTCATCGGTTGGGAAGGGGTCGGGACCTGCTCCTACTGGCTGGTCTCGTTCTGGTTCGAGCGCAACACGGCGGCGGTGGCCGGCAAGAAGGCGTTTCTCTACAACCGGCTCGGTGACGTCGGATTCATGCTGGCCATGTTCCTCACCTTCGAGAACTTCCACTCGCTCGACTACTCCACCATCTTCGCCCGGGTGGACTCGGTGTCGTCGCTCAACATCACCGTCATCTGTCTGCTCCTGGTGGTGGCCGTGATGGGCAAGTCGGCCCAGATCCCGCTCTTCCCGTGGCTGGCCGACGCCATGGAAGGCCCTACCCCGGTCTCGGCCCTCATCCATGCCGCCACCATGGTGACCGCCGGTGTCTACCTTCTGTGCCGGGTCCACCCCTTGCTCCACGCCTCACCGACGGCCTCGTTGGTGGTGGCCATCATGGGGGCGGTGACGGCCTTTGTCGGAGCCACCATTGCCTGCGCCCAGCAGGACATCAAGAAGGTTCTCGCCTACTCGACCATCTCCCAATTGGGCTACATGTTCCTGGCCATCGGCTGTGGGGCCTACACGGCGGCCATCTTCCTGATGGTGGCCCATGCGTTCTTCAAGGCGCTCCTCTTCCTCGGCTCCGGTTCGGTGATCCATGGGCTCCACGGCGAACAGGACCTCAAGCGCATGGGCAACCTGCGCCAGTACATGCCGATCACCTTCATCACCTTTGCCATCGGATGGCTGGCCATTGCCGCCGTCCCGCCGCTGTCGGGTTTCTGGGCCAAGGGCGACATCCTCGACAACGCCTTCGCCGCCCGGCCGGTGTTGTGGGGCATCGGTGTGTTCACCGCCGCCCTCACGGCGTATTACATGAGCCGGCTCACGTCGCTGGCGTTCTTCGGGTCGGACCGTTGGGGCCAGAAGCATCCGGTGGATCCGGACCCGTGGGCCCACCACGCCGAAGTGGGCGAGCAGCGGGCTCCGGTCGAGTCGCCGCTTGTCATGACGCTTCCGTTGTGGATCCTGGCGTTCTTCGCCGCCACCGCCGGTCTGTTGGCCACCTCGGGCAACTTCTCGCTCTCGGCCTGGGTGGATCCGGTGTTCGGATCGTCGCTCTTCTCGAACCATCTCCCGGCGGGCGACCTGTGGGTGCTCGGCCTGCTGGATACGGTCGTTGCCCTCGGTGGCGTGGCGCTCGGCATCTGGCTGTGGGTGTCCCGGACCGACCGGCCGGCGCTCGAGATCCCCTTCCTGCGCAACGCCTGGTATGTGAACGAGGCCTACGACACCCTGCTCGGCCGTCCTTCCACCAGGCTGGCCCACTTCAGCGCCGAGGAAGTCGATCTCAAGGTGATCGACGGGGCGGTCAACTCGCTGGCGGGCCTGGTGCGGGGCGCCGGGCGGATCGTGGCGAAGACCCAGACCGGCTACCTGCGCAACTACGCCCTCGCCATGGTGGGTGGCGTCGTGCTGATCCTGGCGTTCATGGTGACCCGGATGTGGTGGGGCTGATGACCACCTCCTCGTTCCCGTACCTGTTGCTGCTCGTCGTCATCCCGGCGCTGGGCTCGTTGCTGGTGGCCATCTGGCCCCGCAAGTCGGTGGCGGACTGGTTCCACGAGGCCCTCGGCGTCGGGGTTTCGGTCCTCACGCTGGTGATGGCCGTGGCGGTCCTGGTCGTCTTCAAGTCCGGCGTCGCCGGCTACCAACTGGCCAGCGAACACGCCTGGGCCAGCGGGCTTGGCATCCAGTGGTCGGTCGGGATCGACGGGATCTCCCTCTTCCTCGTGGTCATGACCGGGCTGCTCTTCCCGGTCGCCCTGTTGGGAGCCCGGGTGAAACGGGACCGACGCGCCTTCGTGGCGTGGGTGCTGCTCATGGAAGCGGCCTGTATGGGCAGCTTCGTCTCGCTGGATCTGGTCTTCTTCTTCCTCTTCTTCGAACTGACCCTGGTCCCGACGTACTTCCTGATCAGTGGGTGGGGCTATGCCCGGCGGGGTTACGCCGCCATCAAGTTCTTCATCTACACCTTCACCGGTTCGGCCTTCATGCTGGTCGGCATCGTGGCGCTGGCCTTCATCCACCGGTCCCAGACCGGCGTGCTGACCTTCGATCTCGTCCCGCTTATGCACACCCATCTGTCCGGGACCCAGGGAGTCCTGCTGTTCTGCGCCTTCACGGCCGCGTTCGCCGTCAAGGCGCCGATCTTTCCGTTCCACACCTGGCTGCCCAACACCCACTCCGAGTCCCCGGTGGCCTGTGCCGTCCTGATGATCGGCGTCATGGCCAAGATGGGCACCTACGGAGTCATCCGGTTCGACCTCAACCTGTTTCCCCAGGCCTGCCGCACGGTGGCGCCCGTCCTGTTGACCCTGGCCGTCATCGGCATCACCTACGGCGCCCTTGTGGCCTGTGCCCAGCGCAACATCAAGGTCCTGCTGGCCTACTCCTCACTGGCCCAGATGGGATTTGTCGTGCTCGGGACGTTCGCCATCGACCCGCAAGGGGTCACCGGCGGCGTCCTCCAGATGGTGAACCACGGCATCACGAGCGCCGCCCTGTTCATCCTCGTCGGGTGGATCTACCGGCGTCGTCACACCTGGCAGATCGCTTCCCTGCGGGGCCTCCAGGCATCGGCACCGGTGATGGCTGGCGCCTTCATGCTGGCCATGCTGGCCTCGATCGGCGTTCCGGGCCTGAACGGATTCGTGAGCGAGTTCCTCGTCCTGCTTGGCACCTTCGAAGCCCATCGTTGGTGGGGGGTGGTCGCCGTGGCCGGGGTGGTGATCGCTGCGGTCTACTTCCTGTGGACCTACCAACGGGTGTTCCAGGGCGCTCCGGGCCCAGATGATGCCACCACCTCCGACCTCACCTGGCGGGAGGGGCTCATCGTGGCGCCGCTCCTGGTGCTGATCGTCGTGATGGGTGTCTTCCCGAAGCCGGTGCTTGACCGGATCACCCCGTCGGTCGACCGGTTGGTGGTCCACGTGGACCACGTCACCCACACCGACCTGCCATCCGGCCTACATGGCTCGGCGTTGCCGGCCCTCCATTCGTCGGCCCTCTCGGCGCAATGTTCGTCAACGGCCGTCTCGTGTCACCCGGCCACCTCCGCCACCCGGGGGGTGGCCCGATGACCCACCTGGCCGCCACCGCATCGACCATCCATCTCCCTCACGTCAACTACGTGAGCATCCTGCCCATCCTGATCATGATGGGCGGGGCCCTCCTGCTCCTGCTGCTCTCGTCGCTGCTTCGACGGATCATCAGCACCGGAGTGTGCACGGCCATCACCGTGATGACCTCGGCGGCGGCCGCGGTGGCGGCCATCGTGCAGTGGGATCAGGTCCTCGCCAACGGAGCCCAGACAACAATTGCCGGTGCGGTCGCCTACGACGGCTTCTCGGTGCTCATCCAGCTGTTGGTTCCACTGGCCTTGGGCCTGACCGCCCTGGTGGCCGACGGCTATCTCAAACGGGAAGGCGTGGTCGGCGGCGAGTTCCAAGTTCTGGCCATGGCCTCTGCCTCGGGGGCCATGGTGATGGGGGCGGCCAACGACCTCATCGTGGTCTTCCTCGGACTGGAGATCCTCTCGATCGCCCTCTACGTGCTGGCCGCCTTCAACCACCGTCGGGCCGAATCCGGGGAAGCGGCGCTCAAGTACTTCGTGCTGGGCAGCGTGTCGTCTGCGATCTTCCTCTACGGCATTGCCCTCATGTACGGAGCGACCGGCAGCACCAACCTGGCCAAGATGGCCGAATTCCTGGCCCGCCGGGCCGTCCTGTCCAACGGTCTCCTGCTGGCGGCCATGGCCCTCCTGCTGGTGGGCTTTGCCTTCAAGGTGTCGGCGGTTCCATTCCACATGTGGTCACCCGACGTCTACCAGGGGTCGCCATCGCCGGTCTCGGGGTTCATGGCCTCGGTGGCCAAGGCCGGAGCCTTCGCCGCCCTGCTCCGGGTCTTCGTGTCGTCCCTTGCCACCCAGCGGCTCGGCTGGCAGCCCGTCATCTGGGTGCTGGCGGCCCTGTCCCTGCTGGTCGGTGCCATCGTGGCCCTCAACCAACAGGACGTGAAGCGGATGCTGGCCTACTCGTCGATCAACCACGCCGGGTTCATCCTGCTCGGCGTCGATGCCGCCGATGCCCGGGGCATCTCCTCGGCGCTGTACTACCTGGTGACCTACACCATCATGGTGATCGGCACCTTTGCCGTCGTCACCGTGATCGCCGGACGTCAGGACCGGGCCACCGGACTGCTGGAGTTCCGGGGTCTCGCCCGGCGTCAACCGGTGCTGGCCCTGGCCCTCGCCATTCTCCTGCTCGGTCAGGCCGGAGCGCCTTTCACCACCGGATTTCTCGCCAAGTTCAACGTGATCGAGGCCGTGGTGCTCACCCACGGCTACACCCTGGCCGTCATCGCCATGGTGTCGGCTGCCGTTGCCGCCTTCTTCTACCTCCGGGTCGCCCTCACCATGTTCTCTCCGGTCGGGGAGTTCGGGGACGGGCCCGACGACGATGTTCCCCTCGACCCGGCGGCGCTGGTGGGAGCGGCAACACCGGGCGCCGCTTCCGGAGTGACCACGGTCCCGCCCCGGGCGTGGAGCGCTGCGATGCCCGGGATCGACGAGTTGGCCGATGCTCCCCCTTCCGAGGTGGTCGAGGCCCGCGGCAAGGTGCCGGTCCCTCCGGCCACGTGGGTCGTCATCGGCTTCTGTGCCTTGTTCACGGTGGTGTTCGGCATCTATCCCGCCCCGCTGGTGGACTTCGCCCAGCACGCCACGCTGCTCTTCATCTGATCCGTCCCCTCGAGAGGGGCACGGTGGGGATGCCGACCCAGCCGTCCGACCCAGCCGTCCGACCCTGCCGTCCGACCCTGCCATGCCCGCCGTGGCGGTGGTGACCCGGTACGCTTGGTCAACCGTTCGTCGTGATCAGGAGGAAGCCAATGGCCGGGGAATCCGGGAACAAGCGGGCCATGACCGACAACCTCAGGCTGGTCGGCGCACTGGTGCTTCTCGTGTTGCTGGTGGCCTTCATCGTCGGCAACAGCCAGAGCGTGGAGGTCAGCTTCATCTTCTTCAAGACCTCCATCAGCCTGATCTGGGCCCTATTGATCGCCGTGATTCTCGGTCTCGGGATCGACCGGCTGATCATCGCCATGATGAAGCACCGCAAGAACAAGTCCTAGGCCGGATTGGCCCAAACGGGCCCCCGATGGCAGGATGCCGCCATGCGTCAGTCACCTTCCGACCGGGCGGCCATCGGGCGCAAGGCCCGCGAGATCGTTCCCCGGAGTGCCTTGGGCGAGTGGGTTGCTCCCGCCGACCGGACGGACCCGTTGGCGATCCTGCGCCTGCAGGCCACCACCCGGGTGGAGAGCCTGGTGCCGCTGCGGTTTGGCCGAATGGCCGCCTCACCCTTTGCCTTCTTCCGTGGGGCGGCCGCCGTGATGGCGGCCGATCTGGCCCGCGATCCCCACACCTCGTTGGAGGCCCAACTCTGCGGTGACGCCCACCTGGTGAACTTCGGCGGATTCCGCTCCCCGGAGCGGGACATGGTCTTCGATGTCAACGACTTTGACGAGACCCTGCCGGGTCCGTTCGAGTGGGACCTCAAGCGCCTGGCGGCCAGCATCGAGGTGGCCGCCCGGGACCGGGAAGCGGATGCGAAGACCGCCCAACATCTGGTCCGGTTGGCGATGGCCGAGTACCGGAGCGCCATGGCCGAGTTCGCCGGCATGAGCAATCTCGCCATCTGGTACCTGCGGATGGACGCCCAGATGATCTTCGACCGCTACGGATCCGAGGCCGGTGACGACATTCTGGCCCGGTTCATGGCCGCAGCCGAGAAGGCCCAGCGGAAGGACCAGCTGAAGGCGGCGGCGAAACTGACCCATGAAGTGGACGGACAGCTCCGCTTCCTGGCCGATCCACCCTTGTTGGTGCCGGCGGCCGACATCGTCGACGACTTCTACGGCCCGACCGCCCAACGCCGGTTCGCCGACGGACTGATGCTGTACGGGAAGAGTCTCAACCGGGACCGGGCGGCGCTCATGGACCGCTACGAGTTCATGGATCTGGCCCGCAAGGTGGTCGGCGTGGGCAGCGTCGGCACCCGGTGCTGGGTTGCGCTCTTCGTCGGACGAGACTTTGGCGACCCGCTGGTCCTGCAGGTCAAGCAGGCCGAAGCGTCGGTGCTCGAGCCGTTTCTCGCCCCGAGCGCCTATGGAAACCACGGGCAGCGGGTGGTCGAAGGCCAGCGCCTGATGCAGGGTGCGAGCGACATCTTCCTCGGCTGGGACCGGGTGGAGTTGGCCGAGGGCGACACCCGCGACTTCTACTTCCGCCAGCTGTGGGACGCCAAGCTCTCCGCCCAGGTGGAGACGATGCCCGTCGATGCGCTCGGCTTCTACGTCCGCATGTGTGGATGGACACTGGCCCGGGCCCATGCCCGTTCCGGGGATCCGATTGCCATCAGCGCCTATCTGGGATCGAGCGACCGGTTCGACACCGCCATGGCCCGCTTCGCCTCGGCCTATGCGGACCAGAACGAGGTCGACCACGCCGCCTTGAAGTCGGCGATAGCCAACGGGCGCATCGGAGCCATCCAGGGCGTCTAGGCCTCAGCTGCCCGTCGTGTCCGGACCGGTTCTCTCAACCGGTTTGGCCGGGATGATCGGGGCCAGGTTCTCGCCGACCGAGAGCCGGGGGGTGTCCGTCGTGGACCAGTCGACATTGAGGGCCTTGCCCCGCCACAGGCGCATCCGTCCCACCGTGGCCGGCCGGTCGGTCGTCCACGGTGCCGGGTAGGCATCGGTGAGGGCCGCCAGCGCACGTAGTGGGAGGTCGTAGCCGGAGCGGATGAAGGAGAACCGGTGCCAGGCCTCTTCCCGCTGTTCCCCGGTCAGGTGGGCGATCCCGTCCAACTGGTCCAGGGCCTCGGTGAACTCCTGGTTGGTGACGGAGATCTCCGGGACGGGTGCTCCTCCCAACGAGGCCAAGAGCAGCTCGGCCAGGTTGGCCGGCGGACCGCAGGGAATCGCCGAGGCCCGGGCGACGTCGCCCATCGAAGGCAGTCCGTGGGCCAGGATCATCATCGGATGCTTGAGCTGGTTCCGCTGGGGTCCGTTGGGATCGAAGTCGGCGGTGGCCAAAAGGAGGGCGCAGCCATCGAGCAGGGCCCCGACCGAGGCGACCCAGGACCGGTCCGGCGACGACTCGGGGAAGTAGCACAGCGCCGGGAAGGACCGGTGGCTCTGGTGGATGCCGAGCAGCCAGGATGTGCAGCCGCTCCAGACGTCCGGGTTGTCCATGGCCCTGAACTCGTCGAGGTTGAGCACCAGCCTCACCGGGTTGGGCGGCGTTCCCGAAAAGGGTCGGAGGATGCTCATGCCGAACTCCCGGGCGTTGTAGGCCGCGTAGATGGTCGGGAGGTAGCTGATGAGCAGGGCCACCAGTCCGAGACCGATGGTGGCTTCGATGAAGGTGACCCAGATCCGGCTGATGCCCGGGGGCTTGGAAAAGCCGAGGGTGAACAGCGACGAACCGGAGATCTCGAGCGAGTTGGCCATCGATCCCGAGTGCACCGACCAGAAGATCAGCATGAAACCGACGGTGGTCAGCATCATCCACACCAGCGGGAGACAGACGAGGGCGACGGGTGCATAGAGGTTCCGCAGTTTGCTCGCCCGGGCGTCGCTGCCCCAACGGTGCACCAGGATCCGGTCGGCCAGGGCGAACACCGTCCGGGTGATGATCGTGAAACCGTGGCGGGGGAGCACCGCGGTTTCGATGGCCGACAAGAGGACCCCGCAGACCGTGGCCACGCCCAGTACCCCGATGGCCGGGTGGATGATGATGTTCATGGGGAGACCCTTTCAGACGGGGAGCTGCCGGCACCACGCCGGGCGACGTTCCAGCGCTGGGGCAGCCAGGCAACGGCAACGTAGGAGACGACCACAGCCACGATGACCAACGGCATCACGGTGATGCCGTTGTGGCCAATGAGCAGCGTGGCCAACAAGGTGGAGCTCAGCGGGAGGCGGAGCATCACCGTGCACATTACCCCGATCCCCATGGCCACCCCGGGCGTGATGGAAAGGCCCGGCAGATGGCCGGCGGCCAGGCCCAGCACGCCGCCGATGAAGATGGCCGGGAAGATCGGGCCACCCCGGAACGACGAGAGGGAGACCATGTAGGCCAGGGTCTTGAACAGGGCGAGCACCACGAGCAGGCCAACGGCGTAGGCGCTTCGATGCGAGATGATGGTGGGAAGCGCGTCCTCGCCCGAGAAGAGAACGTCGAGTGGGCTTTTGTGGGTGGCCGCGCCATAGGCGAGGACGATCAGTCCCACCACTGCGCCCGCCACGGGGGTAGCGAGGACACTCCGGGGCTCCACGATCTGCTGCAGGCGCTGGCTGACCAGGCGGATCGCCGTGCCGAGCAGCGGTGCCACCAGTCCGAAGGCGACGGCCCAGCCGAACATGGCGACGTCGGGATGGGCGAAGGCGGGCAGGTCGGGCACGGAGAAGGAGATGGTGCCCACGCCGGTCAGGGAGCCGAGACCGATGAAGACGAGCGAGCCGATCCCGGCGGCCAGCAGGCCGGGAGCCAGGATCACCCCGATCATTGGACCGCCCAGACCGGATACTTCCATCAGCAGGAAGGCTCCGAGCAGCGGGGAGCCAAAGAGGGCCGAGATGGCGGCGAACGATCCGGCCGAAGCCAGCACCAGGGCAGCCGACGGTGGGGCGTCCGGCTTGGCCAGGCGCACCGCCAGCACGGCCAGGCCGCCGCCGAGGGCGATGAGCGGGGCTTCGGGGCCGAGCACCACGCCGAGCGAGAGCGAGGCCAGGGCGGCCAGGATGATGCCGGGCAGTTCGGCCGGCGTCGGCGGCCCCCCGGCCTGGAAGCCGTCGGCCGGACGGTGGCCTCCCGTGCCGGGCAGGCACCGGATGCACAGTCCCGTCAGCAGTCCGGCCAGGACCAGAAACGGCAGGGGCCACCAGGCCGGAGTTCCCGTGAAGCCGAGCGAGTGGGGCAGCGCTTCGAACACGTCGTGCTGGGCGGCGACGGTGAACCGCAGGAACACATACGCTGCGGCCGAGACCGGCACGCCGATGATGGCCGCCAGTATGAGGGCCGACACGTACTGCTTCGACCGCAGCATGGCCATCGGGTCCGGTGTCGCTTCGGCTGCGGACTGCTCCAGGGCTGCGACTTCACCGGCCGGGCGACTCTCGGTGTCCGGATCGCCAGAAGGAACCATGGCTGAACTTTAGGGTAGCCCCGGGTCGTGGGTCGGACACCGGGTCCACGTCCGGGGGCCCGGTCAGGACTAGGTTACGAACGGAAGCCCCAATCAAGGAGTTGTGTTGTGACCTTTGCGTACGTGTATCCCATTCTGGGACTGTTCTGGACGATCCTCGAGATCTTCATGTTCGTGGTCTGGATCTGGTTGCTCATCATGGTCTTCGGTGACATCTTCCGGAGCCACGACATGGGCGGTCTGGCCAAGGCCCTCTGGGTGATCTTCGTCATCATCTTCCCCTTCCTCGGCATCTTCATCTACCTGATCGCCCGTGGTGGTGGCATGCATGAGCGTCAGGCCCAGGCCATGGCGAACCAACAGAAGGCGTTCGAGAACTACGTCCGTCAGACGGCCGGAACGGCCGGTGGGGGTAGCAATGTCGATGCCCTGGCGAAACTGGCCGACCTGAAGGCATCAGGAGCCATCAGCGATGCGGAGTTCGAAGCCGAAAAGGCCAAACTGATCGGTTCGTAGCCGCTCCGGACACAAGGCCGCCTTCGGGACACTTCCCGGAGGCGGCCTTTGTCGCGTCAGGAGATACCGGTCCGACGCTGATGCGGTCGCTAGGGTGAGTCCATGCCTGCCGATTCGGACGCCAATGCCGTGAACCAGGAAGGGCCTGGGTCATCACCGGCTCCCGATGGTGATGCTCCGGCCAAGGAGCATCACCGGATCCGTTCCGTCCTTTCGTGGGTGACGCTCGTTCTGGCCTGCCTGCTCGCTGTCCTCTCGGTGGTCGCCATCTACGCCCGGAACGAAGTACTGAACACCGATGCCTTCGTGGCCACGGTGGGACCCCTGGCCCGGAGTCAGGCCATCCAGGAAGCGGTGGCCACCAAGGTGGCTGACAAGGTCAACAGCGAAGTCAACTTCGACCAGCAACTGAACCGCTACCTGCCGAAGAAGCTGGACTTCCTCTCGGCCCCGGTGGCCTCGGCCGCCCAGACCGCCGTCTACCAGGTGACCTTGCGGATCGTGCAGTCCCGACAGTTCCAGACCCTGTGGTTGCGGGCCGTCCGCAACTCCCACGTTCAGGTGGTGGACCTGTTGACCGGCCGGAGCGAGGGCGCCTTTTCCTCGTCCAACGGTGTGGTGAGTGTGGATCTCGGAACGGTGGAGACCCAGGTCAAACAGCAACTGGTCCACGCCGGCCTGGGTTTCGTCGCCAAGGTTCCGAACTACCACGCTCCGGCCCTGGTTCTGTTCAAGTCCAACCAGCTGCTGCGTCTGCAGCGCCTGGCCCGGTTGCTCAACCGGCTGGCGTTGGCGTTGCCGGTCCTCACCCTTCTCCTCTTTGCCGGAACGGTGGCCCTCAACCGCGACCGTCGGCGCGGGGTGATGCGGTCAGGGGCCGGACTGGCCATTTCGATGGCGGCGGTCCTCGTGCTGGCGGCGGTGGGACGGAACCTCTATCTGGGCTCCGAGGTCCGGACGAACACCACCAGCGCCGAAGCGGCCGTGATCGATGCCGTCTCGGCCCTTCTCCTCCGGGAAGTCCGGGTCGTGATGGTCGGCGCGGCCGTGGTGTCGGTGTTGGCCTTTGTCGTCGGCAGTGCCCGGGTCCGGTCCTGGCTGGGTGGTCATTGGCCGTCCTGGATTTCCGAGGGCCCCTTCCACGACTTCCTGGCCCGCTTCCGCAAACCCTTGCAGTGGATTGTCCTGACCCTCGGCCTGGCCCGGATTGTGACCTCGGAGTATCCGACGGTGCTCGGCGTGCTGGTGACCCTGATCGTCACCCTGGTGGTGATCGGCCTGATTGGCCTGGTTGCGTCCAGCCGCCCCCGTCTGGCCGACGGATCAGGGCGCGGTCAGGTCCCGGCCGGTTAGCTCCCCGTCGAAGCGGTCGAGCGGGAGCGCCAACAGGAACAACAGCACCGCCAGCGGCCACAGGACGGGCCCGATGGTCAGCGTGCCGGCCAGCGCCGCCACACCCATCACGACAGCGGTCACCGTGGCCGGGACCGACCGCCGGGCACTGTGTGACCGGATGCGCTGGCGGAGGCTGAGGTAGCCGATGACCCAGGCCGCCAGACAGACCGACAGGATCACGAGAACCGGCACCGGCGCTTCGTGGAAGACGGTGGTGGTCCCGGAGGAACTGACGTGGACGGAACCGTGCGTCGACACCTTCCCGGTTCGGTAGGCCGGCAGCAGGAACAGGGACGCCGTGATGGCCAGCACCCAGAGGAGACCGAGGGCGGCCATGATCCGGCGGGCCCGGATCTGGCGCTCGAGCGGCGAGAGCGCTTCTCCACTCACGGGATTCGCCGCGACGCTCCGGCCGGTTCGATGGCAGGAACCTCCGGTGCGAGTTGTCGGGCCCGGTAATGCTCGGTCTCCTCCCGGGCGGCCTGCATCCGCCTTTCGGCCCCGGCCGAGAGCAGTCGGCCGAGTACGGGAATCTCCCAGAGGGACTCGGCCCGCAGGATGGCCATGGCCACCGGTGCCAGGTGCTCGGCGGTGTCGTAGACGACGTAGCGGGCCAGCCATTCCGGTTCGTACTTGGCGTTGAACTTCCAGAGGGACTCGATCTGGGCAAAGTTGGACAGGCGCTTGAGGATCCACCGCTCCGCCCGCTGTACCGTGCCGTCACCCCGGTCACCGGCCAGCGTGGAGCGCATGGCGGCAAAGTTCAGGCTCAACCCGACCGCGCCCTCGAGGCGCAGGTGCTCGATGGTGGAACAGAGGGCGAAGTCGATGAGTCCGTTGGGATGTTCACCGGGATCCCGGCGCATCAGGTCGAGCGAGTAGCCGTGGATGCCGGGTGCGGGCACGAACTGGCACATGGCAACGGCCCGGCCCTCGGGGTCCCGGACCACCACGAGCAGGAGGTCGGAGTCCCGGGGATCGAAGATCCTCCCCAGCATCATGGAAAAGCCGCGTTCGTGCTCGCCCTGGCGGCTGAGGCTCATCAGTTGGGTCAACTCGTCCGCCAGGGACGATTCCAGACGGGCCGGGTCGTGAAAGCTCACGGTGTAGCCCTTGTTGGCCACCCGGTTGTGGGCCTGGCGCAGCCCCTTCATGGCCTTGCCGGCGAGTGAGAACTCCTGGACGTTCACCACTGCTTCGTCGCCGAGGTAGATGTTGTGCATCCCCGATTCCCGGTAGATGGGGAGCCACTCCTGTCCGGCTCCCATGATGGCGACGATCCACCCCTGCTCCTGGGCGAAGTGACGGAACGCTTCCCAGACCTGGTGCCGTTCGTTGACGGGGCCGATGGGGTCGGGTGAGATCAGGCAGATACCACCGTAAACGGCGTAGGCCACCATCGAATCCCGGTGGAAGTACCAGCGCTTGTCGGAGCGCAGGGCGAAGTAGTCGAGCGTGGACATTCCGTGTCGGCGGACCACGTCGCGGGCCCGGAGTTCCGCCGCCCGCCCCGAGACCATGCGTCGGTCCACCACTGGCCGGGTCAGCAGGTAGAGGACCACGATGACCAGCATCACGCCAAGGACGAGCAGCAGAGGGGACAAGAAGCGGTCGGCCTTGATCGGAAGGGGGACCGCCGTGAACCCGACCAGCCGCTCGGCCACGGCGGCGAAAGCCGTCGGCCAGGGGATGGTGGCGTGATCGTGGGAAACATGGGTGAACAGTTCGATGGAGGTTGTGGTGAGGACGGTGACGCCCACCACGCCGGCGACGAGGGCCAGCATCGCCGTGCGCACGCTGGCCCGGTCGGACCGGGCCTGGAAGGAGCGCCGGTTGATCACGAGAAAGACGAGGATCCCCAGTGTGATGAGCGACTCTTCGCCATCGACGCCGGCGAGGAGGTGGAGAGCCGTCGTGCCCGCCAGGAGGGCGATGGATACCAGCCACGCCCGACGTTGGCCGCGCAGAACGCCCCGGCCCAGACCGATGAGCACCAGTCCGATGATGGCCAGAACGGCGTTGGCGGCGATGGACGCCTGCAACGGGAGGAACTGGCTGACCAGGTGCAGTCGGTTCCGCAGGGGGGGAGTGATGGCATCAACAAGGTTGATCAGGCCGGCGAGGAGGATGAACAGCGCTCCCCACCGCCGGACCCGTCGGGTACGGCGGTGAAGTCGACGCAGATCCGAAGCCGGTGGCCATGACGCGCCCGACGGGTAGGAGGCGACTTCGTGGGGGTCAAGCACGGTCCCACCGGGCAACCGGGGAACTTCGTCGGCGGAGGTCAGGCGGGCGGGCGGGATGGCCACTGTCCGTTCGAGCCGGGTCCCGGCGGGAACGTCCGTCCGTCCGAGCATCAGGGACAGGTGAAGTTCCGCACCGGCTCCGATTTCGACCCAGCACACCTGTTCCGAGTGGAGGAAGACCGGTGGCAGGCCAAAGCGGGCCCGGTGTTCCCGGACCACCTCGGCGCTGGCACCGAGGTTGACGAAGAATCCCGGATAGAGCGAGGTGTACTCGGGATCGAAACCGATGGCGGTGATGTAGCCCTGGTAGCCGTGGGCCATGAGCACCCGGGCCTGGTCCCGCTGGAGGTCGTTGATGGTCGTTCCCGGGATCCGGTCACCGATGGCGCCTCCGCCGAGTGTCGACCAGAGCCGCCGACTGAGGAGCCCGACGACCACCAGCATGACCACGGCGGCGACGGCTGCCACCCCAAGGGCAACCTGGAGCTGGTCGACACCGTCTGCCCGGTGGGCCCGGATCAGGGCCCGGCCGGCCGCGGATCCTCCGACGTGATTGGCCACCCATGGCGTAATGGCGATACGTACCACCATGGCCACCAGGAACGGGACGCCAAGCCACCAGAGGTGCCGACCGATCCGTCGGTAAAGCGTGCGGGACACCACGAAACGGTTGGAACGGGCCGGATCGCCCAACCGGTTGATGCCCTCCAGCCACGGCGCGTCGACCGGGGCGTTCAACCAGGGGGAGATCTCTTCGCGGGTGGCGCCGTCCCCCGGAGATCCGGGGTCCCAGGGCGTCCCTTCGTGCCCGATTCGTACCCTACGGGATCCCTCACCGGTGGCGACGAGCAGATCCAGGGCTCCGAAGCTTTCCAGTCCGGCCAGCAGGGAGGCCGGTTCGGTGGTTCCGTCCACCTGCCCGCCCTGGTGAACGAGCCGCCCGTCGTCACGGGCGGCGAAGGACTCAAGGGCGAAACGAAGACGGGGGTGGGCCTCGAGGGCCCGCCGTGCTTCAAGCAGCCTGGTCGGACCGGTCGACACGTCGAACAGGCGCCCGCTGAGAACGAAGAGACCCGGTCCCTCCCAGGTTTCGGCGACCTGGGCCAACTCGCTGGCAATGGCCGTGGACGACGCCGTGGCCTCGGCGGGCAGCAGAAGGTCGCCGACCACAAGAACCCGCCAGCCGAGCGGGACCGCAATGGTGTCAGGCGCCATCGTCAAATCACCGATTTCGGGACCGGCCAGAGATTCGGAGGGCTTGAACGTGGTCATGACACCTCCATCGTAGAGGGCGGCCACGGTTAGGCTGCTGCACAGGTCCCGTGAGGGGTTGATGGAGCAACGTGCCCGGAATGGACACAGGAAACTGGAGCCGCTGCCAACATGGTGGTTCCCGGGGAGAACCGAATCGATGACCGAAGAACCTACCGAGTCCACCGCAGAGCGAAACTCGATCCACTACGCCCTGGCCGAGGATCGCCTGTTCCCGCCGAGTGAAGCGTTCCGTTCCCAGGCGGTGGTGTCCGACCCGAACATCTATGACCAGGCCGACGGGGAGTGGGAGGCCTTCTGGGCCGAACAGGCGGCGGCCCTGGACTGGTTTTCACCGTGGGATCAGGTCCTCGAGTGGGATCTTCCCTTTGCCCGATGGTTTGACGGCGGCACACTGAACGTGTCCTACAACTGTCTGGACCGCCACGTTCTGGCGGGCCGGGGCGACAAGGTCGCCTACCACTGGGAAGGTGAACCCGGGGACAAGAAGACCACCACCTACAACGACCTCCTGTTGGAAGTCAGCCGGTTCGCCAACGTCCTGAAGGGGCTCGGTGTGCAACGGGGCGACCGGGTGGCCATCTACATGCCCATGATCCCCGAACTGCCGGTGGCCATGCTGGCCTGTAGCCGGATCGGAGCGGCCCATTCGGTGGTGTTCGGCGGCTTTTCCTCGGATGCCCTGCGGGACCGGATCATCGATGCCCAGGCGGTAGCGGTGATCACGGCTGACGGGGGCTGGCGCCGGGGTTCGCCCAGCGTCCTGAAAGAGCACGTGGACGTCGCCCTTGCCGGGGTGGAGTGCGTGCAACACGTCGTAGTGGCCCGCCGACTGGGAGACGCCGTCGGGTCGCCGGTGGCCATGGACCCTGATCGGGACCACTGGTGGGACGACCTGATGGACGGCACGGATCCCTCGGCGGGTGGGCGACCTGACGACGTATGCGAGCCCGAGGCCATGGCGTCCGAAGACCTGCTGTTCCTGCTCTACACCTCCGGAACCACGGCGGCCCCCAAGGGAATCATGCACACCACCGGTGGCTATCTCACCCAGGTGGCGTTCACCCACCGGGTGGTGTTCGACCTCCATCCCGAGACCGACGTCTACTGGTGTGCGGCCGACATTGGATGGGTCACCGGCCACAGTTACATCGTCTATGGGCCCCTGGCCAACGGTGCGACCTCGGTGATGTATGAGGGAACCCCCGATACCCCGGCCAAGGACCGCTGGTGGGACATCATCGAGCGCTACAAGGTCACCATCCTCTACTGCGCCCCCACCGCCATCCGCACGTTCATGAAGTGGGGCGACCGGTATCCGGCGACCCATGACCTCACCTCGTTGCGTCTGCTCGGATCGGTGGGGGAGCCCATCAACCCGGAAGCATGGATGTGGTATTCGACGGTGATCGGCGGCGGAAGGTGTCCGGTGGTGGACACGTGGTGGCAGACCGAAACGGGGGCCATCATGATCTCGCCACTCCCGGGTCTGGTGGCCACCAAGCCGGGTTCGGCCACCCGGGCCCTGCCCGGAATCTCGGCCAAGGTGGTGGACGACAACGGCCACGAGATCACCGAAGGGGGCGGATACCTCACCCTTGACCGCCCGTGGCCCTCGATGCTTCGGGGCATCTACGGCGATCCCGAGCGCTACCGGGACACCTACTGGAGCACGTATCAGGGCAAGTACTTCGCCGGAGACGGGGCCCGGCTGGATGAAGACGGCTACCTCTGGCTTCTCGGCCGGGTGGATGACGTGATGAACGTCTCGGGGCACCGATTCTCGACCATCGAGGTGGAGTCGGCCCTGGTGGACCACCCGTTCGTGGCCGAGTCGGCGGTGGTCGGAGCGAGTGATCCGACCACCGGTCAGGCGATTGTGGCGTACGTGACGCTGGTCGGGGGAGCGGCCGAACCGGTGGAGGCGACCGGGGAGATCCTCCGGGCGCACGTGGCCGAGAAGATCGGGGCCATTGCCCGGCCCCGCACCATCGTCTTCACCGACGAACTGCCGAAGACCCGAAGCGGCAAGATCATGCGCCGCCTGCTCCGGGATGTGGCCGAGGGCCGGGCCCTCGGAGACACGACGACCCTGGCCGATGTGGCCGTGGTCGACGAGATCCGTCGGCTCGCTGCGGCGGCCCCTGGCGAGGATTGACCGTGCGCATTCCTGACAACTGGGAGTGGAAGGCCGGCGAACTGGAGAAACCGGGCGAAGCGGTGATCTTCGATGTCGACGGCGTGTTGTCGGACGCAGTTGGTCGCCAGCACTTCATCGAGGAGGGTCGCCGGGATTGGGACGGCTTCTTCGAGGCGTGCGGGGACGATCCGGTCATCGCCGAACTGGTCCGTCTGATGGAACTTCTTGACCCGAAGCTCCAGGTCATCCTGTTGACTGGCCGCCCCATGCGGGTCCAACCCCAGACGCTCGCCTGGCTGGAGCGGTATGGACTTCGTTGGGACCTGCTGATCATGCGCTCGCGTGGCGACTACTCCCAGGTGACCTGGTTCAAGCGGGACGTGGTGGACGACCTGCGCAACTTCGGTTTCGACCTGCGCCTCGCCTTTGAGGACGATCCCCACAACGCCGCCATGTATCACGCCGTGGGCATTCCCTGCGTGTACATCCACTCCGGCTATTACGACTGAGCGCGCCGGCGCCAAAGCCAGGACGTGGCCACCGCAATGCCGGCCAGAACCAGAACCGGATTGTCGCCCCAGTTGACGTAGATGGTGTGGCCCCGGCGTTCGTCCACGGTGGCCTGGAGTACCTGGCGTCCTCCGAGCACCGAGCGCTGCAGGAGTTCACCCCGGTGGTTCACCACTGTGCTGTAGCCGGTGGGAGCGGCCTGGAGGAGGTCCCGACCCTGTTCAACGGCCTGGATCTGGTCGGCCGCCACCTCCTGGGTGGGGACCTGGGCCGTGGAGTAGGACGAGGTGTTGGTCGGCACCACGAGCAGTTCGGCCCCGGCGCGCACGGACGACCGCCCCCGGTCGGCGTAGAAGACCTCGTAGGAGACCATGACGCCGAGTGGACCGGCCGGAGTTGTGATCAGGCCACTGGCTGTTCCGGGAATGGCGTCCCGGGGTACGGCGGAGAGGTTCCCCAGGTGGGCGAAGAAGCCGCGGTAGGGCACGTACTCCCCGAAGGGCACCCGGTGGACCTTCTCGAATCGGCCGGCCAACTGGCCGTCGGGACCCCAGGCCACCACTTCGTTGCGGAACGTGGCGGGGGTTTCGTTCTCGGTGACACCGACCACAAGGGTGGTCTTGAGGTTGGCGGCCGTGACGGAGAGCACGCCCTCTTCCGGTGACTGGCCGAGCGGTTCATTGAGGGAAACCACGTCTTCGGGCCAGACCACCAGTTCGGGCAGATGGCGTCCGTCGCGTCGTTGCAACTGTTGGGTGGCCGCGAACTGGGCGGCCAGCACGGTGGCCGGATCGACCTGGGCCTTGCGGAATCCCCGTTTGCCGCCACCCTGGATGAGGGCGGCGGTCACCGACCGGACCGGTGGGCCACCGTCGGGAGCGACGGCTCCGAAGGCGGCGATCAGGATCGTGACGCCGAGGGCGACCGAACCCAGGCGCAGCCATGAGCCATCCCCGTCCCGATGCCGAAGTGCGAACAGGAGAGCCACCAGTGCGACACCGGTCAGGTGGATCAGGGCAGTAATACCGAGTGGACCGGCCACGCGGGCCACCCCAAGCAGGGGACTTTCGGCCTGGCCGAGAAAGATCCCACCGATGGGCAAGCCGCCAAAGGGCCAGTGGTCCCGCAGGGCTTCGGCCATCGTCATGGCTCCGACGTAGCTGGCGGCCCGGGCCCACTTGGGTCCGGGACAGGTGGCCCAGGCCCCAAGTGCCAGCAGGAACGCCTCCATCAGAATCAGCACGATGCCCCCGGGCACGCTGAACGAGCGGAGCCACATGAGCCCCGGCACCAGGCAGCCGAGCCCGGCCAGCCAGCCGGCCCACAGCCGGGCCCGGGCCGGCAGGCCGTCCAGACGCCAGAACAGCAAACCCGACGCCGGGAAGGCCAGCACCCAAAAGCCCCACGGAGGAACCGAGAACGCAAGACCCAACCCGGCCACAAGGGCGGGCAGCGCGATGGCGCCCCGACGCCGACGAGCCGTCGGGGTTTTGGATTCTTCCACCTGGGTCACCGGCGACGGCCCCAGGACTCCGAGAGCTTTCGGGCGGCCATGCGGCCACTTCCGATGCAGGCCGGGATCCCCACGCCCCGATACGCCGATCCGGCCAGGGCGAGTCCGGGCAGTGCATCGACCTCCGACTCCATGGCGGCCACGGCCGTCAGGTGGCCGGGGACGTACTGGGGAAAGGCATCGGACCACCGGGTGACCAGGGTTTCGAGTGGCGCACCGGACGTTGTGAGCACCTCGTGGAACTCGGAGATGGCACGGGAGAGGAGCGCCTCGTCGTCGAGATCGTCAGCCCGGGTGTCCCCGGCTCGACCAACCGAGATTCGCACGAGGGTTTCGTCAGCCCGGGCCAGAGTGGGCCACTTGCGGTCCAGGTAGGTGACCCCGGTGATCAGGGCCGGGCCCGTAGTCAGATGGGTCGTCCGGGGGACAAGAAAGCCGGTGCCAACCAGGGTCTTGTTGATGACCGAATCCGGAAAGGCAACCGTGATCACTCCGACCGAGGCGGTGGTCATGTCACCCAGGTAGGCGGCGGCTTCGGGGGCCCATCCGGTCAACAGTCGGCTCGCCGGGTGGGCCGGCACGGCCACCACCACGGCATCGGCTTCCCGCCTGGTGCCGTCTGCCAGGTGAAGTGACCAGGAGCCCCCGACCCGTTCGATTCCGGTCACGGTGGCACCGGTCTCGATGACGACTCCTTCGGCCACCAGGGCCTCTGCGGTCCGGGTGGCCAGTGATGCCGTGGTTGACTCCAGTGACCAGAACACAGGGGAGGCCGGCGCGGAGGGTGGAGTGTTCTGCGCCCTCTCCGGACGCAAGGCCCGCATCAGGCTGCCGGGAGCCGATGCGGCGGCGAGGAGTTGGGGAAAGGTGGCCGCCGCGCTCAAGTTGGTGACCCCGCCGGCGTGGATGCCACCGACGAGCGGATCCACCAGCCGGTCCACCACCTCGGAACCGAGCCGACTGGCCACGAGGGTGCCAACTGCGGCGTCGTTGGACCCGGCCGGGACCGACGCCCGTTGGGGACTCCGACGCCAAAGGTCACCTGCCGCGTGCCACAGGCCGGTTGGCGAGAGGAGGCCACTTCGGGCCAGTGGCCACCACCGGGTCGGCACGCCGAGAACCAGATCGCCCGGCATGGCCCGCAGCCGGCCCCGGGCGTAGATGGAAGCCCCAGATGTTCCCGGGGCTACCAGTCGGTCGTTCCACCCGAGTTCGGCCACCAGTTGGCTGGCTTCCGGCCGTCGGGCCAGAAAGGCATCGGCGGCCAGATCGACCTGTCGACCTCGGAAGTCGACCGACTGGAGCTTGCCCCCGACGACATCCGCCGACTCAAGCACGATGACCGAAGGCGAGGTCCCCTCGGAACCCCACGGAACCCGGAGCGCTTCCCAGGCGGCCGCCAGACCGGCAATGCCGGCTCCGATGACGACCAGACGTGGGGCGTCGGTCGGCGGTGAGCCGCCCGTCACCCTCCGGCAGCCGGAGGCTGATCGACGGCTTGGTGGACGACCGTAGCCAGTAGGGCGAGGAAATCCGGATCATCGTTGAGCGACGGAGTCCGTCCGAACTCGATGCCCAGTTCCCTGGCCTTGTCGGCCGCCTCGATGTCAAGGTCGAAGAGAACTTCGAGGTGGTCGGAGACGAAGCCCACCGGGCAGACGGCGACGGCAGTGGTACCCGAAGCGGCGACCCGGTCCATCTCTTCCAGAAGGTCCGGGCCGATCCACGGGTCGGCGGTGCGACCGGCGCTCTGCCACGCCGTGGACCACGAAAGATCTTTGCGCTCGTCAAGGTCGAGCAGTTCGGCGATGTCCTTTCCGCTCTGGGCCACTTGCTCCGGGTAGGGGTCACCCATGGCCACGACCCGCTGGGGAAGGCTGTGGGCCGTGAAGAACACGCTGATGGGACCGTCGCTCCGTCCGGCGAGGTCGGCCAGGAGGGCGTCGGTGCGTCGGGCGAGAATCCCGGCAAAACCGTCCTGCTGGAACCAGGACGGGACAACAACCAGATGGACCGGTCGGCCGGCTTCGGCGATGGCCCGTTCCGCCCGTTCGAAGTACTCGCCAGACCCCATGGTCGACTGGTGCGGAGTGAGCACAATGCCGATGATCTGGCCCACCCCTGCGTCGACCAGTTCGGCGACGGCCTCTTCAATGGTGGGAGACACGTACTTCGCTCCGTACCGCACGAGATAGCGGCCGGGAGCGAGTTCATCCAGGGCGGCGGTGATGCCGTCGACCTGGGCCTGAGTGCGCAGGGTCAACGGTGAGGTGCCTCCGATGGCGGCGTAGCGGTCCACCAGTTCTTCCAGAAGTTCGGGCGTCGGAGGTCGACCTCTCCGGATGGTTGTATAGAACGGTTCGATAGCCTCGACCCGGTCGGGGGTGCCATGCGCCATGACCAGCACGCCGATCTTTTCGGAAGAGTGGTTGCGAGCTCCCGAGCGCTTGATGGCAGGCTTCACCGCCTTCTTCGCGGTCACCGCCTTCTTCGCTGTCATAGGTTCTCCCTACCGGCCTGGCCTTCTCGGTGGACAAGTTCAAGGACCCGCTGCAGGACATCCGGATCGGTTTCGGGGAGTACCCCGTGACCGAGGTTGAAGATGTGGCCCGGTGCTGTTCCGGCCTCGCGCAGGACCTCGCGGGTCTCGGCCTCCACCACCGGCCACGGTGCACCCAGAACCGAGGGGTCGAGGTTGCCCTGGATGGCCTGGTCATCTCGCACCCGTTGGCGGGCTTCTCCGAGGGGAACCCGCCAGTCGATGCCGACAACCGAACTTCCGGCGGTGGCCATGAGCGGAAGGAGCTCTCCGGTGCCCACCCCGAACAGGATGGACGGCACGTCGGGATGACTGTCGCGCATCTCGGCGAACAGTCTCTTGGTGGCCGGGAGAACCAAGTTGGCATAGTGGCGAGGACTGAGGATGCCCGCCCAGCTGTCAAAGAGCTGGAACGCCGAAGCTCCGGCGTCAAGTTGCGAACGAAGCGAGGCGATCGCCATGTCGGTCAACCGGTCGACCATCGTCTCCCACAGGGCCGGCTCGGCCAACATGAGTGACTTGATGCGGGTGAAGTTCTTGGACGGCCCCCCTTCCACCAGGTAACTGCCCACGGTGAAGGGGCCGCCGGCAAAGCCGATCAGGGGGACATCCAGACTTTCGGCCAGGATCGACACCGCTTCGATGACGTAAGGCGTGTCGAGTTCAGGTTCCAGGGGCCGGAGCCTTTGCAGGTCGCTTGCCGACCGGAAGGGCTGTTCGACCACCGGGCCGGTTCCCGGGGCGACATCGACGCCGAAACCGATGGCCGCCACAGGCACAACGATGTCGGAAAAGAAGATGGCGGCGTCGGTTCCGTACCGGTCAACCGGCTGCCTGGTCAGGGTCGCCACCAGTTCCGGCTGGTGGATGGCGTCCAGGATGCTGCCCGGTCCCCGGGCGGCCCGGTACTCGGGGAGAGAGCGTCCGGCCTGGCGCATGAACCAGACCGGGGTGTGTTCTACCTGTTGCCGACGGGCAGCCCGGATGAACGGCGAGGAGTCGAAACGACCCGCCGACACTGGGGCCATCAGGGGCACGCCCTCGCGTCAGGCCGCCGTGGGCAGCGACGGAGACGACCGCACGGTGATCGGTGGGACGGCGGACGGCGGTGGCTCATGGCGCCAGTGTAGGAGAGCGGTCACGGTCCAGGATGCGGGTCCGGATCGACAGGCGTCCCGGAAGGCCTAGAATCGAAGGCTCGCTGGCGTCGACCGCTTTGGTGACGTCGAGCAGGGGCCCGGAAGTGTCCGGGTCGACGGGAAGGAGCGTCGGGTGGAGTCGGAACGCCAGGTCGAGCAGGAGTTTGTGGACCTCGCCTACGCCCGTCTCGAGGCCATGCGGGCGGACGCCAATGCCATGGTGGATGACGTCATGGATCTGGGCCGGGGCGGAACGTTCCAGTCCCGGACCGAACGCGATGTGGTGGTCCGCACCGGACTGGCCAGGCTCGAGCAACTCGACATCGGGGACCAGACCCTGACCTTCGGGCGGATCGACCGGCAGTTGGACGAAGGCGGCGAGCCCGAGGTCTTCCACATCGGCCGGTTGGCCATCCACGGGGACGATCTCGAACCGCTGGTTGTGGACTGGCGGGCGCCGGTCGCCGAGCCGTTCTACCGGGCGACCGGCCGGGATCCGCTCGGACTTGTATTGCGCCGCCACCTCGCTCTCAAGGGGCGTACCGTGGTCGGCATCGAGGACGAGTGGTTCTCCGGTGACTCCACCCAGGTGGCGGGAACGCCGGAAACCTCGGGGGATTCCGGCGGGGAACTGATCGTCAGTGACCTGCCCATTGGTGGCCCCGGGGCCTTGCTGGCCGCTCTGGACCGAGCCCGCTCGGGACGGATGACCGACATCGTCTCGACCATCCAGCGGGAACAGGACGAGATCATCCGGGCGCCGCTGAACGGTGTGCTGGTTGTCCAGGGTGGTCCGGGAACCGGCAAGACGGCGGTCGCCCTGCACCGGGCGGCCTACCTCCTCTACACCCATCGCTTTCCGCTGGAACGCCAGGGTGTGCTCGTTGTCGGGCCAAATCCCCTGTTCCTTCGCTACATCGAGCAGGTGCTCCCGTCGCTCGGCGAGACCGGGGTGACGCTCTCCACGGTGACCGGCCTTGTGCCCGAGATCCGCGTCAGGGCAAAGGAACGGGCAGAAGTGGCCCGCCTGAAGGGCGATCCCCGGATGGCCAAGGTGCTGGCCCGTGCCGTTCGGACGAGGGAGCGCCCCCTGAAAAACGACGTCGCCGTACCCTTCGGTGCGCTGGTGCTTCGGTTGACGACCGAGGACTCGCAGAAGATTGTCGAAGGGGCCCGACGCCGGCCCGGAACCCACAATGCCCGTCGCAAGTTGGTGGAGCGAAGCGTGGCCCAGCGGCTGGCCGACCGGGCCCGGGCCAGCCAGCAACGACTTGACGTTGTGGCAGCCAGTGATGTGACGGCCTTCCCTGGCTATGAGGACCCGGCCGACCAGAGCGACGACGAGTTCGATTTCGAGGACTTCTTCCGCAAGATCCGTCGGGTCCCGGCCCTGGCCGAAGCACTCGACCGGATGTGGCCACGCCTCCTGCCCCATGAATTGCTCCACGATCTCTACGGTGCGCCGGCCCTGATCGCCGCCGCCGCCAACGGCATCCTCAGCGAGGAAGAGCAGATGCTGCTTCGTCGACCGAGGTCGACCTCGTTCGACGAAGTGCCGTGGACGACAGCCGATGCAGCCCTGGTGGATGAGGCCCGTCACCTTCTGGGCCTTCGCAACGGTTCGAACGATGATGCCCAAACCCGCTACGGACACATTGTGGTCGATGAGGTCCAGGACCTTTCTCCGATGCAGCTGCGCATGCTGGAACGGCGGTCATTGGCCGGTTCCATGACCGTGGTCGGGGACATCGCCCAGGCCACGGCTCCGTGGGCGCCTCCGTCGTGGGATGCCATCACCACGCACCTGCCACATCACAAGCCGGCCCGCACGGTCGAGTTGACGGTGAGTTACCGGACGCCAGCCGAGGTGCTGGCCGTCGCCTCGCGTGTCCTCGCCGAGGCTGCCCCGGAACTCACCCCACCGAGGCCGGTGCGCCGGACAGGGGAAGAGCCGGTGATGGTCCAGGTCGCCTCCATCGACGATGATCCGGGCGCCCTCGGACGTGAAGTGGCCCGGCGGGCCGCCGAAGAGGTGCAACGGGCCGCCCAGGGGCGGGTGGCCGTGCTGGCCCCCGAAGAACTGCTTGACGAAATCCGCAACGGATGTGCGGCGTCCGGCGTGACCATCGTCGACGCGCAGAACATGGGGAAAGGCGGGCTGTCCGAACCCTTGGTCCTGTTGGCGGCAGATGCCACCAACGGACTCGAGTTCGACTCGGTCGTCGTGGTCGAACCGGCCATGATCGTTGCCGGCACCAACCGCGGACTTCGAACCTTGTACGTCACCCTGACCCGGCCGACCCAACGGTTGACCATCGTGCACCGGGCTCCCTTGCCGGCGTGCCTCGAGGTCTGAAGCGTCCCCACGGACTCCCGTGAGGGAATTTTCCGCCGGACCCGGGAAGAACCGGACGTCCGACGGACACTCGGCCGGAGGCGGTGTTACCGATGGGTAACCGCAGCCGGAAGCGCGACCCTTTGTTCGCCCGTCGGAACCATTCCCGAAATGGTCATTCCCGGGGTGATTGGGCCAATGAACGGCCCTGAACAGCGAGGAATTCTTGTGATTGTTGGCACATGAGTTGGTCCCGGGGTGTCCTGATGCGCTAGAAAGTAGGTCATGGCTGACACTCTCGTGGCGGACAATCCCGCCATCGCACCGCGGCGCCACCGTCCCGACCGGCCCCCGATGATCGGCGTCGGCGTGATCATCTGGCTGGGCTCCGAGGTCATGTTCTTCTCGGCGCTCTTCGCCACGATCTTCACCTTGCGGGCCCACTCCACCGGCCATTGGCCACCGGCCGGAACGAAACTCGACACGGTGCAGTCCGGCATCTTCACCATCATCCTTGTGGCCTCGAGTTTCACCATGCAGAAGGCGGTGTGGGACCAGGAAGCCGGAAAGCGTGACTCCGCCAAGAAGTGGGTGTGGCTGACGCTGGTGATGGGCACGTTTTTCGTCGCAAACCAGTTCTACGAATGGGTCACCCTCTCCCACAACCCGGCGACCGACCCTACCCAGACCAGTTACGGATCGATCTTCTACATCTCGACCGGCCTGCACGGCCTGCACGTCACCCTCGGCCTGGTGGCCATGATCTTCCTTCTCGGACGGCTGAAAGGCCCCAAGGGCGACCCGGGCGAGACGGCGTCGTTCCAGGGGATCAGTTATTACTGGCACTTCGTCGATGTTGTCTGGGTTGGTCTCTACAGTTGCCTGTTCTTCCTAAAGTAGGTCGTTGATGCGCTCCCTCAAGAAATCGGCATTTCTGGCGCCGTTGGCCCTTGTCGGCTCGGTTGTTGTGGTCGGCCTGTTCGTCTTCGGCCCCACCTCGGCCCAGGCGGCCAGCAACACGTCGGTGACGGCCTCGACCCGGCCGGCCCCGACCACGACGTCGCCCAACCTGTTCACCAGCGGATCCACGTCGACCACCCGGCCGAGCGGCTACACCGTGCCGACACCGAGGTCCACGACGTCAACCACGATCCCCGGGGTCACCACGTTGGGTGGTAGCCAGCCCTACGTGGCTCCGACGGGAACTCCGGGCCTCGCCTACCTGAACCTGCCTGCGGCCTTCCTCAAGCCGGGACAGGCCCTGTTCGCCGCCAACTGCGCCACCTGTCACGGCAACCAGGCCGAGGGTTCGAGCCGGGCCCCCAACCTGCAAGGTCTGGGTTCGGGAACCGTGGACTTCTGGGTGTCGACGGGTCGCATGCCGTTGGAAAACGATGCCGTTCAGGCGACACGCAAGCCCCCGAAGTTCAACCAGCTCCAGACGCTCCAAATGGCGGCCTGGGTGCAGTCACTGACTCCAGGGGTGGGAACCCAGATCCCGGTGGTGAACACCAGCAAGGCCAATCTTTCGAATGGACAGCAGTACTTCACCCTGAACTGTGCGGCGTGTCATACCATCACCGGTGCCGGTGACGCACTGGCCAACGGTGCGTACGCTCCGACGCTCCACCTCGCCAAGCCCTACCAGGTGGTCGAGGCGATCCGTTCCGGGCCCGGCAACATGCCCCGGTTCGGTTCGGGCAACATCACCAACGCCCAGGCCCGGGACATCGCCGCCTACGTCGTGGGCGTGCTGCAGCACCCGGCCAACCCCGGTGGTTACGCCCTTGGTGGCGTCGGTCCGGTGGGTGAAGGTTTCGTGGGCTTGCTGATCGGAGTGGGCACCCTGATGTTGATCTGCTTCTGGATTGGAGATCGCACGTGAGCAGTTCCACCTCAAATGGCCAAAAGCCGGTCCCGGTCGACCTTCCCCAACTCCGACCGCTGGCCAAGCGCCCCGAACACACCCAGGTGCTGATCATCATCTGCATGCTTCTCGGCATTGCCGGCTTCATCGGTTTCATGGTGGCCTACTGGGTGGGCAACCAGAGCCAGTGGCAGGCGGCCAGTCTCGGTGGTGGCATGCTGTTCTTCGGGTTTGGCGTCACGGCCTGGGGCAAGTACCTCATGCCCCGTGGTCCCTTCGTCGAAGAGCGTCACGATTTCGACTCCTCGACGTCGGCCCGGTCCGAGTTCAACGCCGTGATCACCCAGCGAGGTGGCCTCGTGGCCAAGCGTCGGGGCGTGCTGCTCGGCCTCCTCGCACTGGGGTCCGGGCTGGTCGGGTTGGCTCTGGCGTTTCCGCTCCTTCGTTCGCTCGGGCCGAACCCGTCCAAGGACACCTCGGCCGGGAACACCAATGACTCACTGTCCAACACCAACTGGGTCAAGGGTTCCACTGTCGTTACCGTCGACAACCGGCGGGTCAAGGTCGATGACCTCGAAGTGGGTGGCGTGCTCACGGTCTTCCCGGCGGGTAACGCCGGTTCGAGCCCCGATCAGGTCATTCTCATCAGACTTGACAACGCCCAGGCCGCCCAGGCTGCTCCGGGTCGTGCCGACTGGGGATGCCAGGGCATCGTGGCGTTCTCCAAACTCTGCACCCACCTCGGCTGCCCCGTCGGCCTTTACCAGCAGCAGACCCAGCAGCTGGTCTGCCCCTGTCACCAGTCGATCTTCAACGTGAACGCCGGCTGTGTGCCGGAGTTCGGACCGGCACCCCGGCCCCTGCCGCAGTTGCCGATCACTGCCACTTCCGATGGCTACCTCGTGGCCAACGGCTCCTTCAACCAACCGGTGGGTCCGGGATTCTGGGAGCGTCCATGATTGACGAAACGATTGACAAGTCACTCAACTGGGTTGACGACCGTCTGGGTACGGCCAAGAGCGGAAAGACGTTCCTGGACAAGATCTTCCCGGACCACTGGTCGTTCATGCTGGGTGAGATCGCGCTGTACTCCTTTGTCGTGCTGCTCGCCACCGGGGTGTTCCTGACCCTGTACTACGTGCCCTCGAGTCACGACGTGATCTACAACGGCTCGTACATCCCGCTTCGGGGCCAGCACGTTTCCGAGGCCTACTCGTCGTCGGTGGCGCTGAGTTTTGACGTGAAATCCGGATTGCTGATGCGCCAGGCCCACCACTGGGCTGCCGACATCTTCCTCGGCGCCATGGCCGTACACATGGGCCGGATCGTCTTGACCGGTGCGTTCCGCAAGCCCCGTGAACTGAACTTCCTGATCGGCGTCACCATGCTGATGCTCGGTATCGTGAACGGCTTCCTCGGCTACTCGCTTCCGGACGACCTCGTCTCGGGCACCGGTATCCGGATCGCCTACTCGATCATCGAGTCGGTGCCGCTGGTCGGCAGTTACCTCGCATTCTGGCTGTTTGGTGGCAACTTCCCGGGTGACGGTTCGATCATTCCCCGCTTCTTCATCATCCACGTGCTGATCGTTCCGCTGATCATCCTCGGTCTGCTCGGGGCCCACCTCGGTCTGCTCGTCAAACAGAAGCACACCCAGTTCAAGGGTCCGCACCGTACCGAGAAGAACGTGGTCGGAACGCCGATGTTCCCGACGTTCATGGCGAAGACGACCGGCTTCCTCTTCATGTCGACGGCGGTCACCTTCCTGCTGGCCGGGTTTGCCCAGATCAACCCGTTCTGGCAGTTCGGTCCCTACCACCCCTACCAGATCAGCTATGCCGTGCAGCCTGACTGGTACATGGGCTGGTTGGACGGTGCGCTCCGCATCATGCCGTCGTGGGAGTGGGTGGGCTATGGCCATACCTGGCCACTGGAGGTCTTCCTTCCGGCGGTGCTCTTCCCGGGGATCATCTTCAACATCTTCTATGCCTGGCCCTTCCTCGAGGCCCGCATCACGAAGAACCGGGACTACCACAACCTGCTCGACAGCCCCCGGGACCGCCCAAAGCACACGGGTGCCGTCGTAGCGATGATGGCGTTGATGCTGATGGTCTTCCTTGCGTCGTCGACCGACGTGTTGGCCAACTTCTTCAACGTTCCGCTGCAGGACACCCTCTGGTTCTTCCGGTTCGCCGTGCCGATCGTGCCGGTCATCGCCGGGTGGCTCGCCTACAAGATCTGCGAGGAACTGCGCCACGAGGACGGTGCCGGCAAGCGCAAGCGGGCTTCGGTCGTGTTGCGGACCGAAGCCGGCGAGTACGAGTCGATTCCGAGCGAGCCCCGACCGGGTGACGACCACCACGAACTCGAGCCGATCGAGATTCCGGCCTTCATCGACCTGGTCGGAGCCGACCTGGCCACCGGCGAGGGAGTTCGTCGGGTCCTCCGGTAGGGCACGGTGTCGTCGACCACGGATGTTCCATCCCTGGTCGACCGGCTCCGGTATCCCCTCGAGGGAGCAGGACGTGACGATCTCGTCCGTCGGGCCCGTGCCTCGCTCCACCATGACGGCGCCGTCGAGCTCCCCGGATTTGTCACGGAACCGGCAGTGGCCCTGTTGGCCGAGGAGGCCCGGGACCTGGCGGCCCGCCGCACCTGGCGCTCTGAAGGGGTAGGTACCGCCTATCTGGCCCCTCCGGACCCGATGGTTCCGTCGGACCATCCCACCCGCCACCTCGGGCGCTTCGCCACCGGAGTCGTGCCCTACGACCTGTTCGGTGTCGACTCGTTGATCCGACAGTTCTATGAGTGGGAGCCGTTGCGCCAGTTGGTGGAGGACATTGTGGACCGGGGTCCGCTCCACCCCTACGGGGACCCCTTCGGGGCCCTCAACCTCGCCGTCATGGAGAACGGCGACGAGTTGCAGTGGCACTTCGACCAGACCGACTTCGTGGTCTCGCTCGCCATCGCCTCGGCGACCTCGGGCGGTCGCTTCGAGGCGGCGCCCCGGGTGCGGACGGTCGATGACGAACGCTTCTCCGAGGTCCAGTCGGTCATTGAAGGGCGCTCGGACCAGGTGTATGTCCATCCGATGGTGGCCGGCACCTTGCTGATTTTGAAGGTCGGCACTCCCTGCACCGGGTCTCTCCCGTTGAAGGGCACCAAGCCCGCCTGGTGGCCCTGCTCGCCTACGACACCCTGGAGGGCCGATGCGGCTCGGCCTTGCTGCACCAGACCCGCTACGGCCGCACCACACCGTTTCCCGAGCCTCCTGACGACACGACGTATCGACAGTGGCTGGAGGGGACCGGGTAGGTGAAGCCAACGGCTCCCACGAGGCGCGCCCTCGTGCGGAAGCGTGTTGGAGCCTTTCGTGACACTAGGTTTGGGGGATGCAGGAGTTCACCACCCAGATCGGGGAGTCATTCGTCGGCGACGGGGCCCATGCGGCCCACATCAACACCGTGCTCGGGGCGAAGGGGGGTCCCGTCGAGACGGCGTGGGCCACGGCGCTCGCCACGCCGAGGACCGGACATGCCGCATTCCTGACCACCATCCGGCCTGGACTTCCGGTCAAGCCGATGACGTTGTTCGTCAACAAGGCGACCCTGGATGACGAGGGCCACTCCGGTCTGACCTGGGGCGCCGCCCAGGCTGGCGTGGCTTCCGGCGTGCTGTGGGCCGTCGAGGACGGAATCATCGAGGTCGACCACCTCGATGACCTGCTGCTCATCGCTGTTGTGTGGGTGGATCCGGCGGCCACGGAAGAGTCGGCCGTCTACGGCAACAACCGGCAGGCAACCCGGGACGCCCTGGCCAACGGAGCCATCCGGCATCCATCGTGGCCGGGACTCAGGGAGGTGCGTGACGCTCCCGCCAACGCCTTCTATCGGCCCTGAGAGTTCGCCCTAGTTGGCGTTCGTCTGAGAGCAGTTACCGATCTGGTGGCAGTGGTGGATCGCCACGACCGTGAAGACGGCGAGGATGATCCACAGGAGAATTACCACGGCTCCGACCGCGATGCCGGCCAAGGCCAGGGCGGCTCCGCTTCGTTCTCCTCCCGAACGGGCGATGCGACCCCGGGCGATCACGCCCAGCACGACCCCGGCGATCGCCGGGAGAACCACGAGGGAACCGAGCACCGACAACACCAGTGACGCCACCGCCAAGCGGTCAACGGTCGTCAGGTCCGACCCGTGAGCCGGAGGCGCCAGGTTCGGGCTCAATGGGCCTTTAGACGTTTCCGCCCCGTCGACTTTCGACGGTGAAACCGATGGCCGCGATCAGGATCAACGTGGCCGACATCGGGGCCAGCCAGAGGCCGAACACGAAGGTCAGCGTGGCCAACATGGCTCCCATACCGAAGATGAACGGCCAGATGCTCGACACCGGGAAGGAGTCGACAATGCCGGCCGCCGCGGCGACCGAAGCGTTCGGATCGTCTTCGGCCCGGGGCTTCATGTGACGCGACCACCACAGGTAGTAGAGGCCGGGGAAGACGCCGAGTCCGGTCGAGCCGATCAGCATGAGAAAGCCGGAGTCCTCGTAGCTGAGGAACCAGTAGGCGATGCCCATGATGGCAAAGAAGATGCCGATCAGGACGAGGAAGAGTCCGGTGATCCTCATGAGGCACCGCCTGAAGTGGTCGCCTCGGCCATGGCGGGCTCGGAGTGGTCCGGTGGGACCATCGTGCCGAACTTGTGCTCGGAACGGTGCTCAGGGTGGTTGTAGTCCCAGGCGGCCCGTTCCGAACGGATCGGCGGCAGGTGGGTGTAGTTGTGGTGGGGCGGAGGTGACGAGGTGAACCACTCGAGGGACTGACCGTCCCACGGGTTGTCCCCGGCCGCCACCGGCTTCATGTAGGAGTGCACCAGGTTCACGAGGAAGACCAGGAACGACGAGGCGATGATCCAGGCACCGACGGTGGAGATGACGTTCAACGAGGTCCACCCGTTGGAGGCCAGGTAGCTGGCGATGCGCCGGGGCATGCCGTCGAGGCCGACGATGTACTGGGGCATGAACGTCACCCAGAAGCCGATGAACAGCAGCCAGAAGTGCAGTTTGCCCAGCTTGTCGTTGAGCATCCGGCCGAACATCTTCGGATACCAGAAGTAGAAGCCGGCGAATCCGGCGAAGACGGCCGTGCCCATCAGTACCTGGTGGAAGTGGGCCACCACGAAGTAGGTGTCGTGCGTCATGAAGTCGACCGGGGGGGAGGCCAGCAGCACGCCGGTGACGCCACCCATGAGGAAGGCGAGCAGGAAGCCGATGCAGAAGAGCATCGGGGTCTGGAAGCTGAGCTGGCCGCCCCACATCGAACCGATCCAGTTGAAGAACTTGATCCCGGTCGGGACGGCGATGAGGTAGGAGAGCAGTGAGAAGAAGGGGAGCAGGACCACGCCGGTGGTGAACATGTGGTGGGCCCACACACCGGTCGAGAGCGCCGCAATGGCCATGGTGGCGAAGACCATTCCCTTGTAGCCGAAGAGCGGCTTGCGGGAGAAGGTCGGGATGATCTCGGCCACGATGCCGAAGTAGGGGAGGGCGAGGATGTAGACCTCGGGATGGCCGAAGAACCAGAAGAGGTTCTGCCACAGCACGGGGACCCCGCCGCCCTGGACGGTGAAGATGTGGGTGCCGAAGTGGCGGTCACAGAAGAGCAGCACCACGGCGGCGAACAGCACCGGGAACGCAATCAGGATCAGCACGCCGGTGACCAGCATCTCCCAGGAGAAGATCGGCACCCGGAACATGGTCATGCCGGGCGCCCGGAGGTAGAAGATCGTGGCGATCAGGTTGACGCCGGTGAAGATGGCCGAGAATCCGGTCAATCCCAGCGCCATGAGCCAGAGGTCGGCCCCGGCGCCTGGGGAGTTGATGGCGTCCGACAGCGGGGCGTAGGCCACCCACCCGTAGGAGGCGGCGCCACCGGCGACGAGGAAGCCGGCCATCATGACGCAGGAGCCACTGAGGTAGAGCCAGTAGGACAGTGCGTTCAGACGGGGGTAGGCCATGTCGGGCGCCCCGACCTGCAGCGGAACCACATAGTTGGCCAGGCCGCCGAAGGCGAAGGGACCGGCAAAGAGGTAGAGCATCAGGCTGCCGTGCATGGTGAACAACTCGTTGTAGGTCTGGAACGAGACCAACGAGCCGTTGGGATCGGCCAGCTGGGTCCGGATCACGAGCGCCATGATGCCGGCAATGAAGAACAGCACCAGCGAGGTGATCATGTAGGACTTGCCGATCACCTTGTGGTCGGTCGACGTCAGCCATTTGAGGATGCCACTCGGGCCGTGTTCGGCGTGCTCGTGATGGGCGTCGTGGCCGTGGCCGTGGTCGGCACCACCTTCGGGCTGGATCTCTTCCGGTCCGTCGGCTCCGACAAGTTCAGGGGGATCGATGGTGGTCGTCATCTTTACGCCTTAGGGGGGTTGGGGATGGATGGTTGGTTGGAGGTTCCGGCCGGGGCCTTCGAAGTGGAAGGAGTGCCGAACCGGATGAGATGAACGCCCTTGGCCTTTTCGCTCGAGACCCAGGCCTGGAACTGCGCCGGGGTCACGGCCTTCACGGTGAAGAGCATCTCGGAGTGGTAGAGGCCGCAGATCTGGGTGCACTGACCGTTGTACGTGCCGGTGTGGGTCACGTTGAAATCGAAGTAGTTGGTGACACCGGGCAACGCATAGCGGCTGAAGTTGAAGTCGCGGAGGTAGAAGCCGTGGATGACGTCGTTTGACGTCAGGGTGATCTGGATGGTGGAGCCGGTGGGCACGACCATCTGGGGCCCATGGTTGCCCGGCCCGGCGAGGCCTTCCCCGGCAACTCCGATGCCCTGGTGGGGATAGTTGAAGATCCAGCCCCACTGGAAGGCTGTCACGTTCACATCCACCACCGGCTTGCCGGCCGACGTGGTGGCTCCGACCGGCACCGTGGCATCCACGTTGTTCTCGGTCAGGACCGTGAAGTAGAAGAGCACGCCGACGATGACGATCGGGATGCCGGTGTAGAGGATCTCGAGCCAGAAGTTCTCGTTGAACTGGCGCGGGATGGCGTCCGAGCGACGCCGGTACCGGAAGATCGCGTAGAGAATCACCAGACCGACGGCGCCGCCGATGATGATGCCGGTGGTCATCATGCCGGACCACAACTTGAACGTGTCCTGACCCTGGCTGGTGACGCCTTTGGAGGCCCCATAGGAGGGATAGGCGTTGCATCCGGTGAGCAGCACCGCTGCTCCGGCCCCGAGGCCAAGTATCCACCGGGCCCAGACAGGACGCGATCGGGGAGATTTTTCAGGATCGGACAATGGAGACCTCTTTGTGAATCGGTTCACTCGGAAACTCTAGTCCCTCTGACTCGAAGAGTAGAAGTCCAGCGCCGACCTTCCGGCAGTTTTTTCACACACCGCTCCCGGGCCAGGGAACAAAGGGGGCGGGTCCGGCCAATCAGGTTCAGGCTTTGGGACCCGACGCCGTTCCGCCGGCGGTCCCAGGCTCCCCTTCCGCCTCCGGGGAGTCCTCGTCAGGGGGTGCCGCCATCCACTTCCCGGCGGTTTTTCCGGCCCGGCGCAAGCCCCGCTTCAGGACGTCCTCGACGGCCGGACCATGCTGGTGGACGGCTTCCCGACCCGTTGCGCCGACAACTCCCGCCGTCCGGCCCAGCCGGCGGGCGGCGTTTTCGGTCACCGTCGGCGCGGGTTGTGCTGTTCCCTCGTCGATCACCCGGGCGTCGATGACGTCTTCGCCTGTGGTCGTTCCGGCTTTCCTGACCTTGACTCGCTTGGGTTTGGGCCGGGTGAACATGGCCAACCATAGAAGACCGACGGCCAGGACTTCGAGGACCACGATGCCCTCGACGTCGGGCCGGAACCGGGGCAGGACGGGGGCCAGTCCCGCCAGGACCGCCAACAAGGCCACCAGGACGAGGTGCAACCGTGGCGGGACGAACGGGGCGATGCCGACCGGGCCCCGCACCGTGACGGCGAGCAGCAGCAGCACGACCGCCACTGCGAGGAGAACGTCGCCGTGGGACACGTGTACCCAGGTCTGGACCAGAACGAACGCCAGGGCAATTTCGACCAGGGGGGCAACCCAGAATGGAACGATTCTCCTGGCAGAATCCGGTGGATCGTCGGTGGCGTTCACGGGTTCATCGGGCAATGACCGGTCAACGGTGAGGGCCGCGTCGGGCCGATGGAATCACGTTGGCGACCACTTCGCCGGGATGGCGCCGGGTCGGATCCGGATGGTCAGGAAGGGCTGTCGGTCGTCTCGTCGGCGGTCGTCGCCGGCGTGGTGGGGGTTTGCGCTTTCTTGGATCCGGTGGCCTTGGTGGTCCCATCGGCCGCGGCGCCTTCCTCAAGGCCCTTCTTGAACTCCTTCTGGGCCGAACCCAGCGAGCGGGCCATCTTGGGAATCTGGGTCGAGCCGAAGAAGACGAGGACGACAACCACCAGAATGATGATCCCGTCGACACCGAAGATCTCTGCGGGGGGGCTGAAGTGCATTGTTACCTCTTCTCGTCGGACAACCAACCCTCAGGTTAGACCTCTGGACGCTTCCTTGCCGAACAGGCCAACATGCCGGGCCGAAGTGTGCCGGTCAACCGGCGAGGAACACCCCAAGGCAGAGGGCGGCCACCGATGACAGGGCGCCGATGGCACCCCATATGGCGGTGGCCCGTCGGCTCCCGGCCGCCTGGTGCAGGAACATGGCCACGCCGGCGAGGACCACCACGGCCACCTTGGCCATGAGTACCGCCTTCCACGTCGACGATGCCCCCGAGACGTCACTGGCCGCAATGTTCCAGAACCCGGTCAGGAGGAGCAGTCCGTAGGCGGGCCACATCAGGCGGGCAAAGGCCTGGGCCACCTTCTTTGGTGCGTCATCGCCCAGTTGGCGTACCGTCGGGAGCAGGGCCAGCACGGTGAACTGGCCACCGACCCATACGGCTGCCCCCAGCACGTGGAGGATGAGCCGGATGCCCTCGAGGGCCGAGGCCAGATGTACCGGAGAACCGGCGGCCGTGACCACGTCGGCCTACCGGCCGGTCCAGTTGGGCTCGCGCTTCTCGGCGAACGCGATGGCACCTTCCATGGCGTCGGCGCTCCGGCCGATCTCGCCGAACACCGAGTCGTTCACCGGCCAGGCCTCGGCTTCGGACAGCTCGCTGGCCTGCTTCATGACCTGCTTGGAGAGGCGCACCGCCATCGGGGCGTTCCTGGCGATCCTTTCGGCCAGGGCCATGGCCTCGTCCATCAGCTGGTCGCCGGGGACCACCCGGTTGATGAGTCCGATCTCGAGGGCCCGGGCCGCGTCGATCGGCTCGCCGGTGAGGGCCAGTTCCAGGGCAATGGCCTGGGGAATGCGCTTGGGAAGCCGGATGAGGCCACCGGCACCGGCCACCAGGCCCCGGGCCACTTCGGGGATGCCGAACTTGGCGTGGTCGGCCGCGACCACCAGGTCGCAGCTCAGCATGATCTCGCAACCGCCGGCCAGAGCCGAGCCGTTGCAGGCGGCGATCAGCGCCTTCGGGAAGTCCCGCTTGGTGATCCCGCCGAAACCCTTCTCGGTGATCGGGAACTCGCCGGTGGCAAACGCCTTCAAGTCCATCCCGGCCGAGAACGCCTTGTCGCCGGCGGCCGTGAGGACCACCACCCACACGTCGTCATCGGCTTCGATCTCGTCCAGGGCATTGGACAGGGCGGTCGCCGTGGCCAGGTTGATGGCGTTGCGGGCCTCGGGCCGGTTGATGGTGAGGATCTCGATGTGACCTTGACGCTCGCGCAGCAGTTCGTCGGACATTCTGGTCTCCTTGGTTCAAGCGGGGCCGACTCGCGTCAAGCCGTCATGGCCGCTGGTGGTCGGTGAAGCGTATCTACTCCGCCAGACGGTAGCGCGGCTCGTTGGCCGACACGACCACCGGGCGGCCCACGAGGTCCACGACGTCCATGGCGCCCATGGCGGCCGTGACTCCGTCGTTGGCCGGCGTCAGGGTCATGTGGCGTCCATCCTCGAGTCGCACGATGACCGGGGCGCCACCGGCTCCCCCTTCGTGGTCCCGCACGACGGTGGCCGAGAGGACGGTGGCCGGCTGTTCCTCGGCGACCGACAGGGCAACCTCTTGGGCTTCGGCGTCCAGGGACTTTTGCACCTCGGTGGTGTCGGCCCGCTGGAAGCCACCCGGCGGGGGCGTGGTGCCGTAGAGCCCGAGCGCGTGCTTGGTGATGTACCAACCGAGTCCTGTTGCGAGGCCGAAGCGGGGCTCTCCGTCGTTGCTGCCGTCCTGGCGCAGGAGGTCGGTCAGGGTGGCGATGCCGTGGCTGGTGTAGTTGTTCCCCGGTCCGCCGAAGTAGGGGAGTCCGCCGGTGACGGTGAGGCCCCGGGGATCGTTGGTGGGCAATCCGAACGCCTCGGCCGCTTGCTGGACGGCGGAGGGGAAGCAGGAGTAGATCTCGATCCGGTCAAGATCGTCCATGCCGAAGGGCCGGCCGGCCGCCTGGCCGGCCGCCGAACAGAGGGCGCTGCCCCCGGCGTGCAGGGCTGGTGACCGGCTGAGGTCGGCCCGGGCGGTGACAGAGCGCACGTCGGTGGTTTCGGCACCGGCCCAGATGAAGACCGCCTGGTCGGCCACTCCCGCTTCCCGGGCGGCCGCCAGGGAGCAGACGATCACGGCGGCAGCCTGGTCCGACCCGAGGAACGCCGTCATCCGCTTGGTGTAGGGATCGCAGACCAGACGGTTGGCCGGGGACGGGTTGGCGATCTCTTCGGGGGTCAGCACCTCGGGGAACCACGCCACCGGATGTCGGGCCGCCACTTCGGTGAAGGGAGCCATCAACTCTCCGATGAACTGGCGCTGTTGGGCCGAACTGCGACCATTTCGGGCGGCGAGTGCCGTTTCGAACAACGGATAGACGTGAATCGGGGCCAGCAGGAAGACCGCATCTTCGGCCGGAGTCGAACCCGGAAGGTTGTCACCCACCATCGGGTCGGCCGGAAGCGCCGTCTCCCCGAGGTAGCGGTCCCCTCCCTCGGCCCGGCGGGCCCGGGACGACCGGATGGCTTCGGCCCCGGCGATCATCGTGACCGAAAGCTGTCCGGCGGCAATTTCTGAGGCGGCCCGGTTGACCAGCCACTGCGGGGTGTTTCCCCCGATGGTCGATACCTCGCAGGCAACGTCGGTGATCCCGAGCTCCCGGGCCAGTTCGGTGGCCGGGGCTGGACCGACCTTGGTCATGATGTTGACGACCGACAGGCGCTCGATCTTGTTGCGGAGGGCCGGAGCCATCTGGAGGGCTTCGTTGGCCGCCCGGGCCATCAACTCGACCGGATTGAGGGTGTCGGTGCGTTCGAGACATTGGCCCGAGGCGATCACGACCGGAACGAGGCGAGGGTCAGGATGGCTGGTCACGGAGGGCAAGGTACCATCGCGGGGCAGGACAACGGGAACGATGACGACCGTCGGTGGGTGGGCCTGCATCGACGTGACGACAGACGTGGCCCGGGATCCCGGGCGGGGTGGCCTTCGCGGTGGGGGCGGGAAGTCCGGCCGGGACGATGGCCCTGGATGGCGGGTTCCGGGCAGGATCGAGGGAAGTGGAGCGGAAATGGGAGATTCGATGGCGGATCACGACGCCCTGCTCTTTGGCGTGGCCACGGCCGGCTTCCAGATCGAAGGCGGGTTCAACGGACCCGGGCAGCCGGCCAACAACTGGTTTGCCTGGGAGTCGGCCGGCCGGGCCGAACCCTCGGGAGCGGCCATCAACTTCTGGGCGGAACCGGAGGTGGCGCTGGACCGGGCGGCGGCCCTGGGGTGTCGAAGCTTCCGCTTCGGGATCGAATGGGCCCGGGTCCAACCGGCCGAGTCGACCTTTGACCAGGCGGTACTGGACCGCTACGTCGCCATCGCCCAGGCGTGTCTTGACCGGGGCATGGAGCCGCTGGTCACCCTGCACCACTTCACCCATCCGGCCTGGCTCGGCGCCGATTTCTGGCTCCGGCCCGACGCACCGGAAATTTTCCGGGCCTGGGTCGAGCGGGCCACCGAAGCGCTCGCTCCGGTGGTGCGTCTGTGGGTCACGATCAACGAGATCAACGTCGTGGTGCTCGGCTCCTGGCTGCTCGGCATGTTCCCTCCCGGCAGGGTGCTCGCCTTCGGGGACGTTGCCACCGCCACCGATCATCTGCTGACGGCCCATGTGTTCGCCTATGAGGTGATTCACCGCGTCCGGCCCGATGCCGTGGTGACCACCAACAACTCCTGCCTCAGCCTCTACGAGTATGACCGCCTCCTCCTCGATACCCTCCTGTGGCGGTCGATGGGGGTCGAATCCCTGGACCTCGACCCCTGGCTGGAGGAACGCCGTCGTCAGCACTACTCCCTGCTGCCCGGACACGGGCTACCGGAACTGGCCCTGCGCCGGGCCGCCGCCCTCCGTTCCCCGTTGCCCCGGGGAAGTCGGCGCAACCCCCGTCATCTCCGGTCCCGGGTGGCGGTCGAGTCGAGCAGCCACGAACGGACCCTGGATGCCATCGGCATCGACTACTACGACCCGATGGTCGGCCACCACCCCCGCTGGCCGATGCATCGAACCTCGGGTGGACGGAACCCGAGGCCCACCCGGGAGTTGTGGGATGACCCGCCCGATCCGGATGGTCTGACCCGGTGGCTCGGTGTGCAGCACCACCTGACGCCGGACCTTCCGCTCTGGGTCGTCGAGAACGGACTGTGCAACCGGGTGAAGGCCGGCGTGGCGTGGCCCCGGCCGGACGGATGGAACCGACCCGACTACCTCCGGGCCAACATCAAGGCGGTGCAGAACGCCCGGGATCTCGGGGTTCCGGTCACCGGTTATTGGCACTGGTCGCTGGTCGACAACTACGAGTGGGGATCGTACGAACCCCGCTTCGGCCTCTACGGCGTGGACCGGAGCGACCCGGAGCATCCCCGCTGGCAGGAGACCGATGCCATAGGGGACGACGCCGCCACGGTCTACCGGGAGATCATCGCCGGTCTGGCGCAAGGTGACCGTTCCGTGCTGGAACCACCAACGCCGTCCTGACCCCGGGATGAGAGGGACGGCTCCAGAACCCCGGTGGGGCGAACCGGGGACCGGCTCCGGTCAACGCGCCCAGGGGCAGTGCCGACATCCGGTGGCGCAGCAGCGACCCCGCTCCTTGAGGAAGGCGGCGGTCATGACGAACAGTCCTGAGGTCGGATCGAGGTAGCCGGGTTGGCCGAGGTCAAGTGCGCTCTGGTGGGCCCGGAGGATGGCCTCCCGGTCGGGCCGGTCCAACGGGAGCCGGTCGGGGTGCGGTTCGTAGGGCGACCGGTCGGCCAGGGGTTGCGGCTGGTCCACCTCAGTGTGAGGGAGCGGGCAGTGGAGCATCGGCGTTCCACTCACTGCCGGAGGCACCGTCTCCACCGTGGCCTCCGGCCCCGGGACCCCAGCTCGGGACGAAGTCCTTCTCACGGGTGAGGATGACGGCCCCGATGGAACCGATCAGTGCCACGGCGGCGGCAATCCACATCAGGTGGTCAAAGGCACCCGAGAAGCTGGTCCGGTAGGCGGTCAACAGGGCATCCCTGACGGCCGGCACCGGAATGGCGTTGGCCACCTGGTTGACGGCACCGCCGGCGATGGCCCCGGACAGCTGGTGGCTGCCGTGGGCCAGGACCTCCCGACCGGCCGCCGTCTGGGACAGGTGGGCCGTCGTGTCGGAGGTGACCTGAGACTGGAAAATTGCACCGAGTCCGGCGATGCCGGTGGCGATGCCGACCTGACGGAAGGTGCTGGACGAACCCGAGGCCATGCCGCTGCGTTCGGCGGGAACGACCGAGACGGTGGCCGAGGCCAGAACCGGGTTGGTCGTGCCGATCCCGATGCCGGCCACGATGAACCCGGGCAGCAGCACGGTCCAGCCCGAGGTGGCGTTCACCTGGGTCATCAGGGCGCACCCGATCGAGACCATCAGGAGCCCGGCGCCCAGGAGGTAGCGGGAGTGGATCTTGACGGTGAGCTTGCCGGCCACCGGCGCCACCACGAAGGCCAGCATGGTGAGGGGCAGGAACCGCAGTCCGGCGGGAAACGGCGCATAGCCAAGCACGTCCTGGATGTAGAGCGTGAGGTAGAGGAACATGGCGAAGATCGACCCGGACAGGGTGAGCGAGACGAGCGAGACGCCGACCATGGCCGGCCGCTTGAAGAGGTGGAGATCCAGCATCGGGTCCTTCCCTTTCCACTCGGCCAGAAGGAAGACGGCCATGAGGACGGCGGAACCGACGAGGAAACTCACGATGTAGGTGGAGCCCCAACCCTTGTCGTTGCCCTGGACGAGGGCAAAGATCAACAGGAAGAGTGAGGCCGAGAACGAGATGAAGCCAATCCAGTCGACCGACCGTCCGGATTCGTCACGGGCCTCGTCGATCTTCCAGAGGGTGACGAGAATGGCGAGGATGCCGAAGGGGAGGTTGACGAAGAAGATCCACCGCCAACCGATGCCGCTGGTGATCGCCCCGCCGATCAGCGGTCCAACCGCCACGGCCCCGCCGACCACGGCGCCGTAGATGCCAAAGGCCGTACCCCGTTCGCGGCCGGCAAACGCCTGGGCGATCAGGGCCAGCGAGGTGGCGAACATGATCGCCCCGCCGATGCCCTGAACACCCCGGGAGAGGTTGAGCACCAGGGACGAGTTGGAGATGCCACACGCCAGGGACGAGAGCGTGAAGATGGCGAGGCCGATGGCGAAGAGTCGACGACGGCCGAACATGTCTCCGACGACCCCGGCGGTCAGAAGGAAGGCGGCCAGGGTGAGTGAGTAGGCATCCACCACCCACTGCAGATCGGCGAACGAGCAGTTCAGCGACTTTTGGATGTCGGGCAGGGCGACGTTGACGACCGTGATGTCGAGCAACAGCATGAAGGTGCCCACGCACACCGCGATCAGGGTCCACCACTTGCGATCCATTGCACCGTCCTTGCTGTTCGAACTACTTCTGTCGGAATTGCTGCTGCCGGGATTGTCGGGATTGGGATGGCCGGGGCGGGAATGGGCCTTGTGGCCGAGGGAACTCTTGACCTCGTCCGTTCCCGATGGCGTTCCCGGATCCCGAGTGTAATGACGCGGTCGCCATCTTCAGGTAACCGTCCCGGTGGTTCCTCTCCCGGGGAGGAGCAGGTTGGGCCGTCTGTCAGGCGTCGACCAGGGGCTCGTCGGGGAGCAGGAGGTCGACGGCCACGACCAGTTCGTCATGGACCCGTCCGATGGAACTCCAGCCATTGATCCAGCCGACAAGCGCGGAGTACCAGACGTGGCCGATGATGCGGGCCCGATCCGACAGGTCGGGCGGCGAGGCGTCCCCGATGGCCCGGGTGACGATCCCTTCCATGAGCACGGTGACCTGCTGTTGGCATTCGATGGCGGCCGGATCCGGTGAAGCCAGGGCGGTGAAGACGGCCCCCACCAGTTGGGGCTGGCGCCCCATGGCCCGCAAGGCCCGGTCGAGGGCTCCGATGACCCGTTCGCCCGGAGTGGATCCTCCCGGTGGCAGCAGGGCCAGGCGTTGGTCGAGTTCCTCGACCCAGAACACCAGGGTGGCGGCCAGCAGATGGTCCTTGCTGGTGAAGTAGCGGTAGACGGTGCCCATGGCCACGTCGGCCCGGGCGGCGACGTCGCGCATCTGGACGGCTTCGTAGCCGCCGTCGAGAGCCAGTTCGATCGCCGCATCGATTACCCGCTGGCGCCGTGCCTGCTGGGCTCGGGTCAGGGCGCGGGGCACCGGGCCATTCACCATGGCCAAAACCCTAGTCGCAGGGCGATTTTTTACCGGGGAACTCGAGCAAAGCCTGCACCGAGGGCAGGTTGGACCCCCTGGATCAACGACCCTCGTCGTCCCATCCCAGCCCCGGGGTCAAACGTTCCAGTTGGGCGATGAAGACCTGGAACAGGGCGGCCGAATCGGCACGGGCCTCCGGAGTGAAGACATCCGGCTGTTGGTGGGCCAGGATCGCCTGGGCTTCCAGAAAGGACGTGGCCAGGGCGAACACGGCCGCCTTTGTCCGTTCACTGGCCGATGGCGCGAGCCCCAATCTCTGCAAGGTGAGGTCCCGCAGTTTCTGCAGTATGGCCGGCCGGGCCCGCAACTTTTCGACCGAAGTTCCCGAAAGATAGAGCCAGGAGGAGAACTCCACCCATGGCTGGGCGTACTCGACCAGGGTGAAACCCGGGTCCGGTTCGGGGCCGAGGAGGGCCAGCAGCCGGTTCTCCATCTCGCGCAGGGCCGCCACCATCAGGTTCTCCACGGAGCCGTAGTTCCGGAAGATCACGTTGGGGTCCATGTCGATCTCCGAAGCGATTCGTCGCGCCGTGATCTCAGGAAACGGGATGGCGACCACCAGGCCGATGACCGCCTCGACGAGCAGCGTCTTTGTGGTCTCCGACGTAGCACGGGCCCGACGGGAAGGTGGGGAAGTTCTCATGGCGATTCGTCCTGACGCTACAAGGTTTGCTGTGGGGCTCCCGTGCTTCGCGTCCATCGCCGGCTGCGACACCGGGTGCCACCCGGCCGGGGACTTCGGCTCGTCGACCATCTGGTGCCGTTTCCCGGAACCGGGCGGTCCTCCGAGGATGGAACGTTCCGGCGGCGAAGAGGCAATTTTGCTTTTTGTCATCTTTGTTGACTACTGTTGGGTTGATGAAGTCATCTTTGTTGACAAATGCTCCAGGCCGGTGGCTTGCGGAGAGATTGGGTACTGATCGATGTTGAGAACCGTGTTGGAAGGCCGCTCCCCGAAGGCCGTGACGGTGGCTGCCGTGGCCGTGCTCGGAGCAACGGCGTTGTTCGGTGGATGCGCGAACTCAGGCAGTGTGGCGTCCACCACGACTGCTCCGTCCGCCGCATGGAACGGCAACGGCGCCCCTCCCTATCTGGTGACACCGGCAACCGGCACAAACATCACGGCCGCCGCCAGGAACACTTCGTTCATCTGCCCCGACGTCCTCGCTGGTATCTCTGTCACCAGCAACAACGCCCCCAGGCAGACGTCGTTGACGGCCGGCACGGCCCCCTGGGTATCGGGCAACCACGTCAACCTGTCCCGGGTTCCAGCTGTTCCCGGCTCGCTTCACCTGAAGAGTGTCTTCCACGTCACGGTGACCGGGAACTCCCGGGTCCTAACGGGCAACGGCATTCCGAGCACTCCGGTCGGCATCTTTCCCATTCCTTCGACCTCGGCGGCCTATTCCTTCTACGCCGCGCTCCCGGCCATCGGCTACCCCAACGCGGCGGCCATCCCGATCGCTCCCTATGCCCTCCAAGCCACCTTGCCGCTGCACCCGGAGGTCAACGCCACTCCGACCTGTATCGGCGGTCTGGCGACCGCCATCACGCTGACGGGCGCCGTGTGGCACGCCGAGATCGCACCGGACAGCAAGGGCAACGTTTACAACCCCGACTCGGTGCTGCCACTTGACGCCTGTCAGGGACACCCCTACATGGGTCAGTACCACTACCACGGCTACTCCTGGAAGTGCTTCCCGGCGGCCCTTCAGGGAACGCCGGGTGAGCAGTCCCCGTTGGTGGGCTACGCCCTCGATGGTTTTGGTGTCTACGGCCCCCGTGGGGCCAATGGCCAACCGGTCACGAACGCCCAACTCGACGTCTGTCACGGCATGACCAGCAAGGTGTGGTTCAACGGGAAGTACCAGCGCGTCTACCACTACGTGTTGAACAACGAGTACCCCTACTCCATCGGCTGCTTCCGTGGCACCCCCGTGCAGTTGCCGGCCAGTATGACCATGCCCGGTATGACCATGCCGGCCGGAACGGTGTCGTCGTTCAACAGCGCCGGGCCATCATCGACCCGGCCATCATCGACCCGGCCATCATCGAAGGGGGCCATGGCCTCCATGTCGATGTCGAATCCACGGCAGTCCTAGGGCCGGCAAGGGGCGAGGTGACCTGCAGGCTCGGGGCCCCGGCCACGGCTTGACCAGTTCGGCGATCCCTTCGATCTCCGTGGACACCGTGGGTTCGTCAGGCAGTTGCCGCCCTGACCTCAACCGCCGGCCGGGGCAGCCGATGGCCAGGTGGTGGCAACGGAAGACCACTGAAGTGACCTGGACCGAGAAGTCGGTACCATGACCGTTCATGGCGACGCATCGGGAGGCCGACGGGACGGGGTCGGACGTCGTGGGTGTCACTGACGGAACCCGGCCCGACCCCGATGAGGTGATCGCCACAACCGACGGGCGGGTTCCGGGTCGACGGGGACTTGCCACCCGGCAGCGCCTGGTTGACTCCACGGCCGAACTGCTCGTGGGCACGGCCTGGCGTTCGATCAAGGTGATCGACATTGCCCGGCAGGCGGGAACGTCGCCGGCCACCTTCTACCAGTACTTCGAGAACGTCGAAGCGGTGATCACGGTGCTGGCCGAGGAGTTGGTGGAAGGGGCCGGGGTGCTGGCCGGCCTGGTGGAAGGAGACTGGTCGGAAGTCGCCAGCTGGGCGACAGCGGTCTCGGTGGTCGAAGGGTTCATGGCCTACTGGGAGCGGAACCGGGCCGTGCTGCGGGTGGTTGAACTCACCACCATCGAGGGTGATCTGCGGTTCCAGGGACTCCGGGTGCGGGCCCTCAATGCGGTCACGGTCACGCTGGCCCGCGTGATTGCCACCGAAAGCGGCCGGAGCGGTTCGCCGGCCGGAGCCGACCCGATGGCGACGGCCGGGACACTGATCGCCATGCTGGCCCAGGTGGCGGGGCATCGCTTCGGGTTCGAGTTCTGGGGCATCAGAACGGCGTCGCTGGTCGACAGCCAGGCGAGGATGCTCCACTGGGCGGTCACCGGCCGTCCGGCTCCCGAAGGGTCCGAGGTGCGCGGTGCAAAGGGTCCTCCACCCAGGACCGGACCGGTCGTCGGTGGCGGTGCCGCCATGGCCCGCGCCCCCCGTCGCCACCGCTAGCCGGTCCGGAAAAGAAGGCGACCGGACAGCGGGTTCAGCGCAGGGCGACAGGATTCACGGGAGCCCCGAGGGCCCCGGTGAACGGAAGTGGCGTTCCGTCCAGGAGGAAGGTGTAGCGCCCGTCGGCGGCACAGGCATCGGCCAACTCGTCGAGGAAGAAGTTCTGGCCCTGGGTGAGGCCCATCTCCACCAGGTGCAGCAGGTGCACCGGGAGGTAGAGGTCAGGATCCTCGCAGGGGTAGACCTCGAGCACCATCGTGTCGAGGGCCACGGCGGCCACGTCGCGGTCGTGGAGCCATCCGGCGGTGGCCACGGTGAGGCCCGGGGTGGGCCAGGTGTAGGCGATCAGGTCCCGTTTCGGTTCGGCGCTCCCCAGTCCCGGCCGGCCCGGCAGCGCCAGATGGGCGGCCTGACCGGTCCGGACGAGGACGGCGTCTCCGGACTGGAGATCGCCTCCGGCCAGGTCGAGGGCTGCCTCGAGGTCGTCCGGGGTGATGGCGTAGCCGGGTTCGAGGATCTCCTTGCCGAGCGCCCGGGCCACGTCGAGCAGGACGCCTCTGGTCACGAGCGCCCCGATGTGCTCGACGCCGAGACGGGACGCACCGGTTTCGTCGACCGACGAGGCCGGGTAGCCGTTGTAGAGCAGTCCGCCCGGCGCCCCGGCGCCGTAGGAGACGTGGGCGAGACCGTCCCAGTGGGTGGCGCACTGCAGGGCGAAGGTGACCACGTCCTCGGACGAGGCGATCCATTCGGGGTCAGGGCCGAGGGGCCCGTTGACGCAGATCATCGAACGGGTCGGGTTGACCCGTCCGGGGATGAACCCCATCTGGATGCCTTCGGCTTCCGACAGGGGCAGACCCAGGGCAAAGGCATCTCCGTCAACGACCGAGGCGGTGGCCCGCAGCCGCGCCTCACGGTCGATCAGGTTGAGCGTCCCCCGCTGGTCGTCCGGGCCCCACCGGCCCCAGTTGGAGACCCGGCGGGCCATGTCGGCGAACGACTCGGGGATTCCCTCCGGCAGATCGACTGGCACCGAAGGTTTCCTATCCAGCCCAGATGATGGACTGCAGTTCCGAGTAGGCCTCGAGGCTGTAGTCCCCGCCGTCCCGGCCGATCCCGCTCATCTTGAAACCGCCGAAGGGGGCGTCCATGTTCCGTTGGGCGGTGTTGATGCCGACGTGGCCGGCCCGGAGCTGCTTGGCCACCCGGAAGGCCCGGGCGGTGTCGCCGGAGAAGACGTAGTCGTAGAGGCCGAACTCGGAGTCGTTGGCGATGGCGACTCCCTCGTCGTCGTCGTCGAAGGGGATGACCACGACCACAGGTCCGAAGATCTCCTCTCGGGCGCAACGCATGTCGTTGGACCCGGTGATCAGGGTGGGCTCCACGTAGAAGCCCTTCTCCATGTGGTCAGGACGCTGTCCTCCGACGATGACCTCGCCCTCCTCGCGTCCCGATGCGATGTAGTCGAGCACCCGCTGCTGGTGGACACCGGTGATCAGCGGACCGACCACGGTCTTTGGATCCGTGGGGTCACCCACGGTGAGGCGGCCGGCGAACATCTTGAGCCCCTCGACCACCTGGTCGAACACGCTCCGGTGCACGACGGCCCGGGTCGGGGCGGTGCAGATCTGGCCGGAGTGGAAGGCCCACGTTGAACCGATGGCGGTGATGGCGGCCTTGAGGTCGGCGTCGTCGAACACGACGGCCGCCCCCTTGCCCCCGAGCTCCATGAGGAGCCGCTTCATCGTCGGGGCGCCGGCTTCGGCGATGCGTTGGCCCACCGCGGTGGAGCCGGTGAACGAGACCATGTCGACATCGGGCGAGGAGGTCAGCACCGAGGCCGGCTGCGGTCCGGCGGCATTGACCAGGTTGATGACGCCAGGCGGGAACCCGACCTCGTCGAGGATCCGGGCCAGTTCCACAATGGCCAGCGGATCCTGCGGGGCCGGCTTGATGACAAGGGTGTTGCCCATGGCGAGCGCCGGGGCCACCTTGCCGGCCATGTTGGTCAGCGGGAAGTTGTAACTGGCAATGGCGGCCACCACGCCGACCGGCTGGCGGTAGGCGAGGGCGCTGATCAACCCGCCGGGGGCGAGCGGTGTGGCGGCGGTGGCGATGGGTGGAAGACTCGACTCCTGGACGTGGCGGATGTCCCTCGAGTAGCGGTCAAACCGGTCGGCGCTGATCGGCACCTGCATGCGCGAACCAACCGAAGCCGTGGCCCCGGTTTCGGCGATGACCAGTGGCACCAACTCGTCGTTCCGGGCCCGGATGGCGGCGGCCGCCTTCTTCAGGAGGGCAAGGCGTTCTTCGGTGGGAGTGGCGGCCCAGGCCGGAAAGGCGGCCCGGGCGGCGGCACAGGCGGCCTCGGCATCGGCCACCGAGGCATTCGGCGCCTGGCCGACGACCTCCTCGTTGGCGGGATTGATGATGTCATAGGTGCCGTCACCGGCCGGCACCCATTGGCCGTTGATCAGCAGATGGGTCTCGTCTCGGATGCTCATCGGTCGGTTCTCCTCATGTCGGGTCCTTGGTCGGATCGGATTCTGGCTCCACCCGGTCGGGCCGGAGCCTTCGTCAGCCGTGGTGGACGGCCGGATGCCTCAGGCGGTGGGCTCCATGGTGTCCACGGTGACAGTGTCCCGGCCGGAGCGCAACAGGGTCCCCGGCAGGGCGCCGGTGGGCTGGCCGTCGATGACGGTGGCCACGCCGTTGACCAGCACCCGGGCCACCCCGGTGGACGAGGCGATCAGGCGGGGACTGCCACCCGGGAGGTCCTCCACCAGGGTGGCGGGATCGGAGCCGACCGTCTCGGGATCGAAGATGAAGAGGTCGGCACAACGCCCCTCGGCCACCAACCCCCGGTCGTGGAGACCGAACAGCTCGGCCGGTGCCTGGGTCATGTAGTGCACGGCCTTCTCCATGGAAACCAGCTTCCGCTTCCGCAGGCAGTCGCCGAGGAACGAGGTCGGGTAGTTGGAGCCGCACATCCGGTCGAGGTGGGCCCCGGCGTCCGAGCCTCCCACCATGGCCCCGGGATTCTCCCAGACTTCGGCCCGGGCCACCCACGAGGCGTCGTCACCGTCGGAGGCCTTGGGCCACAGCACGGTCTTCAGCTCGTCGGCGATCACCAGGTCGAGCAGGGCGTCGAATGGCGCCTTGCCCTGTTCTTCGGCGATCGATCCGACGTCCCGCCAGGAGTAGCCGGCGTTTTCCGGAGCGAAGGTGTCGCCGACGATGTAGTTGGCCCAATGGGAGAGACGGCGGAACACCCCGGCACTCTCGGCATGGGCAATGTCGTCGAGGTGGGCCCGCACGGCAGGATCCTTCAGTTTCTCGATCCGTTCCGCTTCCGGGAGACCCATCACGTCACCCCAGCCCGGGATGAGGAAGAGGGCGCAGTGGGTGCGGAAACTCATGTTCATCGGCACCAGCGTCGGCATGGTGAGGGCCACGATCCGGCCCCCGGCCTCGGCCGCCTTGACGGAGGCCTCGAGTTGGCGGGTGGTCTTCTCCGGGGTACGGGAATCGACGGTCAGCAGGTTCCAGTTGAGCGGCCGCCGGGCGGTGGCGGACATCGCCACCATGAGATCGATCTCCTCGTCACTGAAGCTGTCCAGACAACCGTTGGTGATGTACTCGAGCGTCGTGCCGGGGCGGTCCCGGACGACTTCGCAGAACGCCAGCATCTCCCGGCGGTCGGCGTTTCGGGACGAGATGGGATTGCCGTCGCCATCGGAGTGGGTCCGGGACTGGGACGACGAAAAGCCGAGTCCGCCCGCTTCGATCGACTCCGCCAGCAGGTCCACCATGGCCGCCAACTCCTCGTCGCTCGCCACCTCGGAGGCCCGCTCGGCACCCATGACCCAGCGCCGGATGGCGCAGTGACCCACCAGGAATCCGGCGTTCACCCCGAGCCGGCCGTCCAGAGCGTCGAGGTACTCCCCGAAAGAGGTCCAGTCCCAGGGCAGACCGTCTTCGAGGGCGACCAATGGCATGCCTTCGACCTTGGCCATCATCCGGCGGATGTAGTCGTGGTCCTGGGCCTTGATCGGGGCCAGCGTGAACCCGCAGTTCCCGCCGATGACCGTCGTCACGCCATGGACGTTCGACGGTGATGCGGTCGGATCCCAGAACAGCTGGGCGTCGTAGTGGGTGTGGGGATCGATGATTCCGGGCGCCACAACGAGTCCGGTGGCGTCGAACTCCTCGGCGGCCTCTCCGGTGACCTCACCGACGGCCACGATGTGACCATCGGTGATGGCGACGTCGGCGAGCCGACCGGGAGCGCCGGTGCCGTCCACGACCAGGCCGTTGCGGATCACAAGGTCGAACATGTACTTCCTTCCCGAACCGGCCGGCGAAACCGTTCTCCGACCTGACAGACCGTCAGTTTACGAAGGTTCAGCATATGGCACCGGGCTGCCCCGGGTCTGTCCCCACCCCGGTGGTAGTTTCGGCCCATCAGCGTCCACTACTTTCAGGATCATCTGCTGCCGGCCGTCGTCCTTCTCTTCGGCGCCGGTCTGGCCGTTCGTCTGGCCCACTGGGTTGGCCACCGTCGCCGACGGTGGGTGGACCGCCAGATCCGGGCCCAGATCGAGTCCGGCCTGGTCGCTTCGGAAGCCCTGAAGCGTTCGCGGGCCATCAGCGAGGCGCTGGAGTGGGTGGCCGTGGCGCTGACCTACTTCATCGTCGGCCTGCTGGTGTTCGACTGGCTGGGCATTCCCCTGACCACGCTGGTGGCCCCGGCCACCGTGGTCGGGATCGGTCTTGGTTTTGGCGCTCAGCAGATGGTGGGCGACCTGTTGGCCGGCTTCTTCCTCTTCGCCGAGCACCAGTTCGCCTTCGGGGACGTCATCCGGCTGTCCATGCCCGGTCAGAACACGGGGGTCACCGGCACGGTGGAAGAGCTGACCTTGCGGGTGACGAAGATCCGGACCGCCCAGGGCGAGCTCGTGGTGGTGCCCAACAGCGCCCTGCGCCAGGTCACCAACCTGTCCAAGGATTGGTCCCGGGCGGTGATCGACATCCCGGTGCTCGTGACCGAGGATCTGGAGCGGGTGACCGACATCCTGAAGGCGGTGGTGGCCACCATGGATGCCACGCCCGAGTGGCACGACCTGTTGCTCGGACCGCCGGTGGTGGCGGGAGTGGAGTCGATCGAAGTGGGCTATGTGCAGTTGCGTCTGATCGCCCGCACCCTGCCGGGACGCCAGTTCGAAGTGGCCCGGGAGATCAGGCTGCGCGCTGCTCTGGCCTTGCGGGAAGCCGGCATCACCTCACCGAGCATCGCTGACGGGGTGAGCCCGACATGACCGGCGGTCAGGTTCCGGACCCGGAGGCCGGCCATGGGTGAGTATTTCGGGCTGGCCGATGGCGACGACGGTCCGGGCGACGACACCGACGAGGTGCCCGAGACCTCCTTCCCGGTCCGGGCCACCGCCGAGGTGATGCACAGTCCCCTGGTGGGCTTCTTCTCGGCTCCATTGCACCGGAGGATTCCCGTGCGGCGCTCCACCGTGGTGCTGCTCGTCGGTTTCCTCGGGTTTGGTTCGTTGCTCTACCTTCATCCACCCCGCACCTCCACCACCCCGTCAACTCCGCCCACGACCGACAATCCCATCTCGGTCATCACCGGAACGCCGGGGTCGACCACGACCCGGCCGGTCGTTACGCCGACCACCGGTGAAGGTTCACCGCCTTCCACCTCGGTGCACCGGTCGACCACCACAACGTCCCACCCCTCGACCACCACCACGGGCACCCCGTCGTCCACCACCACGACGACGTCGGCCGGAAAGGCCCCGGCCACCACGACCACCACAGTGGGCGTGACCACCACCACGACGACGCCCTGAGCCCGGTGGCCGAGGTCCCGGCCCACCCTCTCCGGCGGGCGACGATCCGAACATATGATCGGACCATGGCCAAGCCCCTCGTGACCTACCCCATCGGCACCGAGTTTCCCGGAACCATCGGGCGGACCCTGGAGACCTCGTCGCCGGCGTGGCCGGCCCGGCCCCAGGCCAAGGAAGGTTCGCCCAACATCGTGGTCATCGTCCTGGACGACGTCGGCTACGGCCAGCTGTCGGCCTTCGGTGGGCTGTGCGAGACGCCGAACCTCGACCGTCTGGCCCACGGTGGCCTGCGGTTTTCCAACTTCCACACCACCGCGCTCTGTTCGCCGACCCGGGCCTGCCTGCTCACGGGCCGCAACCACCACACCGTCGGTCTGGCCGCCATCACCGAACTCTCGCTCGGCTTTCCGGCCCACAACGCCACCATGGGTTTCGAGCACGGCATGCTGCCCGAGATCCTGGTCGAGCATGGCTACAACACCTTCTGCGTCGGAAAGTGGCACCTGACCCCGCCGGAGGACACGACGCCCGCCGGCCCCTTTGACCGCTGGCCGCTCGGTCGGGGCTTCGAGCGCTACTACGGGTTCCTCGGCGGCGATACGGACCAGTACCACCCGGACCTCACCTACGACAACCACTCGGTCCGTCCGGCCAAGACCCCGGCCGAGGGCTACCACCTGAACGCCGACCTCGCCGACCATGCCATCGAGTTCATCCAGGACGCCCACACCTCGGCGCCGGACAAGCCATTCCTGCTCTGGTATGCAACCGGGGCCGGCCATGCGCCCCACCAGGTGGAACCCGAGTGGGTGGAGCCCTTTGTTGGCCGCTTCGATGCCGGTTGGGACGAGTACCGCAAGGTGGTCTTCGCCCGTCAGATGGAGCTCGGTCTGATGCCGGCCGGCACCGAGCTGTCGGAGCGGGATCCCGACGTCGAGCCATGGGACGAACTGAGTGACGAGGCCCGCCGGGTCTACGCCCGCCAGATGGAGGTCTACGCCGGGTTTCTGGCCCAGACCGACCACCACATCGGCCGGGTGATCGACTTCATCGAGCGCATCGGCGAACTCGACAACACCATCGTCATCTGCGTCTCGGACAACGGCGCCAGCGCCGAAGGCGGGGAGCACGGCACCCGCAACGAGGCCCTGTTCTTCAACCTGATCTCCGAACGGATGGAGGACAACCTCGAAGTCATCGACATCTGGGGCAGTGAGGACACCTTCAACCACTACTCCTGGGGATGGACCTGGGCCGGTGACACGCCGTTCCGCCGGTGGAAGCGCGAGACCTACCGGGGTGGCGTGACCGACCCCTGCATCGTCTTCTGGCCCGAGGGTACCGCCGACACCGACCAGGTGCGGACCCAGTATCTGCATGCGGTGGACGTCCTGCCTACCCTGCTCGACGTGCTCGGCATCGAGCCACCGGCCCAGTTGAAAGGGGTGGCCCAGTCGTCCATCCAGGGGGTCAGCTTCGCCGAAGCCCTGCGCAATCCTGACGCCCCGGATCGCCACCACACCCAGTACTTCGAGATGTTCGGCCACCGCTCCATCTACCACGAAGGGTGGAAGGCCGTCTGTCCCTATCCCGGTCCGTCGATGGCCGAGGGCGTGGAACGGGGCCACCCGTTCGGCACCGCCATCACCGAGGCCATCCTCGACGACCTCGAGGCCAACGACTGGGAGCTCTACGACCTGACCACCGATCCGGCCGAGTGTCACAACGTGGCCGGTGCGCATCCCGAAAAGCTGGCCGAACTGCGCGAGCTGTGGTGGCGGGAGGCCGAACGGTGTGGCGCCCTGCCCATCTCGGCCGGCGGAATCGACCGGCTGCTGGAGAAGCGGCCGACCGCCGGCACCCCGCGCAAGGTCTATGAACTTTTTCCGGGTGGATCACCCATCGCCTTTGCCGCCGCGCCTCGCCTCACCAACCGGGCCCACTCGATCACCGCCTTCGTCGACATTCCCGACGGGGGAGCGGAGGGCGTGCTGCTGTCGCTTGGCAACCGCCACGGTGGCATGGCGCTCTACGTCCTCGACGACCGGCTTCGCTTCGTCCACAACTATCTCTCGCTCGACCGGTTCACGGTCGTCGCCGAGGCGCCGGTGCCCCGCGGGGTGCACGAACTTCGGATGGAGTTCGCTCCGACCGGGCCGGCCCGGATCCTCGAGGGCTACGGCACCCCGGCCGAGGTCCGACTGTTCCACGATGGCGAACAGGTGGGTTTCGGGGCGCTGCCCCACTCGGTACCGGTGACCTTCGGAACGACCGGGATGAGCTGTGGGGAGGCCTTTTACGACTCGGTGGACCCCTCGGCCTACGAGGCGCCGTTTGCCTTCGGTGGCGGACTCGACCGGGTGGTCATCGACATCACCGGAGAACTCCTGGTCAACCCCGAGGCGGAAATGACCCGGATGATGTCCCAGCAGTGATCATGTCCCAGCAGTAGGAGGCCGACCTGGGGGCCGGGAACGGAACGCTCCCACTCCGGACAAGGCCGGGCGCTCCCGGTGACTTCGGCCCCGAGGTGGGGCGTCGGGGGAACTGTTCAGTCGTCCACGAGCGGGGCCACCTCGGCCCCGAACCGGGTGATCTGGTCGCACAACTCGTCGGCCGAGCGGCTGGGGAATCGGACCTGGATCTGGCCGACCCCGGCCTCCTTGAAGGTCCTTAGGTAGCCGGCGAGCTCGTCGGGAGTTCCCACCCGGGTCCCGGCCGGCAGGTCGAAGCCGGCCGGGGCGTCACCGACCCAGAGGAATTCGGTCAGTCCACCGATGTCGAGCGGTGCGCCCTCGCGGTACTCGTCGCGGAACCGGCGCAACTGGGCCAGGAGTTCGGTGTTGGGCCCGAGTGACTGGGGCAGCCAGCCGTCGGCGTAGCGGGCGGTGCGCCTGAGGGCGGCCGGCGAGGAACCCCCCGTCCAGATCGGGGGCCGGGGCAACTGGACCGGCCGGGGTTTGAGGCCGAGGCCCGAGGCTTCCCACCGGGGACCGGTGAGGTTCGGGAACTCGTGGACAAGACCGAGGGCGAGCGCCACCATGGCCTCGTCGGTGGCGGTACCCCGGTGCTCGAACTCCGGCCCCATCTGGTCGAACTCCTCGTTGACGTGCCCGGCCCCGACGCCACAGATCACCCGTCCCCCGGAGAGGACGTCAACGGTGGCGAACTCCTTGGCCGCCCGCAGCGGATGGCGCAGGGCCAGCACGTAGATGTGGGAGAGCAACCGGATGGACGAGGTCACACCGGCCAGGTAGCCGAGCGTGGCGATGGTGTCATACCAGACCGTACTCATGGCGCCGGCGAGGCGTTCCGGGATGAAGGTGTGGTCGCACACGCCGACGTAGAAGAAGCCGGCCGCCTCACACGCCTGGGCGATGGTGGCCAACTCGTCCGGTCCGGCGTCGGCCTCCCAGGCCTGGGCGTAGATCGTCGACTGGGACTGGATGGGCAGCTGGATGCCGTACACGGTGCGCCCGGCGGGCAGGACCGTCACGACGTCGTCGGGCACGGGAAACGGGGTGACAGCCATGGGTTCAGCCTACGTCGGTCGGCCCGCCGAGACCGTCGGCCAGGGCATCGGCGATCATCTCCGCCAACCGGTCGGCGGTTCCGAACTGGGTGGCGTGCAGGCGGGCCCGCTTGTAGGCGAGGTGGACCGGCACTTCCCAGGTGAATCCCATCCCGCCGTGGACCTGGATGGCCGAGCGGCCGTTGGTGATGGCCGCTTCGTCGGCCACGATCTTGGCTCCCGCCGCCACCACGTCGGGGGCGCCCACATCGGGCTGGTCGATGGTGACCCCGGCGGCCTGCACGCCGACCCGGGCCAGTTCGACCCGGGTGGTCATGTCGGCACAGAGATGCTTGACGGCCTGGAAGCTGCCAATCGGCCGTCCGAACTGCTGGCGTTCCTTGGCGTAGGCGACGGACAGGTCGGTGAGCCAGGCGGCCAGCCCCACCTGGAGGGCGGCGGTGAGTACCCGTCCGTCCCGACGCCACCAGGCCACGATCTCGGGCCCGGCGACGGGCTCACCTTCGGGCAGGGACGACACCGACCAGACCGGGGTGAGCGGATCCATGGGGCGTCGTGACGGCCGGGCCGACAGGGTGGCCGGATCGAGTTGCTCGATACCCCGGTCGGACAGGACCAACAGGACATCGAGGTCGGCCAGATGTTCGATGAAGACCGGAAGGACGTTGGCCGACGGGCCGGAAGGTCGTTCGACCATCCCGACGACGACCGAACCGTCTTCCGCCCCATCCACCAGACCCGCCGCCAGGTGGGTGGCGACCAGCGGTCCCGGCACCAGTGAGCGTCCGAGCTCTTCGAAGACCAGGGTGGCTTCGGCCAGACCCAGGCCGACCCCGCCCGCTTCTTCGGCCAGACAGAGCGAAAAGACGCCCGCCTCGGCCAGCTGGGTCCAGCCGTCCCGGTCGATGACCTTCTCCTGGTTCTCCCGGGTCCGCAGTTGGTCCAGCGGGAACGCTCCGGCCAGCAGCCGCCGGATGCCCTCGGCCAGTTCACCCTGGATACCGGTCGGTTCGAAGTCCATCAGGCCGACTTTCCACTGGAGGCCGACGGCTCCCGGGGCAGGCCGAGGAACCGCTCGCCGACGATGTTCCGCTGGATCTGTGACGTGCCCGCCGCAATGGTCAGGGAGATCCCTCTCAGCCAGTCTTCGACCATCTCCTCGGAAGGCAGGGATCCGAGTCCGTCGAGTCCGTCGAGGTCGTCGGCCCCGAGCGAGGCCCGGCCCAGCAGGGAGAGCGAGAACTCGCCCAGCTTGTTGCGCACGTCGGGGTAGGCGAGTTTGAAGTAGGTGCCTCCGGTGCCCGGCACGCCGGTCCGGGCCGCCTGGGACACCGTGCGCCGGGTCATGGCGTAGAGGGCATCGAGTTCGGCCCGCAGGTGACCGGCCTGGCGACGGACCCCGGGGTCGGACCAGGCGCCGGTCCGCCGGGCGAGGGCGACCGAGGAGGCCAGCAGTTCGAAGGCTTCGAGGAGATCGCCGACGAAGGCGGTGCCCCGCTCGAAGCTCAACGTCACCATGGTGACCCGCCAGCCATCGTTCTCTTCGCCCACCCGGTTGGCCACCGGCACCCGCACGTCGGTCAGGAACAGCTCGGCGAACTCGGTGGAGCCGGCCATGGTGGCCAGGGGCCTGATCTCCACGCCCGGCGTGTCCATGGGAAGAATCAGCCAGGTGATGCCCCGGTGGCGGCTGTCCTCGGGGCCGGTGCGGACCAGCAGCTCGCAGTAGTCCGCCACCTCGGCGTGCGAGGTCCAGATCTTGGAGCCGTTGATGACGTACTCGTCACCGTCGCGGACCGCCCGGGTCCGCATGGAGGCGAGGTCGCTGCCGGCGTTGGGTTCGGAGAAGCCCTGGCACCAGACGTTGTCGCCCCGGAGGATGGCCGGAAGATACTGCTGACGCTGCTCGGGGGTGCCCTCGGTGATGATGGTCGGCCCGGCGTGGAGCAGGCCGACGAAGTTCACTCCCACGTACGGGGCATGGGCCCGCTCGAGCTCTTCCTTGAAGATCAACTCTTCGACCGGCGATGCCCCCCGTCCGCCCCCTTCGACCGGCCAGTCCACACCGGCGTAGCCGGCATCGAAAAGCAGGCGCTGCCAGTTGGTGTCATAGGCCCGACGACCCGGCCAGTCGGTGGGCGCCGGCTTCTCGGGCAGGGTCGGAATGGTGGCCGCCAACCAACGGCGCAGGTCGGCCCGAAAGGCTTGTTCGGCCTCGGTGTATCGGAGATCCATGGCGTCGGACGGACTAGTCGAAGTCGAGGCCGAAGAGCTTGATGGCGTTGCCCCGCACGACCTTGTACCGCTGGGCGTCGGTGAGTCCCGCCATCTGTTCCTCGGCGATCTCCCGGGTGCGGGGCCAGGTCGAGTCCGAATGGGGATAGTCCGACTCGTAGGTGATGTTGTCCTCGCCGATCTCGTCGATCAGGCGCAGACCGTTGGGGTCGTCGAAGAAGCAGCCGAAGACGTGGTCCTTGAAGTAGGAAGACGGCGGATTGGGAACCTTGTCGGCCACCCCACCCCAGCCCCGGTTGTCTTCCCACACCACGTCCATGCGGTGCAGCAGGTGGGGGATCCAGCCGATCTGGCCCTCGGAGTAGGCCACCTTCAGGTTGGCGAACCGTTCGAAGAGGCCCGACAACAGGAAGTCGGTCATCGAGAGTTCGGCGTTGATGTGGGTCAGGGACGACCCGACGGCGGCCGGGGCATCGGCCGAGGTGGAGGGCATCTTGGAACTCGAGCCGATGTGCATGTTGACCACCATCGACGTCTCGTCACAGGCCCGGAAGAACGGGTCCCAGTAGTTGTCGGGATCATGGATGGACGGCAGGCCGAGGTAGGCCGGGATCTCCGAGAAGCAGACCGCCCGCACACCCCGCTCGGCGTTGCGCCGCACTTCGGCGGCGGCCAGGTCGGCATCCCAGAGCGGAACGATGATCAGCGGAATCAGCCGGCCGTTGGTGCCGGCACACCACTCTTCGACCTGGTAGTCGTTGTAGGCCTGCACGCAAAGCAGGGCGAGTTCCTTGTCCTCCGCTTCGGTGAAGGTCTGGCCGCAGAAGCGGGGGAAGGTCGGGAAGCACAGGGACGCTTCGATGTGGTTGGCGTCCATGTCCTCCAGGCGCTCCTTTTGGGAGTAGGAGCCGGGACGCATGTCGTCGTAGGTGATCCCCTTCATGGTGACCTCGTCGCGGGGGACCCCCACGGCCGAGTCCACCCGGAGCAACGGACGCTGGAGCTTCTCGTAGATCCACCAGTCGGCGTCGGCCGACCCACCGCCTTCGTCCACGGTCAGCTTGCCGCCGACAAAGGTCACCGAGGGCATGGGCTTGCGCACGATGCGGGGTCCGAGTTCCTTGAACTTGGCCGGCAGGCGGCTCGTCCAGACGTCGGCAGGCTCGACGATGTGGTCGTCAACGGAGATGATCTTCGGCAGTTCGGCCATGGCCAAGTGTACGTCGGGTCTGACGGTGTGTCAGATAATGGACGCACCAGGACGTCCGGCCGCCCGGAAAGCGGCCCGGACTGCCGGCTCAGCCGAACTCGTCAACCAGCGAGTCGAGCACGAGCTGACGGTGGTCGTCGGCGGAGCCCCAGGCTTCGGCGAGCGCCCAGGACCGCTTGAGGTAGAGCTGCAGGTCGCACTCCCACGTGTAGCCGATGGCGCCGTGGGCCTGGAGACAGACCCGGGCCGCCTCGGTGGCGGCTTCCGAGGCATAGGCCTTGGCCGTCGAGGCGTTCCGGGCGGCCGACGGGTCTCCCTGGTCGATCATCCAGGCGGCGGCGTAGACACAGGGCCGGGCGAACTCCAGTTTCACCTGGGCCCCGGCCAACAGGTGCTTGACGGCCTGGAAGCTGCCGATGGGCTGGCCAAACTGTTTGCGGTCCTTGGCGTAGTCGACGGTGATGGTGATCATCCGCTCGGCCAGACCGAGCAGGAAGGCGCCCGTTGCGACAAAGGCCCGCTGTTCGAGGTCGCCCCAGAGCCGCTCGGCCTCATCGCCGGTGGCGATCGACGTCGCCGAACCGGTCGGGTCGGAGGTGAAGCGACCCACGAGCCGGGTGGGATCGAGGGTGCTGACCGGCTCGGGACGGGCCACCTCGGGGCCGTCACCGTTGGTGGGAACCAGATGGATCTCCCGTATGCCGTCCCGCACGACGGTCATGAGGACGGCGTCGGCCCCGAGGGCGCCGGCCACCGGGACCAGAGGATCGGCCGACTGGCTCACCGCCATCTTGAGTCCACCCCCCACGAGCGCCTCCAGGGCGCGTTGGCACCGGTCGTGGCGGCCAGCCAGGGCGGCCAGCACGGGCGCCGCCATGGCGGTGGTCTCGACCAGTGGTTCGGGCAGGGCCGCCCGCCCGGCCTCTTCCAGCAGCAGGACGAGGTCGACCAGTCCAAGGCCGAGTCCGCCGTTTTCTTCGGGAACGGTGAGGCTGACCACGCCCATCTCGTCAAGGGTGGTCCAACGACCGGCATCGGCGCTCGGATCGGCGAAGGCGGCCCGGAGGTGGTCCGGGGTGCATTCGTTCTCGAGGACCGAACGAAGTGCGGACTGGAACTCGAGCTGTTGCTCGGTGAAGGCGAAGTGCACGAGAGGCTCTTTCCGGTTGAAGGTTCAGGAGAGGGGATCAGAGGGTCGAAACAGGAATGGTGGCGGGGCCGGGAGGCCGGGAACGGTCCTGTCCGGGCTCACTTCCGGGGCAGGCCCAGCATGCGTTCGGCCACGACGTTGCGCTGGATCTCGTTGGTGCCGGCGTAGATCGGTCCGGCCAGGGCGAAGAGGTAGCCGTCGAGCCAGGCATTGCCTTCGTGGCCGCCGTGACGTTCGGCGTCGGGTCCGAGCAGGGCGAGGGCGGTCCGATGGATGGCCAGGTCCGTCTCGGACCAGTGGATCTTGTTGGCGCTCGCCTCCGGGCCGACCGAGCCGCCGTTCAGCACCCGGGTGGCCGTGAAGAAAGTGTTCAGCCGGTACGCCTCGGCATCCATCCATGCCTGGGCCACGTCCCCGGACAGGCGACGGGCCTTCGCGTCGCCGGCCCGGCTGGCGTAGAGGGCCACGAGCCGGCGGGCGGCTTCGGTGTAGCGGGCCGGACTCCGCAGGCTGAGGCCCCGCTCGGAGCCGGCGGTGGCCATGGCCACGTTCCAACCCTGGCCGACGTCGCCGAGGACGTGGGCATCGGGAACGAAGACATCCTCGAAGAAGATCTCGGCGAAGCCCGTCTCCCCGTCGATCTGGGGAATGGGGCGGACCGTGACGCCGGGAGTGGCCAGGTCGATCAGGAAGTAGGTGAGGCCCCGGTGCCGCTCGGCCTCGGGGTCGGTCCGGAACAGGCCGAAGCACCACTCGGCAAATGCCCCGCGTGACGCCCAGGTCTTCTGGCCGGAGAGCAGCCAACCACCTTCGCTGTCCGATCGTCGGGCCCGGCTGCGGATGCCGGCCAGATCGCTGCCGGCGTCCGGTTCGGACCAGCCCTGGCACCAGATCTCGGCCCCCGACGCCATGGGGGGCAGGAAGCGGGCCTGTTGGTCGGGCGTGCCGAACTCGAACAGGGTGGGTGCCAACAGGAAGATGCCGTTCTGGCTGACCCGAAGGGGAGCCTGGGCCCGCCAGTACTCCTCCTCGAAGATGAGCCATTCGAGCAGTCCGACGTCCCGGCCGCCGAACTCCCGTGGCCAGGCGACCACCGACCAGGAGTCGGCAAACATGGTCTGTTCCCAGGCCCGGTGCGCCTCGAAGCCTTCTGCCGTGTCGAGTGACGGCAGCGAGCCGGCCGGCGGCACGTGGGCGGTGAGCCAATGGCGCGCTTCCAGCCGGAACGCCTCCTGGTCGGCAGTGAAGTGGAGGTCCATGCTCTTCTCGGTCATCGGGGTTCCTCTGGTCGGGGTCGGGTCGGCTTGTGGTGGCGCCACCGGGGCGGGTGCCCGTCGGCCCGGTGCCGGTCCGGAACGCCCCCGGCACAAGTCGTTGGTTCAGGGCAAACGGAGTCATCGTAGAGGCTCCGCCCCGGTCGGGTTCCACCTCCTGCTCCGGGTAGGCGGTGGTTCGGGCACAATGTCACCATGCGAAATGCCGTCATTGTCGATGTGGTCCGTACGCCGGTGGGGAAGAAGAACGGCCGTCTCTCCGGTTGGCACGCCGTGGATCTCGCCGCCCAGCCCTTGCGGGCCCTGATCGAGCGGAACGATCTGGATCCGGCCCTCGTGGAAGACGTCGTCTTCGGGTGCACCATGACGGTGGGGGAGCAGGCCATGAACATCGGCCGCAACGCCGCCCTGGCTGCCGGCTTTCCCGACTCGGTGCCGGGCACGACGGTCGACCGCCAGTGCGGTTCGGCCCAGCAGGCGGTGCACTTCGCAGCCCAGGCGGTGGCCTCGGGAGCCATGGACATCGCCATCGGCGGCGGGGTCGAGGCCATGAGCCGGGTTCCGATCGGCTCGACGACCGAACATGGCCCTGGTGAGGCCTACGGCCCGGTGGTGCATGGGCGCTTCGACTTCATCCACCAGGGACTCTGCGCCGAGGAGATCGCCCGGCGATGGGGCATCACCCGCGAGGAGATGGACCGGTTCGCCCTCCGCTCCCACGACCGGGCGGCCACCGCCATCGCCGAAGGACGCTTCGAACGCGAGATCGTCCCGCTGGCCACCCGGCGGGCCCGCATCGAGGAGAAGGTGGCCGTGGCCGGCACCGACGAGGGTGATCCGGCCGACGAGGGACTGCTGACCTTCGACGAAGGGGTGCGGGCCGGATCGGACTACGACAAGCTGGCGTCGTTGCCCCCGTGCTTTGTCGAGAACGGACGGGTGACCGCCGCGTCCTCCTCCCAGATCTCCGACGGCGCCGGGGCCGTGTTGATCATGACCGAAGAGAAGGCGTCCGAGCTCGGACTCACCCCCCGGGCCCGGTTCCACACGTTTGCCGTGGCCGCCAACGATCCGGTGATCATGCTCACCGCCCCGATTCCGGCCACCCGTCTGGTGCTGGCCAAGTCCGGGCTGAGTCTCGACGACATCGACCTGGTGGAGATCAACGAGGCGTTCGCCTCGGTCGTCCTCGCCTGGGAGAAGGAGTTCCATCCGGACATGGACAAGGTGAACGTGAACGGCGGGGCCATCGCCATCGGCCACCCCACCGGTGGTTCGGGCGCCCGCCTGATGGCCACCCTGCTCAACGAGATGGAACGGACCGGTGCCCGCTACGGCCTGCAGACCATGTGCGAGGGCGGCGGACAGGCCAACGCCACCATCATCGAGCGGCTGGGGTGACCCGCCGGGAACGCCGGACCTGATCCGGCCCGAGCCCATCCGGTCCGAGCCCACCAGCTCTGACCCGAGGTGTGGGTCAGTGCTGGTCGGTGCTCCCTACGGCCGGAAGTTCACGAGGCCCGCTTCGACCGGCTTCGACATCAGGTAGCCCTGGTAGAGGTCGCAGCCGAGTTCCCGGACCCGGTGGAGTTGTTCCCTGGTCTCGACCCCTTCGGCCAGCACGGTGAGGCCCATCCGCTTGCCCATCTGGACGATGACGTCGACCAGCATCTCGTCGTTGGCGAAGACGCCCAGGCCGTCCACGAAGGACTTGTCGATCTTCAGGACCTTCACCGGGAACCGCTTCAGTTGGGCGAGGGACGAGTAGCCGGTGCCGAAGTCGTCGATGGCAAGACCGACCCCCATCTCGTGGATGCCGGTCATCAACTGGATCGAATCCGAGGTATCGCTCATCAGCAGACTTTCGGTGACCTCCATGACGAGGGCTTCCGGTGGCAGGTTGGCGTCGGCCAGGGCCTCGGCAATGGTCTGGAGCAGGTTCTCGTCATTCAACTGGTGGACCGAGAGATTGACCGTGACGTAGGCCGATTCGGCGCCTGGCAGGTGGGCCCGCCAGTAGGCCATGGTTTTGCACGCTTCGCGCAGGACCCAGCGCCCCAGGGCAAAGATGAGATCGGTCTCCTCGGCGTAGGGCACGAACTCCATCGGGCCAAGCAGACCCCGGGCCGGGTGGTTCCATCGTACGAGGGCCTCGAGGGCCACGATCTTGTCGTCGTCCACCCGGGCGATCGGCTGGTAGTGGACGACCAGTTCGTCGGTCTCCACGGCGTGGGCCAGATCCTCGTAGATCTCGAGGCGGGCCACGGCCCGGGCCCGGAGGGACTCGTCGAAGACCTCGACCCGGGACCGGCCCCGGTCCTTGGCCTGGAACATGGCGAGATCGGCCTGCTGCAGGATGTCCTCGGCGGTGAGCCGTCCCCGGAGGACGAAGGACACCCCGATGCTGGATCCGAGCTTCACCGTGCGGCCGTTGGCCAGGGCGACCGGTTCGGCCAGCAGTTGCGAGTACTGGTTGGCGAGGCTGGTGGCCACGGCCACGTCGCCGACGTTGCGGCACAGGATCACGAACTCGTCGCCCGAAAACCGGCTGATGTGGTCGCCGGGCCGGACCGACGCCTTCAGACGTTGGGCCAGGGCCATCAGCACTTCGTCGCCGGCGGCATGGCCGAAGGAGTCGTTGACCAGCTTGAACCGGTCGAGATCGATGAAGAGGACGGCGAGATTGGTCTTGCGCTGGCTGGCGACCAGCAGTTCACCTTCGAGCTCTTCGTGGAACTTGGTGCGGTTGCCGAGACCGGTCAGGGAGTCGTGGTAGGCCAACCACGTGAGCTGGGCATCGGCGGCCAGGCGGTCGGTCACGTCGGTGAACGAGCAGACCACCATGGCGTCGTCGTCGTTGTTGCCGGGCAGCGTTCGGGTGCTCATGGAGAGCCACTGGCGGCTGTCCCCGCCGTCGGTCACGCCGATGATCACGTCGTCGAGCGGCTCACCGGTGTTGATGGTCCGGACATGGGGAAAGTCCTCGCACAGCAACGGCCGGCCGTCCCGGTCGATGGTGATGGTGGAGCCGGCAAAGGTTGCGTGTCCCTGTCCGGCGAGCAGCCGGTCACCGAGAATGCGACCGGCCGCTTCGTTGTGGGCGCAGATGGTGCCCGTCCGGTCAAAGAGGATGATGCCTTCGGACAGGGTGGCCACCACCGCCTCATACCGCTCCTCGGCGGCCCGGCGTCCGGCTTCGGCCCGTCGGGCGTCGGTGAGTTCGGTGCAGACCACGACCCAGCCCACCGGTTCGTCGGAGCCTTCCATCAGCGGGTCGACCGAAACGACGACTTCCACATCCGAGCCGTCACGGCGTTGGTGGACATGTCGGCCCACCTCGATGGGCCCGTGGCCCCTGGTCCCACCCACGGTGTCGGCCATGGACCGGCCCACCATGTCGGACTCGCTCCAGCCATAGATGGCGGTGGCGGCCTCGTTCCAGCTTTCCACCAGGCCCGCGGCGTTCAAACCGATGATGGCGTCGGACACGTTGGCCACCAGACTGGCCCGGTAGCGGTTGGCCGCTTCGGCCGCCCGCCGCTCCGAGACGTCGCGCAGGATCACCTGGTAGGCGGGCTCGCCGTTCCAGGTGGTGCGGATGCTGGTGATCTCCATGTCGACGACCTTGCCGCTCCTCGAGCGGACCCGGGCTTCGCCGTGCTCGAAGAACTGACCGTCCTCGGTGAGCTTGGCCAGACGGTCGACCATGCTCTCGATGTCACCGGGGTGGACCACCTCGGTGATGAGGCGTCCGTAGTTCTCCTCGATGACGGCGGTCAGATCGGTGCCGGGCGACCCGTCGCTCACGAACTTGGCCGCCGCCCGGTTGCCGTACACCAGACGTCCGTTCTGGTGGACGCAGACCACATCGGGGGACACTTCGGTCAACAGCCGGTACCGGTCGACCAGGTCGCCCATCTCGGACTCGAAGAGCTGGCGGGTGGTGACGTCGATGATCACCCCGGTGAGGAAGGTGGGCGAGCCCGCTCCACCGGCTTCCGGCCGGCCCGAGAGCGTCATGGGGGCGGCCCGCACGATGATCCGATGCTCGGCCCCGTCGGGACCGGTGACGATCAGCGGAAGATCGGAGGTATTGGCCAGTTCCTGGGTTTCGGGGCGGGTCAGGGCTTCGAGCACCGGAGCCAGCATCAGTTCACCCAGTTCGGCCCCGCCGATGCCGGTGGTCGGCACGTCAAAGGTCGGCCACTCACGGTCCCGGTCGCGATGTCCGTCCGGTCGGGCCGAAAAGCCCCGCACTCCGGGTACGAACCCGAAGAAGACCTCGAGCGACGTCGACCACCAGATGTTGCCGGATGACGCGTCATAGACCCAGGAGACCGACGGCAAGCCGGTGCCCGACAGGTCGGCTTCACGTTCGAGTTCCCGGACCCTCCGGTCCGGGATCTCCCGGTCGGCTTCGACACGGTCGAACACCAGTCGTGACTCGGCCCCTTGGCGGATCGTAACCATAGGCTTCTGGTATCGGCCGAAGGTGGCCGGTGCTTTAGGCGTTGACCGATGGTCGTGGTCGGTGAACCGGGGAACCGGCCGTCATCGACCCCCGGGGATCCGACGTGGGGAGGGTTCAGCCAGCCGGTTCGTCAAGCACGATGACGGCGTTGAAGCCGCCCATGCCGATCGACGACTTCACCATGGGGCCCGCTTTGCGATCGGTGAGCCCGTTGAGCAGTTTCCGGTGTCCGGGCGCCACCGTCGGGGGAGCGGGGATCTGGCCGGTCTCATAGGCGAACAACGATGCCAGGACCTCGACGGCGGAAGCCGCTCCCTGACAGTGTCCGGTCAGTGGCTTCACGGAGAAGATGCCGTGGGCTGCGGGAAACAGTTCGTCAAAGATCCGGGCTTCCGCGGCATCACACTGGGCGGTCCCCGGTCCGTGGGCGTTCATGTAGGCCACCTCGGCAGGATCGGTGCCGGCCAGGGCCAGGGCCTGACGGAAGCAGCGGAACAGATCGTCCAGATCGGGGGCCATGGCGACGGCGTTGTAGGCGTCCATGCTCATGGAACCTCCGCGCATGGTGGCGTAGGAGCCCTCGGGACGGTTGGAGAGGACCATCGCCACCGACGCCTCGCCTCCGACGAAGCCCCGGCTTCCTTCCTGGAACGGGCGGCTGGCCTCGAACGGCGGCGTGTCGAGAACCGCCACTCCCACGTCGCTGAAGCCCCGCAGGTTCTGGGGAAGTCCGGACAGGTCGGTGGCCAGCAGAATGACATCGGAACAGATGCCGAGGTCCAGCCAGTTCTTCGCCGTGATCATTCCGGCGTTGCCGGAGGCGCACATGGCCGAGACCGACATGGCCGGGCCGTGGAAATCGTGCTCTTTCATCATCATGGTCATGACGGTGGACGGCATCATGTGGACCCACTTGCGGGCCCGGGTCCGGGGTTGGCCCGAGCGGTAGAACTCGCTCCACAGGTCGACATCCCCGAGGACCAGGCTGTGGACGACTCCGACGACCGGACCCGGCTTCCAGCCCCGCTCCCGGGCGTCGTTCACGGCTTCCCGGGCCGAGAAGCGCAAGGCCCGCATGAAGCGGCTGGGGCCGTCGGCCCGGTCGCCTTCGTCGCTGATGAGCGACAGGTAGGCGTATCCGCCGTCGACGTACCCTTCGAGGCCGGTTTGCAGGGTGACGGCACTCTCCCCGAGACGGAATCCGTCCCACAGCCGCTTGGCGCCCCACCCGTAACCGGTGACCGCACCGGCCCCCACGATGTTCATCGGGGCAGGGCGGACGGCCCCCGGAGTTGGGTCGTCGGTGGGTGGTGTGGCGCTGGGATCGGACATGCGGCTCCTTGGGCAGGGATCACGACGTCCGGAGGAGTACTCCGTCGGTCCACCGGGCAGGGTGTGGTGAAAACTCCGGAAGTGACCACAGGGAGTGGGAACTTGGTCACCGACAGAGCCAAATCGTTGGAACAAAAGTATGGCCCGGCCAGCGGCGAGAAACAATGGCGAGTTTCCGATTGGCCTTACCGGGCCGTTTCGGGCCCGGGGCCCGGGATGGAGCGTCCTGGACCCCCCGGGGGCCGGCCGGAAGGACTAGCCCTGCAGGCGGTTCAGGACCTCGGTGGCTTCGCCCACGACCCTTTGGACGAGCTCGGCGACCGTGGGCAGTTCGTCGATGGTCCCGACGACCTGTCCGGTCGGCAGCACCCCCACGTCGGTCCGGCCGTCCACCAGGGCGGCCTTGGTCATCATCGGGGCGTTGGCCGCCATGATGACCTGCGGCCACGAGAGCTCGTTGCCTTCCTTCATGGCCACGCCCTCCTTCAGGAGAGCCGGCAAGGTGGAGTTGGTCTCCTGACGGAACCGGTGGGCGTTCAACAGGGCCCGGGGGACGTTGCGGAGCCAGCTTCCCTTTTCCAACTGGTCGACCAGGTCGGTTCGCACCACCCGCTGGGGTGCGCCGTCCACCGCCGTCGAAACCACCGTCCCGGTGACCGGAGTGGCCAGATAGATCTCCTTGACGGCTTCGGGCACCCGGCTCTCCTGGGTCAGCAGGAACCGGGTCCCCATGGCGATGCCGTCGGCGCCGTAGGCCAGGGCGGCCACGAGCCCCCGTCCGTCGAAGAATCCACCGGCTGCGATGACCGCCACGTTCTGGCCAACGGCGTCGACCACCGAAGGCGTCAACAAGGAGGTCGGCACGCTTCCGGTGTGGCCACCGCCTTCCCCGCCCTGGGCAATGACGGCATCCACGCCCCAGCCCGCCACCTTCTCGGCATGGCGCCGGGCGCCAACGGTCGGCATGACCACGAGACCGGCCTCCTGGCACCGACGGACCAGTTCGGCGTTGGGGGCCTGGGCGAAGCTGGCGACCTTGACGCCCCGGTCGATCATCAGGGCAATCCGGTCGGCCACGTCGGCCACGTCCGTGCGGAGGTTGACGCCGAACGGACGGTCGGTTCTCCTCCGCACTTCGTCCAGCGCCTCGACGAGTTCGTCAAAGGTCATGGTGGCGGAGGCAAGGATGCCGAGACCGCCGGCCTCGGCGGTGGCCGAGACCAGACGCGGACCGGCGACCCACCCCATCCCGGTCTGCACGATCGGATACTCGACGCCGACCATCTTGCAGAACCGGGTGTTCAGGGCCGGATGGGTTGTCATTCCTTCACTTCCCGCTCGCGGAGGCCCTTGGGGTCGAGCATCTGGAGAAGTTGTTGCTCGTCCGGGGTCGGCTCTCTCGTCAGGGGAACGTTGTCGGGAATGGTCAACGTGAAGCCGGTGGCCTCCACCACCTGGTCGACGCTGACTCCCGGATGGACCGACCGCAGTCGCATCGTCCGGGAAGGGGTGTCGAAGTCGAAGACGCCCAGGTTGGAGACCACGAAGCGGATCTCGTGGAACCGGCGGGCGGCCGGACCACCCGAGTCGGCCCGCTCGTAGCCCACTCCGGACACCACGTCGACCTGCTCGACGAACGAGCGCGGCGAGTGGTTGGGGACCCAGTAGCTGGTGGAGTGGTTGACGGTGTTGCCGGGGGCACCCCGGACGCCAACCAGCTGGGCGGAGGGCCGGGCCCAGTCCCCGATGGCGCTGATGTTCTGGTTTCCACTCCGGTCGACCTGCGAAGCCATCATGATCAGGTTGCGGCGACCGGACCAGACCACGTCGAAGACCTTGCGGTAGGGCATGTGGGACTCCAGTACCAGCGACCCGGGCGGCGTGCCGAGCACCGGCGCACCGCTCACCAGTGCGGCATCTCCGTCGGTCAGGACGAGGTCCGGGGCAAAGGTGAGCCGGGCCAGCCGGGCCCCAATGGCCGGGGCGGTGCCAAAGGCGCTGGCCATCACCTCGCCGTCACCCCGGAAGACCTCGGCGCAGGCCAGGGCGCAGTAGTCGGCGCGCGTCGGGCTCATTGGCCGCCTCCCTCTCTCGGGGGTTGCGCGGTCTCGGACCGGAACGGACCGGCACTTTGTTGGTAGGAAGCCTCGTCGATGGCCAGGTACCGCGCCGCGAACGCCGCCCAGGAATCGTCATCGGCTGCCGCCGTGACGTACTCCTTCTGGAACGCCTCGTCCCGTTGGTAGTCGGGGACGCACGCCGTGAAGTGGGCGCCCCCCGGTGTGGCAACGACCCCATCGGTCAGCAGGCGGGAGATGCACATGGTCTGGATGGGTCCGTGGTCGAGGAACTCTTCGGTGGGGATGATGGCCTCCGTTGTGATGAAGCGTTTCCGGGCGGCTCCAAGGAACAGCTCGTCAAAGAACGGATCCGGCCCGAGGATCTGACCTGATCCGGAGGTGTCGGCCCGGTTCACGTGGACGATGGCGGCGTCCAGGTTGAGGGCCGGCATGGCCACCAGTTCTTCTCCGTCCTCATAGGGCGACGTCACCGTCTTCAGGCCGGGATTCACCCGCATCACGTCGGAGCCGAGACCGGCCCGGGTGGGCAGGAAGGGAACCCGCTGGCTGGCGGCGAGCAGGCCGAGATAGAACATCCCTTCGTCGACCTCCATGGCCTCGATGGCTCCCGTCTGGCGGGCCCGCTTGAAGTGGGGATCGGTCGGAATGGAGTCCAGGGTGACGAAGCCGTAGACGACCTTGGCCACCTTGCCGGCCGCACACAGCAGGCCGACGTCGGGTCCTCCGTAGGAGACGATGGTCAGGTCGGTGAGGTCGGAGCGCAAGATGGCCCGCACCGCCGCCATGGGTTTGCGCCGCGAACCCCAGCCGCCGATGCCGAGCGTCATGCCGCTGGAAAGTTCGGCGACCAACCCGTCGAGGTCGAGTTGCTTATCGGACATGGGCCACTCCTCGGGACGGATCGTCGGCGGGATTTGGAACTCGTTGGGGGCGCACCGGAGCCGTGGTCACTTGGTGGTGTCGGCGTCGCGCTTTTCCACGAAGGCGGCCCGCTGCTCGTCCGCCACGCCGGCCACGTGAAGTTCGTAGGTGAAGCCCTGCTCGAGCCGGTAGCTGCCCTTCACGTCCACGGGATCGATCCCGTTCAGGGACTCCTTGGCCCGCCGGATGATGGTGGGGCTCTTGGATGCAATCATCTCCGCCACTTCGTAGGCGGTGTTGCGCAGGTCTTCCCTGGGTACGACCCTGAGCACCGAGCCGTAGTGGTGAAGTTCGGCGGCGGTCGCCGGTTGGGCCGTGTAGACCATGGACCGCATCCGGTGTTGGGGGACAAGGCGGGAGAGGTGGGTGGCGGCCCCGAGCGCTCCCCGGTCGACTTCGGGAAGGCCGAAGGTGGCGTCTTCCGAGGCCACGACGATGTCCGAGTTTCCGGCGATCCCGACGCCACCACCGAGGCAGAAACCGTGCACGGCGGCGATCACCGGGACTTCGCAGTCGTACATGGCGGCAAAGGCGGCAAAGCATCCGCGGTTGGCGCCGATGAGGGCTTCGTCACCCTTGGCCTGGATCTCCTTGATGTCGACTCCGGCGCAGAAACCCCGACCTTCGGCCCGGACGATGACCACCCGGTTGTCCGGGACCCGTCCGGCTTGAAGAACTGCGTCGGCCAGTGCGAACCATCCGGCTACATCAAGGGCGTTGACCGGCGGATGCTCGATGACGACTTCGGCGATGCCGGCGACTCGTTGGTGGGTGGTGATGCTCAAGGTGACTCCGCTTCCAATCGGCGACCTGTTCGTCCGAGGTCCGGGAACAGTGCTGTGGCACCACGGATCGTGGCCACCCCGGAAACGTGGGCGTTGGCGCAAATCTGATGCCGCGTCAGGAGAGTATCAGGGCCGCAAACGGGTGTTGGAGCCGAAGCGGGCCAACGGTCGTCCTACGTCGACCCTCGTCGGCGATGGCCAGCGACGCCGACACCCTCCCGGCGGGGAAGTTCGTGATGGATGGTCCCGGTCACGGTTTGAGGGATGATCAGTGGGAAGACCGGATGGACCGGAAGCCGGGATGGTGGTGGCGGTACCGGCGGTTCCCGGGCCGGAGCCAGAGCTCGAAAGGACCAGGGATATGACGTGGGAGACGACGGAGGGCCTCGTGGCGCCGGAAGTGGCATTTGATTTCTCGGGACAGGTTGTTCTGGTGACCGGGGGCACCCGTGGCATCGGTCGGGGGATCGTGGAGGCCTTCCGGGCGGCCGGCGCTCTGGTTGTCGCCTGCGGGCGACAACGCCCGCCCGATGGCTGGGTCGACCACGACAACCTGCGGTTCTTCGCCCTGGACGTGCGATCGGCCGAGGCGGCGCCCGAAGCGGTGGCCGCGGCCACCGGTCACTTCGGTCGCCTCGATGTGCTTGTCAACAACGCCGGCGGTTCGCCGCCGGCTGATGCCGCCAATGCCTCCCCCCGCTTTTCCCAGGCCATCGTGGATCTCAACCTCATGGGACCACTCCATCTGGCCCAGGCCGCCAATGCGGTCATGCAGACCCAGGATTCCGGCGGTTCGATCGTGAACATCACCTCCATCAGCGGCCTCCGGCCTTCCCCGGGGACCGCCGCCTACGGGGCGGCCAAGGCGGGGTTGATCAACCTCACCCAGTCGTTGGCCATCGAGTGGGCACCCAAGGTCCGGCTGAACTGCATCAGCGCCGGTCTGGTCGCCACCGAAGCGGCTGATGACCACTATGGCGGGGTCGAAGGGATGGCCGAAGTGGCCGCCACCGTGCCACTCGGCCGCTTCGGGACGCCGGCGGATGTGGCTGGAATGTGCCTGTTGCTGGCTTCGCCCTGGGCGTCGTACGTGACCGGCGCCAACCTCGTCGTCCACGGTGGGGGCGAACGGCCGGCGTTCCTCCAGGCGGCCGAACGCAGCCATGGCGCACCCTGACCACGGGCAGCCTGGAAGGAAGGCTCACGGGGACCCGGTCGGGAGCGCTGGTGATGGCGGAAGGGCTGACGGCTTCGTTCGGGAAAGTTCGTTCAAGGTCCTGATGGTGGTGCCGATAACCAACGTGGGGAGGGACACGCCCCGCTGAGGAGGCAAGGTGTTGTTGAGCGAGAACGCAACGCAGTTCCGGCTGACCGGTACGCCATTTCTGGAATACCTGCCGGTGGTCGACCTTTCGACCGGCCGGCTGCTCGGCATGGAGGCTCTTGTCCGTTGGCACCACCCGGTCGAAGGACTGATTTCTCCGAAGGACCTGATCCCCCGGGTGGAGGAGTCCGGCGACATCGAGCCTTTGACCCGGTGGATCCTGATGGAGTCGTGTGCGCAGGCCCGACATTGGCTGCCCAGCATGCAACTCGGCGTGAACTGCACGGTCAACCAGTTGCGGCGGGGCGAAATCTCCCGGGCGGTCGGGGAGGCGCTGGACCAAACCGGACTTCGGCCTGACCAGTTGACGGTCGAGGTGACCGAAGATGCGGTGATCGACGATGCCGCCGAAGTGGAGTTGCAGGCGCTGGCGACCCTCCGGGTCCAGCTTTCGGTCGACGACGTGGGAACCAACTGGTCGTCGTTCGAACCCTTCCGGCGCAACTCGGTCTCCACGGTGAAGATCGACGGATCGTTTGTCTCCGGACTGGAACCGGTCCAGGGCATCAACCGCCTGGTGGTCGAGACCGTGATCCACATGGCCCGCTCCATGGGTATGGCCGCCCTCGTTGAAGGCGTGGAGACCATCGAGCAACTCAATCTGGTCCGCTCCTTTGGTGCCGACGCCGCCCAGGGTTTCTTCTTCTCGGCGCCGATGTCCGCCGAAGCGGCGCAGGTCTTCGCCGGTGGTGACCGGGCCCCCTTCTTCTCCCTGGCGACCCGGCGGACGGTGGTCACCGAAGTTCCCGAGTTGACCCAGTTGTTGCAGGCGGCCCCCTGAGGCCTTTGCGGTACTCCTCGCCGAACGGACGGGATACCTTCCGCAACAAACCCGGAAGCCGGTTGCCGGGACTCCTTGGGTAAAAGGGGTCCGGTGGTTGATCGCTACGTCAGACGCAAGAAACGCATCTTGGCCAAGTTGCGGCTATAACTAGCGGCGTGAAACTTGCCGTGATCAAAGAGTCGCGTCCGGGAGAAAGCCGTGTGGCGATCGTCCCGGAGGTGGCAGCGAAGTTGGCCAAGCTCGGGGTTGAGACGGCCGTCCAGACCGGTGCCGGGGATGCAGCCCGTTTCTCGGACGCCGACTACGAGGCAGCCGGTGCCACCGTGGTGGCCGACGCCGCCGCTGCTCTGGCCGGTGCCGACATCGTGGCCCATGTCCAGACCCCGACCGTCGAGGAGGTGGCGACCCTCCCTCAGGGCACGACCGTCATCAGCTTCCTGCAGCCGGTCGCATCGTCCGACGTGGTGAAGGCCATGGCCGACAAGGGGATGACTGCGTTCAGTTTCGACCTGTTGCCCCGCATCAGCCGGGCCCAGTCGATGGATGCCCTGTCGTCCCAGGCCACCGTGGCCGGCTACCGGGCCGGACTGGCCGCCGCCGAGGAACTCGCCAAGTTCTTTCCGATGTTCATGACCGCAGCCGGTACGGTGCCGCCGGCCAAGGTGCTGGTGATGGGAGCCGGCGTGGCCGGACTGCAGGCCATTGCCACTGCCCGACGACTGGGTGCGACCGTTCGGGCGTATGACGTGCGAACTGCGGCGAAGGAAGAGGTCCAGAGTCTTGGGGCCAAGTTCGTGGAACTTGATCTTGAGGCCCAGGATGGGGCCGGTGGCTACGCCAAGGAGCAGTCGGCGGAGTACCTGGCCAAGCAGCAGGAGTTGTTGGCCGCCGAGGTGGCGGCCGCCGATGTGGTGATCACCACTGCCCAGATCCCGGGCCGCAAGGCTCCCGTTCTGGTTACCGAAGCGATGTTGGCGGGCATGTCGGAAGGAGCCGTGGTCATCGACATGGCAGCCGACTCGGGTGGCAACTGTGAGAAGTCGCAGCCTGGGGAGCGGGTCCGGGTCGGTGGCGTCACGGTGGTCGGTCTCTCCAACCCGCCGGCGTCGATGCCGACCCATGCGAGCTTCCTCTACTCCCGCAACATCGCCAACGTTCTCGACCTCATGGTGAAGGACGGCGCCCTCACTCCTGACTTCAACGACGAGATCGTGGTCGGCATGTGTGTGGTGAAGGCCGGTCAGGTGGTACACGCCGGCGCCGCCGAAGCGCTTGGCGTGGCGGTGGCTACAGCCGCCGAGCCGACCCCGGAGGCGGACGCCGGAGCGGCGGATGATACCGGCGACGCAGGGAACGATGGGCAAGACGACGAACAGCAGGGTGATGAGGTGAAGTCATGAGTACGACCGGAATTCTGGAGTTCCTGACGATCTTCGTGTTGGCGATTTTCGTCGGCAACGAAGTGGTGGCCCGGGTGCCGAGCATCCTGCACACCCCGTTGATGTCGGGCTCGAACGCCATCCACGGCATCGTGTTGGTGGGCGCCATGATCGTGATGGGTACGGCGAACGGCACCGGCCAGCTCATCCTGGGCTTCTTCGGAGTGCTGTTGGCCACGCTGAACATCGTGGGTGGTTTCACCGTCACCGACCGGATGCTCGAGATGTTCAAGGCGAAGCCGGCCGACAAAGCGTCGGCTGGTGAAGGTTCGAAGGGTGGTGGCCACTGATGCACGGGCCCACCCTCACCAACTGGATCGACCTGATCTACCTCGTCACCGCTGTCGGCTTCATTCTGGCCCTGAAGGGCCTGAGTTCGCCGAAGCAGGCCCGGAACGGGAACATCCTCGCCGCCGTGGCGGCCACCATCGCCGTGGTGGCCACGTTCTTCAATCCCGACGCCCAGTTTCACCACAAGACGACCAACCTCATCCTGACCCTGGTGGCCATGGTGTTGGGTGCGGTCATCGCCGTCCCGGTGGCCCGCAAGGTGAAGATGACGGCCATGCCACAGCTGGTGGCCATCTTCAATGGCGTCGGTGGTGGCGCCGCCGCCCTGATCTCGATCACGGTGTTCCTCCAGCACTCACAACTTTCGGCCAAGCCCGCCGTTTATGTGATTGCCGAAGGCATCATCGGCTTGCTGATCGGCTGCGTCTCCTTCTCGGGCAGCGCCATCGCCTTCGCCAAGTTGCAGGAGTTGATGACGGGTCGGCCGATCACCTATCCGGGCCAGCAGGTCATCAACGCCCTGGTTGGTCTGGCCATTGCGGTCATGGCGGTCCTGACCGTCCTGACCGGCAGCGTCACGCTGATGGTGATCACGGTGGCCCTTTCGCTGGTCCTGGGCATCATCTTCGTGCTGCCCATCGGCGGGGCCGATGTGCCGGTGTTGATTTCGTTGCTCAACTCGTTCACGGGTCTTGCCGTGGCGGCTTCGGGCTTCACCCTCAACAACAACCTGCTGATCATTGCCGGCACCCTGGTGGGTGCGTCGGGCATCATGCTCACCCAGATGATGTCCAAGGCCATGGGTCGGTCGCTGGCCAACGTGCTCTTCAGCGCCTTTGGTTCGGTGGTGACCGCCGGAGGCGGGGCCGACGGCACCGGTGAAACCCGCACGGTCAAGTCCGGCACGCCCGAAGACATCGGTGTGCTGCTGGCCTATGCCCGCAAGGTGGTCATCGTCCCCGGCTATGGACTCGCGGTGGCCCAGGCCCAGCACACGGCCCGGGAGTTGGCCGACATGCTGATGGAACGGGGCGTCGAGGTCTTCTACGCCATCCACCCGGTGGCCGGTCGTATGCCGGGTCACATGAACGTCCTTCTCGCCGAGGCGAACGTGCCCTACGACGAACTGAAGGAGATGGACGACGCCAATGCCGTCATGAGCACCGTCGACGTGGCCCTGGTCGTCGGCGCCAACGACACCGTCAACCCGGCCGCCAAGAACACCCCGGGCAGTCCGATCTTCGGCATGCCGATCATCAACGCCGACGAGGCCGAGCACGTGGTGTTCCTGAAGCGTTCGATGCGTCCTGGCTTTGCCGGCATCGACAACGACCTCCTGTTCAACGAAAAGACGACCCTGCTCTTTGGCGACGCCAAGGACACCCTCACCAAGCTGGTGTCGTCGGTCAACGACGCCTGATCCGGGCGCCACGGCCAGGCGCCGGGTCGGGCCGATCCCTGTGGCGGCTGCGGACCACCCCCCTTGTCTTTCGTGGGGCGGGTGATGTCGGGATCATCGGCCATGCATCGTCGGAGAAACATGGCTAATGTTCGCAACGTCCGCTTCGGGCGCTCGTTCAGGTTTGCCGGACTCCGAACATCGTTTCAACAAAGTGCGCACTCCGGGTCACCGGGCGCAGTTCACTCACCAGGTCGCCTCGGCGGCAAAAGGGGAATCATGAGAAGGAAAGTTTCCACCCGGCGCTTCGGCGCTTCGATCGCAGCATCGACTGCCGTGCTGCTCGGAACGGCGGGAGTCGTCCTCCTGCCGGTGACCGCCGGTGCCGTGGCAACGGCCCTGCCTGGAAACCCGGCCCCCCAGGGCGTTTCCTACGAAGCGGACTGCACGACTTCCCTGCAGGCCGGCACGGTGGCCCCCTTTGCGGTGGATCTCTCCGGTGACGTGACGTCGTCGTCCACGCCCTCGGGCCAGTCGGTGGCCCCGGGCGGCACCTTCGGCTTCAGCGGCACGGTGTCGACCGTGATCGTCGGCCCCTTCCTGGCCGCCACCTGGACCGCCCTCAACGGGGTCGTGGCGAGTTCTTCGACGAGTTTGAGCCAGATCCTGACGGTCGGACCGACCGATGCCAACTCGACGATCAACCCGGCCGGATGGCAGACCACGGCCACGGCCACCGCTGTGACGAGTTCGTCCCACTCCGTGACGTTTGCCGCTGTGCCGTCGAACCTGGCCGTTGGTGACCCGGTGGCCTGGGTGAAGGGCTCCACGCCGGAGACCGGAAAGGTCGCCACCATCTCGGGGGCAACCATCACCATCGGACCGTCCACGCCGGGTGGAACCGTCGCCGCCGTGGCTGTCGGTGAGGTCTTCACCTTCACCAGTCCCCGGCTGTATCTGAGCGCTCCGGCCCAGAACAACGGCGGTGGCAGCGCCGGTGTGGCCTCGGGCGCTCCGTCGGCCGCCATCTCCTGGTCGTCCGGTTCGACCACGTTGACCGGAAAGTTCGCCGAAACCTCGGGCAAGCCGGGCGCTTCGCCGGTCGTGGTGGGTGACGGTCTCTACCTCACTTACGCCACCGGTTCCGGCACCGTTCCGGCCGCCGCCACCGTCACGGCGGTCAACGGTCCGGCCAACGCCCCGACTTCGGTCACAATCAACGCCCCGACCACCGGGGCCGGCACGGCGACGGCCGTCGGCTGGGCCAAGCAGCTCACCTTCCCCATCGCCTTCACCACGTCGACCAACGCCTACACGGCGACGTCGACCAACGCCACCACGGCCGGCATCGGCATCAACAGCTTCATCAAGTTCTCGGCCGGCGCCATTCCCTTCGGTGGTGCGGCCGGCGTGGGCACCAGCGACTGCCTCGAGACCGGTTACGACGCAGCCGGCAACCCGGGACCGGTCCAGACCGGTGGCACGGCAACCGCTCCGGTCTTCCCGATCGGCACGACCACTGCCCTCACCAGTGTCTCGCCGATTCAACTTCCCGCCGCCGCCTACATCAACGTGACCAATGGCACCAGTGGCGTTCCCTTTGCCCCGACCGGCGTCACCGCGGCGGCCGGCTCGTCCACCACGGCCAGCTTGTCCTGGACGGCCCCGAGCGCCGCGAACGGCGCCACCATCACGGGCTACACGGTGACCCCCTACATCGGCCAGGTGGCCCAGACGCCCCAGACCTTCTCCGGTACGGGCACCACGGGCACGGTGACCGGCCTCACCGCCGACACCACCTACTCGTTCACGGTGGTGGCCACCAGCTCGAACGGCCCAAGCCCGGCCTCCGGCGCATCCGCGACGTACACCACGCCGGCAGCAGCGACTGCGCCCGGTGCCCCCACCGCCGTGACCGCCACACCGGGCAACGGCTCGGCATCGGTCTCCTGGACCGCTCCGGTCAGCAACGGCGGCTCGGCCATCACCGGCTACACGGTGACCTCGTCGCCCGGTGGACTCACTTGCACCACCACGGGCGCCACGACCTGCACGGTCAACGGCCTGACCAACGGCACCGCGTATACCTTCACGGTGACCGCCACGAACGCCGTCGGCACCGGTGCAGCCTCCGCGGCCTCGGCCGCCGTCACTCCGGCCACCCTGCCCGGTGCGCCCACTGCGGTGACCGCCAACGCCGGCAAC